>CAZPBO010000059.1:0-12770 GCA_964584815.1 uncultured Planctomycetota bacterium
CAAGAGGTGCTTGTCAACTCTGACCCACCCGGTGCAACCGTCTCTGTGGAAGGACTCACCCCCCTTTCTTCCATCGCCGCTATAAAAGGGGATAAACAGTTTCTTCTGTTCTCGTCCCAGTCATCCCTTACTACCCCTGTTAAACTTATCCTTGATAAGGAACGCACCTATACCGTCCGCGTCCGCTATGAAGGCGAAGAAAAGACCATCAAACTGAAAACGCATTTCGCATTCCACCCGTACCTTATCGTCCTATTCCCTATTGTGCCGTTTGTGGTTGACTACGATGTCAAGCGCTTTGACAATGTCCTCGTTAGATTCGGAGAAGAACGCTCGGTTCCGCAACAGAAGCAGCGACAAAAGAAGGAAACGGGAAAGAAAAAGCAGAAGCCACATAAAAAATCCCCTGTGAAACAGCCCGCTCCCAAGCCCGGCGAAAAGACGCCGCCACAAAAGAAAGATAAGAAGAAGCCCGCGGTCAGTCCAAAAGTTCCCGCTCCGAACGAGAAACAAAAAGAGAAATCTGAAGACAGCAAGCCTTCCGGGAAGGAGTCGCAGAGCAAGCCTGTGAAGAAGGAGGGTAAGTGATGAGGTGGGCTGCGGCGGCTGTATTGGGACTTTTTTTGTGCGGATGCGGGCATCCCGTCACCATAGCGCTTGCGCTGTGGCTTACCAATAAAAGTAGCAAAGCAAAGAAGTCCGTTCCGACCCCCAGGGTGGTAACAGACACCCTTCCTGACGGTGTGCAGGGAGAATCTTATGAAGCCGTGCTGACAGCCGAAAGTGGCACGCCTCCATACACTTGGGCGGCAGCAGGTCTACCCAGCGGTCTGGTTTGCAACTCATCAACGGGATACATAAGCGGCACCCCCACAGAAAGCGGCACATTTGACATAACCGTCACGGTAACCGACTCAAAAGGCAGACAAGACCAAAAAACTTTGTCGCTTCTCATTAAAGTTGTAATGATAACGACGGAAGTTCTGCCTGACGGGGCGGTCAATGTGGCTTACTCTGTGCAATTAGAGGCGGTCGGCGGAACAACCCCATATCAATGGAGTGTTGTGGATGGCTCCCTGCCTCAAGGGTTCACTCTTGAGACCGACGGAACACTGCACGGCACCGCAGACCAGACTGGTGATTACACCTTCACAGTTGAGGTTCAGGAAAACGGAGGCGCTACAGACCAGAAAACCTTCACTCTGCATATTGGCAACATTGCGGTGACAACAACATCCCTTCCTGACGGCACAGTGGGAGAGTCATACGGACCTGCGCAGTTAGAGGCGGTGGGTGGAACAGGGTCCTACACTTGGTCGTGGTCTGGCAACACGCCTCCAGGACTTGACCTTTCTCCAGACGGGCAGATAACAGGCAGTCCTACTCAGGAAGGCGATTTCACCTTCACTGTTACGGCAACGGAGCAGGGTGGAACCGAAACCGCCTCCAAGAAACTGGCGATAAAGGTCTGGGAAGACCTCGTAATAAGCACGCAGGACCAGTTGCCTGACGCTCATGTGGGTGAGGATTATGACTTCACGCTTACCGCGACAGGGGGGTCAGGTCAATTCCAATGGTCGTGGAGCGGCGCAACACCACCGCTGACTCTGGAAGCAAACGGACGCATTTATGGCACCCCATCCGTGGGCGATGAGGGAACATACACCTTCACCGTGCAGGTGGATGACATAGTTAACGGTGATACGGCAAGCAAGCAGGTGACGCTCAAAATTCTGCGCTTTCAGGTGACAACAACGACGCTGCCCGACGGGTTTGAGCGGTTCACATATTCGGCGCAACTGGAGGCTGAAAATGGCACCCCACCTTACAGTTGGCAACGCGTTGGCGGCTCCTTGCCTTCCGGCGTCTCACTTGAATCGGACGGCACAATATCCGGAACCCCCGAAGTCGGCACAGGCGGCGACACCTACACATTTGATGTGGAAGTGACCGATGCCGAAGGGCGCAGAGCAACCGCCACACTGTCAATCACTGTTTTCACAACCCGCTTTCTTGAACACTTCCACAACCCAGGCGGAATCGCCGACAGGCAGAACACTGCTGCCTTCGCGTCCCTACTTCGTCTGAGCCCCGAGCAGGCACATAACGACCCAAGAATCGTCTCAACCTGGCCAAACATTTACGGTGAAACGCTGGAAGGCAATAGGTGGCTTGCACAGACATTCACCACATCAGGTGGGCGGTTGTTTAAGTTAGATATTCGCATTCGGAATGTGGATTACACCTCAAATCCGCAACCTATCTATGCCGAAATATACACTCTGGACGCAAACGGCATGCCTGACAAGTTGGTGGCATCATCTGTCTGCATAATAGACTTTGTGCCGTGGCCTTCCGCGTGGCGCTCCTTCTCCTTCAGCAAAGACCTATCCGCAGGTGATTATGTGGTGGTTTTACACTCCCCTGCGACCTTCAAACTGCGTGCTGGGGATAACGACCCCTACACCAACGGTGCTCTGCTAATCTCCACAGACGGCGGCTCCACCTGGCAGCAGCAGAGCATCAACGACCTTGACCTCCGCGTCACCTTCGTTGATTCCTATTACACATCAGGATACGCCGTCTTGTGGGAGGTCATCCCGCAGATGCCTTCCGACTGGGAATGGGAGAAAGTCCGCTGGGGCGCTGACATCCCACAAGATACATCGGTCAAGATACAGGTTCTTTACTATGACAGCAATATCGGGGACTGGGTTCCCGTGCCTGATACAGACCTTAACGGCAACTCGTCAGGGTTTGATGCTTCTGCTCAAACAGAAATTGACTTAAGCGGACTTGACACAAGCACATATCCTGAACTGCGGGTGCGGCTTGACCTTTCAACAAACGACACCACAAAAACTCCATCGGTGGACTGGGTTGAGTTGACCTGGGCGCCCAAATAGAGGGCTCCGCAACCGAATATATTGATGGAGCCTTTATAAGCGGTGCCATATGGAATGGCTGCGTTGGTTTCTTGATTTAAGACTTGCTGGAATAACGGTTGAGCAGTATCTGGTGGCGTTTTTATGGATTCTGGGCGGGGTCGCTGCGAGGCGGATATTGAAGCGTTTGTTTGGGCGGCTGATAAAATGGGCGGAGAAAACACGCACTAAGTTTGACGAAGGTCTCATAAGAGCGTTTGAGCGTCCGGTGTGTGTGGCGGTCGTCGTCGGCGGACTGCTAGGGGCAGTGATGTCACTTCCAATCCGCCCTGAATGGGCACACATCCTCGTTGCGGCTTTCAAGGTCGTCTTCGCCGTTATCGGTGTCTGGGCTGCCTTCAGACTCACAGACGCCGTCACAAAGTCCCTCTCCGAAGCGGCGAAAAAGACCGAGACCCGCTTTGATAAACAACTCCTCTCCGTTATCAGAAAGGCGATTAAACTCTTCATTGCTGTCATCGCTTTTGTCCTTATCCTTCAAAACCTTGGCTATTCGGTCTCAGGACTGCTCGCAGGATTGGGTGTGGGCGGTCTGGCGGTAGCATTAGCCGCGAAGGAGACCCTCGGCAACCTCTTCGGCTCTATCGCCATCTTCGTTGACCGTCCGTTCTCCATCGGCGACTGGATTCAGACCAAGGACATAGAAGGCGTTGTTGAGGAGGTGGGACTGCGTTCAACGCGCATCAGAACATTTGCAAAATCACTGATAACGGTGCCGAACGCGAAACTTGCGGACGCCGCCATTGAGAACTGGTCAAAAATGCCCATCCGCCGCGTCAAATTCACCCTCGGGCTCGGATACTCCACCTCACCTTCAAAGATGCGTCAAGCGCTTGACTCCATCCGCAACATCCTCAAAACACATCACGGCGTTGACCAGAACTTCTGGATTGTCCGCTTCCGCGACTTCGGTGATTACGCCCTACAAATCTTCGTCTACTACTTCACCAAAACCACAAACTGGGACGAATATCTTGCCGTTCGCGAAGATGTGAACCTCAAAATTATGGAAGAGATGGAACGCCTCGGTGTGGAAATCGCCTTCCCCACTCAAACCGTCTACCTCCGCCAGTAAGGCGCGTCACCACGCCACAGGCTACGCCAACTCAGACAGGACATTTTGGGAAAATTTTGCCGCCATCCTGAAAGAGACTTGACAATATGGCAATTCTGTGCTATTGTGTATGCAGAGATGGCAATTTCAGGAGGGTGTCGTAATGCGCTGGTTGCTACCACTCCTGCTTGTGGTCTCCGCCGTTGCCCTTCTCCCTGCAGGTGGTCCGCAGAAGGACACTTCCCCTTGGGTCTCCTGTGAGCAGGCACAGGAGTTTCTTGTTCAGAAAATCCTATTCGGCTCTGCTCCACTACCTACATGTGTGCCTTGGGACTGGCTCAGATATTGGTATCCCCGCAGAAGCACAAGTGCGCCGCAGATTAGCATCTACTCCTCATTTCGCGACGCTTACATCTGGAGCCATATCTACACCGCCTCTTCCTGCCCAGAGACGGCAGTTGTAGGGGTGGAAACCGGCGGAGAACGCGGTGGCTACTATTTGAATGTGGGAACTGCAACAGAAGAGTTGCGAAAAGCACACGCTTTTCAAAAAGCAGGACTCGTATATGAGGCGTTCTTCCACGCAAACAACATCCTGATGTTCCACCCGAAATCGGAGCAGGCAAAGCAAGCCAAAGCGCTTTTTGATGCGCTGAAGCGTTATCTGCCGCCGTTTCAGGTTGCCGTGCCCAAAGCGCTGCTCGCAGATAAAGCGCTCCCCCCAAAACAGAAAATCAAACTGCCCTATGAGGTCGGTAAGACGCTTGCTTGGAACCATTTACCAGTCAAGTTGGATGTGCTGGGACTTACGGAGAAGGATGTCGCCGATATAGCCGCTTACCACAAGTTGAGAGGAAAGAAGCCCAAAGAGGCGTTGCGCCATCTTGAAAACCTGCTCAAACGCAATCCACAAACATTGCTGCGTCCAAGAATCCTTGCCGAAATCGTCATCACGCGCAACACATACTTCCCCAACGAAGATGAGAAAACGCTCTCTTATCTGCGACGCTTTCTTGATTGCGCATACGCCATAACCGGCTCGCTTGAAATCTTCACAAAAGACGATGCAGAACTGTTAGATTCCCTCGCGCATCGGGAGCGCAAGGAGAGGAAGCGTATTGATGTGATTGGCTGGATTGCGAAGGGGCATCCCAAAGCGAAAGAAGGGCAAAGAACAAGACACATACTGATAGGAGGGTCAGACTCGCGGTTTGTAAATAACCTTTACGAGGCGGTGGGTGGTTTAAGAAGTGTTCTGACGGCGAAGGATGCGGAGCGGTTCGGGAACTGGCTGCTATGGTGTGGGTGGTTCAGCAAAGCAGCGGCGTTCTACAGAATCGCCTGCGCCAAGGGTGGGACGGCGTATTTGAGGTTGAAGGCGGTAGCAGCACAGGTGCTCGCAGATGAATGGGACGAGCCGAAGCGGCTTGACGCAGCCAATTTTCTTGCCGACGACCTGAAGTTCCCTTGGCAGCGCGACACCATCCGCTTTCTCCGCGCCGCCTCACGCTCAGCCCTCACCACCCAGCCGCCAGAGCGAACGCCTGCTCAACTTAACCTCCTCCAAAAAATGCTCTCTTCTCACATCCATCCCACAGCAAAAGAGCGCATCAAAACCGCAGTGGCGCTCCTTAAAGTCCCACGCCTCCAAGTGGAAGCGTCTCTGCTTTCAGGACCATACATCTGCTTCACAGTGAAAGCGGTGGGACAGAAGGAGATAAAATGGCGTATCAGACCGCTTCTCAATTTCCCGAAAACCACGGTCAGCGAGATTCTGGAGCGTTTCCGTCAGAAAAGCATTACAGAGATAATGAAGGAGACCACTCTTTCCGATAAGGAAAAGCAGAAGCGCATAGAAGCGTTGAAGAAGCGTCCTTTTCCTGCGGATTTGGATGATGTTTTGCGCGAGTTGGTCAAAGGATGGGAGAAAGCGGAGCGCGGTGAGGCGGTTGTCAGCGGAACAATTCACGACACCGACGGATTTGTGGACAAAAAGGTGGGGCAGAAAGATGTGCTTAAGGTCAAACCCGGATGGTATGTTCTGGAGGTTGAAGCAGATGGTCTAGGCGGTGCGCTGCCTGTCTGCGTCACCGACTGGAACGCAGTCATAGTAGAAAACGAAGATGCTCCCATTCTCGTTGCCGCGAACAGCGACGGTATTCCCCTCCCACATCACCGCATCCTGTCCTATTATCGTAAGGATTACTACTATGACGCGGAATACGACGGCAAAACCGACAAGAAAGGTCTCTACCGCGGAAACTTAAGGGATGATGAGAACATCTGGCTGGTGGGCGAAAAACTCATCGGCTATGTGTGCGTGAGAAGAAAACGCATAAAGTGGAGCAATACAGGTGAGGTTGAAAACGAAGGGCGAACAGGGGCAGGGCAGCGGCGCTGGCGAAGAAGGATGTTTCTGGATGAGACAAAGCATGAGCCTGATGCGCGGCTCTACTTTATGACCGACAGACCCGTCTATCGTCCCGGGGATGTGGTGAAGTTCAAGGGGATAGTGCGCCGCCGTATTAAGAACCTGATGGCAAGCAGCCCCAAGCGATATGAGCCGATAAAGAACGCCAAAGTGGTGGTGCGTCTGCTGCGAGGGCGCGATGTTCTGCTTGAAAAGACGCTGCATACAGACGGCACAGGCGCCTTTGACGGACAGTTGCGGATTCCAGCCGACACGAGCCGCACCGACCACACCATTAAAGTGACCTGCCTCGGGGCGTGGCAGCATTACCGAATTGGGGTTGTGGATTGGCGCCGCAGGGACTACCTCGTCTCCATAAAACTCAAAGACGGCAAAGCAGAGGTCTTCGGCGGCTACCTCTGGAAGGCACCCGTTCAAGGCGCAAAACTCGTCGTCACCGTCGGCGACAAAAAGTTCGTCACCGATAAACCACGCATCGTCGTTGACACAAAAAACGCAGAAACCGTAACCGCCCTCCTTAAATATGGAAACAGAGTGCTTGCCTCAAAGGTTCTTTTCCTGAAACAGATAAAAGCGAAAAAACAGAAATCTGCTGACCAGAAGACCGCATCCGAAAAGCAGAAACCACACAAAGAAAGACCTACAAAGAAAACGCCACCGTTGATTGACATCAAACTGGCGAAGGAGCGCTTTATCCGCGGCGATGTGATAGAAGCGGAGGTGAATTTTAAGGTCAAACCCAAATTAGCGTTTGCATATCTGGGCGATACGGGTTGCTACTGGGTGACACCGCTTAAGGCAGGAGAAAAAGTGAAACTACACATCCCGTTTAGCGGTGCACTTGACCCGGGAACATACCTCAATGTCGTGGCAAGGCTTCCTGGAAACGGCGGTTGGACAGGCAGCCGCGTTTTCATCCCTGTTGAGACACACAAACTCTCTGTGAAGGTGGATATGCCCCAAAATCTGCGTCCGGGGCAGAAGACAAAGATGGGCATAGAGGCGCGTCTGCCTGACGGAACACATCCCAAAGATGTGACCTTCACCGTCCGTGCTGTGGATGAGGCGGTCTACACGATAAAAGAAGAGTGCCTGCCCGACATTTACGGTTTCTTCTATCCGCGGCGAAAAGCGGCTCCCCATCCTCGTCTTGGCAGCGCTACAGGCAATGTGAAAACCGGTTTCTTCAGACGCGCATCGCTTACATCTCTTGACTACTTCAAAAACAGGTTCTTCCCCGTCACCGTGGGTTTTGTGGACATAGTCGGCTGCAGCAAACTGCAGTCCGAGGGATACATAGACGCCTATGGTGTTGGTGGTGGGAGGGCAGGAGCATATGGTGCCAGGTGGGGCAGCGGTCGCCTTGTAAGAGAAGGTGGCTCCCCTGGTAGTGAGAGTGCTGTTTTGGCGGCTCTCAACTGGCTTTGGCGGCACTATACACATATAAGCGCCGCTTACGGCTATTGGGACGCCGACAATTTCTGCAAGAAGTGCGGCGGTCTCGGGCATCCCGACGCCGACATTCTTGTGACTGCCGCCGCCATCAGCGCCCTCGCCAACCACGGCAACTCTCATCTCGCCGGTTCCTTCAGAAAGGCAGTCCGCGGAGCACTCAACTGGTTACGCTCTCAGCAGAGAAGCGACGGCGCCTTCATCAACACAAAACACCCTATCCTCTCCTTCCTCGGACACGCTATGGCAACTTATGCTCTGGCGAATCTTTACGGAATGACACAGGATGATGCGCTCAAAACGCCGCTCCAACAAGCGCTCACCTGGCTCATAAAACAGCGCAAGGACGGTTCCGGCTGGGGATTTGCCAACGGTGAACCCAACATTATGGCGACCGCATACGCGATGCTGCCACTGCACACCGCCTCGCTCAACGGTATGGTGCGCGGCTGGAACGCAATCCGCAAAGATGTGACAGAGTTCGCAAGAGGTCTGTTTGCTGGAGGTCGTGTGGCGTTCGCGGCTAATTCTTCCCCACCCCCGGAGTTGGGCGGCAACTGGTACGACTGGGCTGCTATGGCTGCGGCTGTTCTCGCCTTCTGCGACCAGACCGATTCAGCAGAAGCCGCATACAGTCAGGCTATAGTAGCAGCCGCCATAAACGCCAACGAAACCACCCCCCACCTCGCATTCTGGGCAATCCGTGCTCTTTCAGGCATTGATGATAAGTTGCTGGCAAATGTTCTGCGCAAACAGTTGTCTAAGATGATGAGAAAAGGTGGTTGCACGGATGGTTCATTTGACCCCGTGGGGTGTCTTGGAGCGCTGGGTGGACGCGTTTTCTCCACCGCTGTTGGTGGCATAGCGCTTGAAGGCTGCTATATGGCGTTGAAACGACTTAAGACACGCACACGCAAGCGCTTCCCCGAAACCCCATTGTGGCTCCCTTCCGTCACCGCCAAGAACGGTGTCACCACCATCTTCTTCAACGCTCCCGACACAATCTCCTCCTTCCGTGTGTTCGTGCTTGCAGTGACACCCGACACCGATGTTGGGTCTGTAACCACCAACTTTGTCGTGAGGCAGCCTTTCTTCGCCAAATTGCATCTACCACCATTTTTCAACTGCGGCGACACCATCCGCATATATGCCGACATCTACAACTACACCGACAAACCCACAAACGGTGTAGCGACGCTCAAAGCGAGGGGTGCAGAGATTCTGGGCAACCATCGGGTGGGCTTCCACGCGCTTTCGGGCGCCTCAACGCGCGTCTTCTGGACGCTGAAAGTCTCCGATGTTGAAAAAGTTACAGTGAAGGCGCTGTTTGAGTCGTCCGCCGGCAACGATGCCGTTCAGATGGAACACCCTGTCAGACCTGTTGGCAAAGATGTTGTGATTACAGGCAAAAAGGAGGACTTCGGCGATGGGAAATTTGAGATAAGGATTCCTTCAGATGCGCGGGAGTTAAGGGGGCGCGTTCGGGTTGTGCCGAAAGGTTCAGGGCGTGCCGCGATTATGGCGGCGCTCAAATACCTCATCAAATATCCTTACGGTTGTGTTGAGCAGACGATGGACCGTTTTCTGCCACTTGTTGTGGCTGCGGAGGTGGTGGGGGAGGCGGGCAAAGGTAAAGCCTTTATACAGCAGCACAAAAGAATGATAGAGGCGGGTCTCAAGCGTCTTTACAATTATCAGAAAACCACAGGCGGTTGGGGATGGTGGTCCAACGACAAAGAGGACCCTTATATGAGCGCATATGTTTTTTGGGGTCTGACGCGTGCCAAGCGTGCAGGGATAAAGGTAAACTCTATGGTGCTGCGTGATGCATTGAATGCGCTACAGCGCTACATAAACAGTGAAAAAGACCCCAACCGTTTGGCATTTCAGTTGTTCGCCTACGCCTACGCCACAGGGAAGTTGCACCAGCGCATATGGGATTTGCGCTCAAGCGGTGATGTAAACCCCTACGGCGAGGCGCTGCTTGTTCTTGCCCTCTGTTATGGTGGCAGGCGCGACCTTGCTCGCCTTGACGCCCAGCAGTTGGCGAATCTTGCCCGCGGCGACGGCGTTACCGCTTCCTGGTCGGTCAAAAATTGGTTCTACAGATGGGAGGGGGTTGAGATAGAGGCAACGGCGTTCTGCGTTTGGGCGCTGCTTGAATCTGGGGTAGGGCGTGAAACCGCCGAAGCCGCCATCAGATGGCTCATCAAGCGTCACAACAACAGTTTCTGGGGCAACACCAAAGACACCGCCGCCGTCATCTTCGCCCTCGCAAAGTATATCTCCGTTTATGGCGATACCCTCCCCGTTGAGATCAAACGGGGTGCAGAACCGCAGAAGAAGCGCGGCACCGCCTCGGTTACCCTCCTCATAAACGACAAGAAAACCGATGCCAGAACCCTCAACCTAAACGACCCCTTCTCATCCATCTCGGAATTTGAGTTGCCCGCAGATGTTCTGCGCAAGGAATTAACGAAGGTGGAGGTGGTCTGCGACAACGACGCCACGCGCAAGAGAAGTCGTATTGAATGGTCTGTGGGATGGACGGAAAGCAAACCGGCAAAACCTGCAGGAGACGACCTTAAGATAAGATGGGTGCAGAGTTATGACGGGATGAGGGTAGGGGAAACACGGGTTGTGAGTGTAGAGGTAGAGGCGAAAGAAGATGCGGCATTTGCGGTGGTCTCAATCCCTGTGCCGTCAGGATGCGAGATTGTGGGTGTTGTGGGTGCAGGCATTGTGAGGAGAGAGAGGCGTTATCTCGGGCACAGCGACAAAGGGGAGGCGAAGGAATCGGTGATAGCGGGGTTTGAGGGGCGCTATCGTGAAGCGCTTCTGTTCATAAAGCGGATAAAGACGGGCAAGCAGACCTTCTCCGTTCGTGTGCGGGCTGTCTTTGCGGGGAGGTTCTGGATGCAGCCAGCGCGCGTGTTCTGTATGTACGCCCCCCAAAAGCAGGCTCATTCCGCCACAACGAAGGTGGAGATTCTGCCGTAGGACAGCCCGCGGGGGGAACCGCTATCTCTGCGGTTCCCCCTCCCTCACTTCCGCCTCAAGCCGCACGGGAAAGTTCACTGAACGCGTGAGGGGACAGCGACTATGGGCTTTCTCAAGCAGCACACGCGCGCTCTTGCCTTGACCTGCCCCAACTGTAACCTCAACCCGCACCACCGCATCCGTGAACCTGTAGGCTTTCCCCTCAAGCACCATCTTTGCCTCCGATGTTGAGCGGTAGTTAAGAAGCCTTATCCGTGCGTGTTCGGCATAAGCAAGGAAGGCGGAAAGCGTGCAGGATTCAATGGCAGCAAGGAGTAGATGTTCAGGTGTCCAGTGGTTGGGAGGACCGCCGAATTCCGGTGGCGGAGCACACTCCACATCCACTCCCTCTCCCCATTGCCGCCACACATTGCCCTTCTCCCATTTAAGCGATGTCCTGTAAACACACTCTCTTGGCAGCACCATCAGCACTCCCCCTACAGAAGGGGCAGATACTCCTGCAGTTCAAATTGGGTTACTTCCATCCTGAAGCGGTTCCACTCCTCCTTTTTGATGGAGAGCAACTGTTTGAAGGCGTGTTCTCCGAGGACGCGACGCACAAGTGCGCTTTTCTCCGCCAGTTGTATTGCCTCAATGAGAGAGCCTGGCAGTTGATTGATATTATATTTTGCGAGTTCTTCCTCTGACAGCGCGGCGGTATAGACATCCCTTTCAAAGGGTTCGGGGAGTTGATGTCCTTTTTTGATGCCTTCAAGTCCTGCGGCGACAATAGCGGCAAACGCCAGATATGGGTTGCAGGCAGAGTCTGGGGAGCGGAACTCCACCCTCATTGCCTGCTCTTTACCGTGTTTGTAAATCGGCACGCGCGCCAGAACACTCCTGTTCCCCTGCGCCCAGCATATATAAACCGGCGCCTCAAAACCCGGCACAAGGCGCTTGTAGGAGTTGACCCACTGATTGCACAAAAGCGTTATTTCGGGCGCGTGTTTCAGCAGACCCGCTATGAAATGTTTGCCCACATCAGAAAGATGGTGCCGGTCGTTAGGGTCAAAGAAAGCGTTGCGTCCGTTCCTGAAAAGACTGATGTGGGTATGCATACCGCTGCCATTTTTGCCCTCAAGCGGTTTGGGCATAAAGGTAGCGTAAACTCCGTGCTGTTTTGCGACCGTCTTGACGACATAGCGGTAGGTTATCACCTTGTCAGCCATACGGAGCGCCTCATCATAACGGAGGTCAATTTCGTGCTGGCTTGGTGCCACCTCGTGATGCGCCTTCTCCACAGGCACCCCCATCTGCTCCAGCACCTCAATTGTGCGGCAACGCAGTTTCGTCGCATCATCATCAGGCATTATGTCAAAATAGCCGCAATAGTCCACAACCTCAGGCTCCTTGTGAGTTTTGAAATAGAAATACTCAACTTCAGGTCCGATGTAGGCGGCATATCCCATATCGGCACACTCTTTGAGCACAGTTTTGAGGATAACGCGGGGGTCGCCTTCAAAGGGTCTTCCGTCGGGATGGTGTATGTCGGCGAAGAGGCGTGCCACCACATAGTCAGCGCGCCACGGCAAAAGCGCATATGTGTCAGGGTCAAGATGCGCCACCATATCGCTCGCCTCTATCGGCATATAGCCACGAATTGAGGAACCGTCAATGCCAACCCCTTCGTACAGGGCGCGTTCCAACTCCCGCGGCGTTACCGCCTGACTCTTCAAAAACCCTTGCAGGTCGCAGAACCACACCTCAACAAAATCAACCTTATCGTCCTTTGCCCGTGCCAGAACCTCTTTTGCGTCCATAAACATTTCCCTTAATACGCTTGTTGAAAAGTCATTATAATCGTGTGCAATAGGTATACATGGATTATGAGCCATTTTGAAAGTAAAAA
>CAZPBO010000060.1:0-12656 GCA_964584815.1 uncultured Planctomycetota bacterium
ACCGTCACTGTGGCAGTTGGGAAAGAGTGTTTTTCAGTTTTTCGCGTAGTTGTTCGGCTTCCTGCAGCGCAGAACGCTGTTTCTTAACCACGCTCTCAGGCGCTTTGGATAAAAACTCCTTGTTTGCCAGCAGCCCTTCAAGACGGCTTATGCGTCTCTCCACCTCCTGCAGTTCTTTCTTAAGGCGTGCTTTTTCCTTGTTGAAATCCACCAGTCCGCCAAGATGGACGAAAAGGGTGACATCTCCGCAGACGGCGGCGGCGCTCTCAGATGGACGCCCTAAACCCACCCCGCTTCTTAAACCCTTTATCTGACCCGTAAGATAAAGAAAGTCTTTGTTGCGCTCAAACAGTTTGAGTGGGGTTTCGCTCTCTGCTGTTATTGTCACCTCAACTTCTGTTTTTGCGTGGAGCGCAAAGCGTGACTTTATTTCGCGCACCGCACGCACAACCTCCATCAGTCGCCTTACCTGCTCCTCCGCCTCCTCATCAACAAGGTCCTCCCGCGGTTGTGGCATAGGGGCAATCATCAGCATCGGCTCCTTTTCGGCGTAGATTTTCAGTTTGATTTTGGGCTTTCCCAAGTCTGCCGCCTCATACAGCCTCCCCCACAGAAACTCCGTTATGAAGGGGCAGAAGGGATGCAGCAGGCGCAGGACCGCATCCGCAACGGCGAACATCACCTTGCGGGCAACATCTCCGCTGTCATCCTCACCCCGCAGACGCGGTTTTATCAACTCCAGATACCAATCGCAGAACTCGTGCCATATGAAGTCATAGAGTGTCTTCAACGCCGGATTGAGCAGATAACGCTGCATAAGGTCGTGGTAGCGCTCAACAATCCGCTGGAAGCGCGAGAGAATCCAGCGGTCTTCAAGACGCAGTTTTTCGGGGTCAACATCCAAATCAGCAAGCGAGGTCAGGTTTGTGACACAGAAGCGCATAGCGTTCCAGAGTTTGTTGCAGAAGTTCCTGCCCATCTCAAATTTTGTGGGGGAAAGTTTCAGGTCTTGTCCTTCAACGGTGAGCATGATGAGGGAGAAGCGGACGGCGTCGGCACCGTAGATTTCAATCATCTCAAGCGGGTCAATGCCGTTGCCGAGCGATTTGGACATTTTGCGTCCCAACTCATCAAGGATGGTGCCGTGTATGTAGACATCGTGGAAGGGGATTTGTTTAACGAACTGAAGGGCGGTCATAGCCATCCGCGCCACCCAGAAGAAGATTATCTCCCTTGCGGTGACCAGCACATTGGTGGGGTAGTATCGCTCAAAAAGTTTGCGCCCATCAGGACCGTCAAATCTCGGCCATCCCATTGTGGAGAACGGCCATAATGCTGACGAAAACCAAGTGTCCAGCACATCTTCATCCTGACGGATGCTTTTTGAGGCGCATTTGGGGCAGTTTGACGGCTCATCTACTGCGGCAAAGACTTCTCCGCAGGAATCGCAGTAGAAAACAGGGATGCGGTGTCCCCACCAGAGTTGGCGCGATATGCACCAGTCGCGCACATTGTGAAGCCAGAACAGATAGAAATCCTTCCAGCGTTCAGGAAAGAAGCGCATCTTCCCCTCTTCCACGACCCTGATAGCCTTCTCCGCGAGTGGTTTCATCCGCACAAACCACTGCTCGCTTAGGAACGGCTCAATAACGGTGTTGCAGCGGTAGCAGCGACCTGGGGTGAGTTCGTAGTCTTCTGTTTTGGCAAGCAGCCCCTGCGTTTGCAGGTCATCAAGGACTTTTTGTCGGGCGGTGAAGCGGTCAAGCCCTGCGTATGGTCCTGCGTTTTCGTTGAGGGTGCCGTCTTCGTTTAGGATATTCACAAATGGGAGGTTATGTCGTTGTGCGATTTCAAAGTCGGTGGGGTCGTGTGCGGGTGTGACTTTGACGGCGCCTGTGCCGAATTCGGGGTCAACCGCTTCGTCGGCGATTATAGGAATGGGGCGCTCAAGCAGCGGCAGAACAACCTCCTTGCCGACAAGGTTTTTGTAGCGGGAATCGTCAGGATGGACGGCGACGGCGGTGTCGCCCAGCATCGTTTCGGGACGCGTGGTGGCGACCTCAACAAATCCGCCGCCATCCTTAAGCGGATAGCGCAGGAACCAGAGTTTGCTCTTTTCGGTTTTGCGTTCCACCTCATCGTCGGAGAGAGCGGTGCGGCAGCGTGGACACCAGTTGACAAGGTATTTGCCGCGGTAGATGAGGTCTTCTTTGAAGAGACGCACGAACGCCTCGCGAACCGCCCGCGAAAGACCCTCATCCATCGTGAACCGCTCACGCGTCCAGTCGCAGGAAACACCCAGACGCCGCAACTGCTCCACTATTATCCCGCCGAATTTCCGCTTCCACTCCCACACGCGCTCCAAGAAGCGCTCCCTGCCTATATCGCGCTTGGTTAGCCCCTCTTTCGCCAATTCCCTTTCCACCACATTCTCGGTCGCTATTGAGGCGTGGTCTGTGCCGGGTATCCAAAGCGTCGCCTTGCCGAGCATCCTGTGATAGCGGATGAGAACATCCTGAATGGTGTTGTTTAGGGCGTGTCCCATATGGAGTTCGCCCGTTATGTTGGGCGGCGGAATGACTATGCAGTAGTGCTCCACATCTTTGGGGTCTTCGTCTGTTGGCGCGACAAAATAGCCTTCCTCTTCCCATTTTCTGTAGGTCTGCTCTTCATAAATGCTGAAGTTGTATCGTGAGGGTAGGGATTGAGCCATTTGCGAGTCTCCTTTTAAGCGGAGGAAGCGCGGCGTTTTTTGCGACGAGGTTTTGTTTTAACCATATCTTTTGTCAGCATTATAGGAGCGGGCGCCTCACCCAGCACAAACTCTTTTGTCACCACATATTTGACCACATCCTTTCTTGAAGGCATCTCATAGACGACATCCAGCAACAACTCTTCCACGATGGCACGGAGTCCTCTTGCGCCGGTTCCCTTCTTCAACGCTTTCTTGGCTATCTCGTGCAGCGCCTCGTCTTCCACCTCCAGCGTCTTGCCTTCCATCTCAAACATCTTCTTATACTGCTTTATTATAGCGTTTCTGGGCTCGGTCAAGATGCGCACAAGGTCGTTTTCATCAAGGTCATCCAGCGCCACAATCACAGGCACCCGTCCCACAAATTCGGGTATCATACCATATTGAATAAGGTCATCTTCAATGACATTTTGCATAATTTCGCCGTAGCGTTTCTTTTCGTCTTTTGCGGCGAAATCGCGCTTGAATCCCACCCCTGATTTGCCGATACGCTGGCTCACAATCTGCTCAAGTCCCACAAACGCCCCGCCGCATATGAACAGCACATGGGTTGTGTCAAAGGGGATGTATTGCTGTTCAGGGTGTTTTCTACCGCCTTGTGGTGGCACATTGGCGACAGTTCCTTCAAGCAACTTAAGGAGCGCCCGCTGCACACCCTCCCCCCCAACATCGCGGGTTATGGAAACATTGACAGGCGCTTTGGCTATTTTGTCCACCTCATCAAGGAAGATGATGCCCTGCTGAGCCCGTGGAAGGTCAAAGTCCGCAGCCTGCAGAAGGCGCAAGAGCAGGTTCTCCACATCCTCCCCCACATAGCCCGCCTCCGTCAAAGTGGTGGCATCGCCTATGGCAAAAGGAACATGTAAGATACTGGCAAGGGTGCGGGCGAGCAGCGTTTTGCCGCAACCTGTTGGTCCCACAATAAGGATATTGGTTTTTTCTATCTCAACATCGCGGGTGTCAAAGGATGATAAAAGCCTTTTGTAGTGGTTGTAGACAGCAACCGATAAGACCTTTTTTGCGCGTTCCTGCCCAATCACATATTGGTCAAGTTGTGCCTTGATTTCGGATGGAGTTGGGAGTTTGCCGCCGCGTAGGAACGACTCTGTCCGTCCGCGTTTTTTTTCATCCTGCACTATGGAGTAGAGCAACTCCACGCATTCGCTGCAGATGAATATGCCGTGTGGACCGGGGAGGAGGCGAACATTGGGGCTTGCCTGCCCGTTGCAGAAGGCGCATCTGGGAGGTTGCGTTGGCTTTTTCATCTTTCACTCCTTTATCGTCTCTATCACCTCATCCACAATGCCGTATTTGAGCGCTTCTTCAGGCGACATATAGAAGTCGCGTTCGGTGTCTTTCTCCACCCTTTCAAGGGGTTGTCCTGTCTCTTTGGCGATGATGGAGTTGAGAATCTTTTTAAGGCGCATAATCTCTTCAGCCTGTATATGTATGTCGGTAGCGGAGCCTTCGGCGCCGCCCCATGGTTGGTGCAGCATTATGCGGGCGTGTGGTAGGGAGTAGCGTTTCCCTTTGGCGCCTGCCGACAAAAGAAGCGCACCCATACTCGCGCACTGCCCTATGCAGCAGGTTGACACATCGCATTTCACATACTTCATCGTGTCGTATATCGCAAGACCCGCCGTCACCGAACCACCGGGTGTGTTCAGATACAGATATATGTCCTGTGTCTTGGACTCCATAGCCAGAAAGAGCATCTGGGCTATGACGGTGTTGGCAACGCGGTCGTCTATCGGCATTCCGATGAATATGATTCTGTCTTTTAGCAGACGGCTGAAGATGTCGTAGGAGCGTTCAAGGTTGCCTTCGCGCTCAATCACTATCGGCGTCAGTTGCGCCTGTGTCGGCTTCCTCATCCTTTGCCTCCTCAGATATGGGCTTTGGTAATTCAATTTTCCACCTGTCGCCCTCGTAGGCGACCTCACTCTTTTCCCGCAGGAAGTGTTTCACCTTACTTTCCAGCAACTCAAACCGCAACTCACTCAACTGTCCTGCTTCAATCATCTGCTGTTTTAAGTCGGCTGCCGCTATGTTGTTCGCCACGGCAAGGCGGCTTATCACATCGTTGACCTCGTCCTCTGTCACAAATATTTTTTCGGCTTTCGCTATGGCGTCAACAAGCAGTTGCCGCCTTAAACGGTTCTCCAACTCCTTATGCCGCTCCTTTCTGGCTTTCTCCACCTCCGCCGCCAACTCATCCTCGCCCATCTGGGGGTTGTCGGCTTTCAACTTAACACGCAGATATTCTGCGAAGACCTCCGCCTTCTCCTTCAACAATTCTTGTGGCAAATCAACTTTAAGGTTTTCCTGAAGAGCCGCGAGAAGACGCTCTTCCATCTCCTCCTCCACCTTTATGCGACGGGTTACAAGGAGGCGTTCTTTTATTGCTTTGCGCATTTTCTCCATCGTTTCAAAGCCGAACGCTTTTGCCAACTCGTCGTTCACATCGGGATAGACGACGGCGCGGATTTCCTTTATTTTCACCACACAACGCGCCTTTTTGCCCGCGTTCTTCTTCTCCTCACCCGCCAACGGGGAATCCTCTGTCACTACGAACTCAAACTCCACCTCATCGCCGATTTTTTTGCCCTCAAGCAGTTTTGGCAACTCCTCAATATCAACACCAAAAAGTGTTTTCATCCCCACAGCGATGTAGCCGTGGTCTGTTTTGAACAGTTGTTCGCCGTCTGTGGTGGTAACAGACATAGAGACGACGAGGCGGTCATCAGGGTGCGTTTCTCTGTCGGTGACGGGAGTGAGTTGACCGCGGCTTTTACGCAAGCGCTCAATTTCGGCGTCCACCTCTTCTGCAGAAGGGGTCGGGTCAGGCGCTTTCACCTTTATCCCTTTATAGGAAGGTGGGGTCACCTTCGGCAGAACAAAAATTTCGGCTTGATATTGCAGTGATTTGCCGCGCTCAAACTCCACATCACCTAACTTCGGCTCGCCCACAAGACGCAACTCATTCTCTTCCACCGCCTTCGTCAGCGTCTCCTCCACCACGGACGATTTCAAGTCCTCAACTATATCCTTTAGGTAAAGGCGCTCAATCAAGTGTCGTGGGGCGTGTCCTGGGCGGAACCCTTTAAGATGCGCCGTTTTTTGAAACTCGCGCAACTTCTCCTCAAGCCGCTTCTCCATCTCCTCTGCGGAGACCTCAACCTTCACCACCAGTTTGCAGGGTCCTGCTTCCTCAACTTCAATCGCCATCCTATATCTCCTCCCTGCGTTTTGAGGAATAGTTATAGCCGAAAGAGGGCGCCTCGGCAAGGATTTGTGGTTTCAAGTGTGAATAAGGTCAATGACGGATGCTCCCAGAGCCACAAAGAGCAAGTTCGGCGTCCACGCTGCCGTTACAGGGGACAGTTGCCCTCTTCCTCCCACCTCCCACAGGAACATTGTCAGTCCCAGATAGGCGAACGCCACAACAAGCGCCGCCGCCACGCCTCGCGCCACACCACGCCTACCCATCCACAGCGAAAACGGCACCCCGCAAACGCACAGAACAAACGGTGCAAAAAGCAGCGCTATGTGTCCGTGAAACTGAACGCTTAAATGGTGCATCTGCGGGTAACGGCGTGAAAGACGGGCAAGAGAGAAAAGCGTTCGGGAGCGGGCATCCTTGTCCTGCGCCTCAAAATCAACAGGCTTAATCCCTGTCCTTAAGACAAGGCGTTTGAACCAGACAGGCTTGCCAAGCGGTCTGCCGTCTTCTCCGAAGCGCATAAGGGATGCTTTTTTCAGAACCAGACGCTGCGGCTCAAGATGCCCGCTTCTTGCGGTGTAGCGCTCACGCAGCCTGCCTTCTGCGTCAAAGCGCAGAACGCGGATGTGGAGCATACTTCGCGTTGCGGGAAAATAGCGCACGCAGCGCACAAGCCCCAGCATATTGTCCCAGACCCCTACTCGTTTAAGCGACCTGTCGCGTCGCAGGCGCCTGACAACATCTTCGGCGTAACCGCCCGCCACCTCTCCCCCCAGAAACAGCACGACAGCCCCCACAAAACAGAGCCCGAACATCGGCGCAAAAAGACGGTATATCGGCACCCCCGCCGCTTTCAGCGCCACCGTCTCTTTATCCCGCTCCATCCTGAACCACACAAAAAGCACCGCAGCAAGCACCGCCAGCGGCACCACAAGCCATAACGACTGTGGCACCGCCGACACACCATACCGCAGAAGCCCCACAATCCCTTCCTCTTTTGTCACAACACCCACCCTGTGCAGCGCATCCACCACCACAAACAGCAACACAAGCGCACCCAACGCCCCAAGAAACATCCGCATCATTCGCCAGAACACATGCACAAGCATTATCTGGGTCTCCTCGCAAACCGCAAAAGCAACACACCCAGTGCGATGTCAGCCACAACCAGAACCGCCATACCCTTCCACGCACCCGCCATCCCCGTTCTGCCCAAATGCATAAGTGTCATAACGGGGATGTAGAAGAGAACGGCGGTTGCAAACAGCGCTGCCACAGGTCCTGCCCGCATAAACAGTCGCCCCACACCCAACCCCAGAAACACCGCCACCACTGCACCGAAAGGCAAGCAAATTCTTGTCGCCGCTTCGGTCAGGTAGCGGGCGTGATACAGAGCCGCCCGTCTGTCCCCCTTCGCCGCTTTTTTTGCCGTCTCGTCCGCCAACTCAAGCGCCCGAATCAGACCCACCGTCTGTGGACGCTCCTTCTCCGCCAGCCGTAAAGGACGGCACACCACATAACGCTGGCACTCTATGTAGTCGGATGCTTCAACACCGCGCAGCCATATCCGCGCATCCCTCAACTCCAGAAAGACCATTTCCCCGTTCTGGCTCACCTCAATCCGTGCCTCCTTCGCCGTCGCCTCCACCTCATATCCTTTCGGCCACGCAAAAAGAACCACCCCTTTTGCCCGCCCGCCCCTATATTGGCGGCAGAATATCACCGCCTGAGGTATCTCAACGAGGCGGTTTTCTCCGTCGGCAACGCGCAGAATTTGGGCAGCCAGTGAGCGCATCATCGCCTCCCTGCGCCCTGACGCTGCAACAACCACCGTCTCCTCCGCCACAAACATCAGCACAGCAAGCGCAACCCCCATCGCAAAAACGCCCCTGTATACGCGCTGCCACCCCACACCGCCCGCTTCAAGCGCCACCAACTCACCACCCGCCACAGCACGCGACACCTGCTGCGCCACACCCAAACCAATACCTGCAGGAACCACCATAACGCCACAGAAAACCAGAAACCAAAGCGCCCCTTCCAGCAACTCCCCCGCACCCAGACCTTCCTGTAGCATCCTCACCCACCAGCCAAGCAGCATAAGGAGTGAAAAGCCCACCACCGCCAGCACCATACCCCGCAGAACGCCCGACAATGTGTGACGACTGTAGGCGTCAAACATCGCACTCAACCTCAACGAGCAGGCACCGCTTGCCTTCTGTTGCGCGGAAACGCTCATCAAGCCGCACACCAACAACCCAGACAATCCCTTCGTCAGAATCAAGCACAAGCCAGAAACGCCGTCTGCGCTCCGCTATCCCAGCACTCTTTAAGAACCGCAGAACGGATGTCTCTTTGGAGCGTCCAAACGGAACAAAGCGGTCGTCATCCCTGACGCGGCGGACAAGGATTTCTCCTTTCGGCAACCGTGCCACCTCCGCAAACGGCGTCTTTGTCGCAAGAAACCGCCCAAGATTGATTTCTGGTAGGATGCGGGTGCGGATACTGGCGCCGCAGATGGTGGTTTTGCCAGGAATCTTCAGTTTCTCCTGAACGGGTTCAGCGTCAGTGGGGCGCCAGATGACGAAGTGGTCGGTCTCAAAAACGCACCGCAACTGACTGTGGATGTCAACACATCCGCCGGTTTTGGGAAGGGCAAGGATTTGGGCAAAGTGTTCGCGGTCAGGAGGCGGGGCAGAGAACGCCGCCACCGCCGCTACCAGCACCTCATAACCCCGCGCAGAGTAGACATCTTGCGCCGATACCCATACTTCTTCCAGACCGAAAAAATTGCGCTTCTCAAAAGGTGCCGATAAGGTGGCGACATCGCTCAACGCCTTTGCAGCGGAGCGCACAAACCCTCCACGCAGCGCCTTCAGGGACGGCATCACCTCCCGCCTTATACGGCTGCGCAGATTGTCCCCCAAAAAGTTGGTCTCATCCAGCACATAGCCGACGCCCGCAGAATGAAGCATTTGCAGGAGTTCTTCTTTTTGTGCCCAAAGAAGTGGGTGAATGAAGGTGACGCCGTGAAGGCGGCTGACGGTCGGGATAGGAGCGGTGGAAGCACGCAAAAGTCGCAGGATGGCGGTTTCTGCTTGGTCGTCGGCGGTATGGGCGGTGGCGACGGTGCTGCAGGCGAGGCGGGTTGCGAGTGAGGCGAGGGCGGAGATGCGCGCGGTGCGTGCGGCGGACTCGCTCCTGTCAAGTCCGCCTAACCGCTTGACTGTGCAGGGAACAGAAAGGCGTCGGCACAACGCTGTGACAATGCGCTCCTCAATGTCGCTTTCGGGACGCAGACCGTGATTTATGTGGCAGGCAAAAACGCAGACCCGTCTTTTGCGCAAAAATAGGCTGTTTTTTGCCAGCAGAAGAAGCGCGACAGAATCGGGTCCTCCGCTTACGGCAAGGAGCAGGTTTGTATTGGGGGCGGGATAGTTGAGCCTGCGAAGGAAGGAGTCAAAGCGTTCGTGAGGCGCCATAGCGTTTCAGTCCAAAAAAGTCTGAACGAGCATCATTGTGATGACGACTGCGGAAATGGCGGATACAGCGATGGCGAAGTATCGGAGACCGCGGCGCAGAAGCGGGCGCCAGTCGTCCTCACGCACCGCCGCAGACACAATACATATCCCAAATGTTCCTACCACAAACATAAGCAACTTAATCGTCATCTCCATCTTGTTTCCTCCTGTAGAGCCGCTCAAGTGCATCAGCAACAGCCGCCACATTGAGCAGCCCCGCGACCATCATATATATCACCCCCGCATCATAGTATGGACTTATGCGTCCAACAAAGGTTTCCGAACGCGGCTGACCGCATATCGCAAGGTGCACAAGCACAGGCACGCCAGCACACAACTGCGCCACAAACGCATAAAAGTGGTAGTGGCTGCTCACCCCGTAAAAATCGCTTGCGATATCGCCGACTATGAAGAATGCGACGACACATATCATAAAAAGCGCCGCGTGAAAGCGCTTGCCCAACAGCAGATGGACAAGACCCGGCAGCAACCAGGCGGTGATGAGCGCAAGTGGTGGCGCCGCCCTCAGCACCCTCAATGTTGCCTCCCTGACACCTCCTTTATCTTGCGCCATCTCTCCATCTCCTCATCAAACGATGCCTCAAACGCCTCTCCCAAATACGCGCGCCGAACAACTGGGTCCCCAACCAAATCCTGCGGCTTCCCCGACGCCAAAATCCGCCCCTCATCCAGTATATATGCGCGGTCCACCACCGTCAGAGTATCTCGCACATTGTGGTCCGTTACCAGAACCCCTATATTGCGCCGAACCAACCCCACCACAAGACGCTTTATCTCCTGTATCGCTATCGGGTCAACACCTGTGAACGGCTCATCCAGAAGCAGGATACGGGGCTGGGTCGCCAGAGCGCGTGCTATCTCCAGCCTCCGCTTCTCCCCTCCCGACAACGCCCCTGCCTTGCGATTGCTCAACTCCGCTATCCCGAACTCCTCAAGCAGACGCTGGGTGCGCCTATGCCGCTCCTCCTTCCCCACACCCCGCAACCGCAACACCGCCTCTATGTTATCCCAAACCGTCAGTCCCGTAAAAACGCTATGCTCCTGCGGCAGATAGCCCAGACCGAGACGGCAGCGTCTGAACATCGCCCAACGCGTCACATCTTTACCGAACAACTCCACCTTCCCTTTGTCAGGTGTCAGCAACCCCACCGCCATACGGAATGTGGTCGTCTTGCCCGCACCGTTCTTGCCAAGAAGCC
The DNA here is from genome assembly GCA_964584815.1 of uncultured Planctomycetota bacterium. Taxonomy (GTDB): domain Bacteria; phylum Planctomycetota; class SKW154; order SKW154; family SKW154; genus CAZPBO01. The sequence goes on from CAZPBO010000060.1 coordinate 10,717, forward strand.
CCACCACCTCGCCTTCTTTTACCGAAAGCGACACGCCGTCAACCACCACCTTTGCGCCGAAGCGTTTACGCAACCCTTCAAGGCGTAGCAAAGCGTCTCTCCCAGAAAGAATAAAGTCCTTTCACCAGAGGGTCTTTCTCGTCTTTTAGCGCGTCTTTGAGCCATTTGGGTGGAGGTTTTTTTCGTGCGGAAAGTCCTGCGACAACCGCGCAGCGCACAAGCGGGCTGGGGTCACGAATCAGCCGTCTCAATGCCCCATACGCATCCTCCCCCCAGAGATACCCCAGTCGCTCCGCCGCCTCCGCCCTCAACAACTCCACCCCATCTTCAAACGCCATAACAAGAAGCGCTTTGTAGGCTTCTGGGGAGTTTGTGCGGAGGTTCGCCACAGCCAGAAGCCGCGTTAGAGCGTCATCGCTGAAGAGTTGCGCAGGTGGCGGACCCGAGCCGCGCAGATAGAGATGAAAAGAGAACAGCGCCCCTGTGGCGCACAGCACACCAATACCTATCCATAAAACGACACGCATTGCGCCTCTCCGATGCGACCAAAAGATTTTACCCTCTCACAGAGGTGTTGCGCAAACAAGTTTTAGATGTGGATTACGGATAGATGGTGCCGTCAGAGCCATCTGCCCCGCCATCCTTGCCGTCGCCGCCGGCAGCACTCACAGAGCCGCTGAAGGAGTTTGTTCCACTCACATGGATGGCGATTCTGCCACCGCCACCACCACCGCCACCGTGGTAGAACACCGCTGTCTCAGAACTGCCGTTGCCACCATCAGCGCTGAAAGCACCACCACCTTCAAGGTCTTGGCAGATGACCCATATGGAGCCGCCTGCACCGCCACCACCGTTGCTCGCGTTTGTTCCATCGGCTGTCACAGCACCATCGTTTCTGAAGGTTATGCCAACAACAATCTTTATTGCAGCACCACCCTTACCACCACCCCATGTTGCATCGTAATTGAGACCACCACCAGACCCCGCCTCATCAGGTTGCTGCTTGTTATCGTATGTCGTGCCACCTGCACCACCTAATGTCCCACCACCTTCTCCGCCTGCACCGCCGTGTCCGCCACCGCCCCCTCCACCATAGTTAACCCCCCCAGTAACAGGATTGGTCCATAAATCACCATCACCACCCGCACCAGGACCCTCACAGTAGTTGTAACCACCGCCATCTCCTTTTATCCTCCCGCCTGCGCTTATTGTCAAATCGCCGTCCACATTGAGCACCAGTCTGCCGTAGCCGACACTGGAACCCCGCCGCACTTCAAGTTTGCCCGAAATTGTGCAGTCGCTCTTGACATTGATGGTCGCGTTCCCGCGGGCGATTAGAGTCGCGCCACTCTCAATCAGAAGTGCCTTCATCGTTGCGGTGCCGGAAAGAACAGGGGTGTTAACAACGGACGCAGGAACTATCGCGCGTTTGCTCTCGTCAGGAACACCGTTTGTCCAGTTATTCGTGTTGTCCCATCGGTTGTCCTCAGCACCTGTCCAAGTCGTCTCCACGCTGTTATTAACGATGAAATAGTCCGTAATCGCAGGAGCGCTTTGCTGATAGTCGTCAGCGAGCACAATCCGCACCTCCACCTGCACGAACTGCTCTGGCAAGTCCGCTTCTGTGTCCCATTCAAACCAGTGACTCTCCCCTGAAGGACTGGTTGTAACGCCCTCTATCTGATTATCAACTATTGTGCCCGCATCGCAGTCTGTAAGGGTGGGTTTGCGCCAGGCGGTTTCGCCTTTTATGCGGTATGTTATGGTGGCGACGGCTGTCTCGGATTCTGCGTCTGTGGCGGTGAAGGATATCTGGACGGTGCCGTGTGCGCCGCCCGGTGTGGTTATGCTCGCCTCAGGTGCTGCGTTGTTGTAGACCGTGAACGCATCTGTGCAGACCCCGTCTCCAACAGAGTAAGCATCGCGCGGAGTTATGCGCA
>CAZPBO010000061.1:0-6168 GCA_964584815.1 uncultured Planctomycetota bacterium
GATTAGCGAATCAATTTGCGGAAGATGACTACAACGAGTGCGGCGTTGAGAACCACTCCAAGAATCCCCTCCACCATAGAGAGCCCTGTTGCCCAGCCTGTGGGAGTTATATCGCCGTAACCGACCGTTGTGTAGGTTATGACACTGACATACAGTCCACGGAACCACGGGGTCTGTAGGATGGCGGGATTGTCGTATGAGAGCAGATTTAAGGAGTCGGCGATGGCGAAAAGCGCGCCGCAGGTGAGGATGACCAGAAAGGCGGTGGTGATGATGCACCACGGACGCACACCGTATCCGAGCACATCACGGAAGATGAGCATGTATCCCCATCGTGGGAAGAGGAGTGCTGCGGTGGCGATGGCAAGCAACACCATTTGGGGAGTGATATTGAGAGGATTTTCTGCTTTAAGGAAAGAGAAGATTGTGCCGGCGGCAAGGAGAAGGCACAGGAGTATGGTGAGCAGAAGCCGTAGGGGAGGGAGGCTGCTCCCTTTGATTAAATCTTTTGAGAAGAGTGATGTTGGTGTCTGCATACGGTTACACTCTGAAGCCCACCAATGCGCTTCGTCTTCATCATCATACGCACCCTGTTTGCGGTATTGCTCTTTGAGCCAGGCGAACTGTCGCTGTGCGGCGGACCAGTTTTTCTGGCGATAGGGAACAAGGATAGGGGGTGAATGTTGGGGGTGAATGAGGGAGAAGGGGCAGCGTAATTCGCCGCTGACAAGGGTGTTCTCAAAGTCGGCGGAGTGGATATCGTGCTGGCTGTTCCGCCAGTCGTTGAGGGTTTGCAAGTAGCGCTTGAGACGGCGTGATTCGGGGGAATCCTCGGCGACGGAACGGCGTTTGAGTCGTTGCTGCCAGATTTCAATGCCACGGGCGATGACGCGCTTTTTGTGCTCAAACTTTTCAGGTGGAGTTGAGATTATAAGGTTTGCCGCGAAGACGGAACGGCGCAAAGAGAGGAGCCCTGCACCAATGTGGCTCAAATCGGCTGTTTTCTCAAAACGGCTTTCTGTGAAGTTTGCTTCAAGGAAACAGGCGTGGGAGAAGGAAGCGGTGTTGAAGGAAGCGGCGTTGAAGTTGGCGCTGAGGCAGAATGTGGCGCCCCAGAAGGAGGCTCGGGATACGAAAGACGCGTTGCGGAATGTAGCGTTGCTGATGAAGATGGCACTCCAGAAGTCGGCTCTGCCTGTGAAGGAAGTGTTGGTGAAGACGGCATCGGCACGGTAGATTGAGTTTCGGAAGTAGGAGTCGGCGGAGAATGTGGCGCCCCAGAAGGTGGCTTCTCCGCGGAAAGTGGCGGAGGAGAAGATGGCATCGGCACCAAAATGGGCGCCCCAGAAATCGGCGTCTGCGTTAAAGGTGGCGCGTTCAAAGGACGCCTTTCCCCAGAAGAAGACGCGGTTGAAGTGGGCTTTTTTGATAAAACGGGTGGTGGTGAAGTTGGCGCCGCGCAGTATGTGGGTCGGACAGATTTGCGCCGTCATACTCTCCGCATCGCCGAGGTTTATCCCCTCCTCCAACACAAGCCCGCTTAGGTCAAGCGTCTCTATCAGACACTCCTGCACCACTATCCTGTTGCGCAGAAAAACCACCCGTCCCGTTTTGGAGCGCCCTATGCCGCCTGCTTTGGCTTTCTCTTCAACCTGAAGCAGGTGTTCCCGTGAAAGCGCCGACAGATAGCATCGTTTCAGGGCTTTACCCGCAAGAACTCGTGCCGCACCTTCTTCCGCTGTTAGATATTCGTATCGCAGTTGAGGATACCGTCCATATTCAACCCATCGTTTTGCACGCCCTTCTCCGTCGCGCTCTACCAAAAGCACTACTTCATACCCGTCACCGTCCCGAAAGAGCACTTTCCTTGTCACCGCCATTCTTGCATCCTATTTCCTATAGTGACGAATAGGGTAACCGAAGAGCAGGCGCTGGGCAAAAGATTTCTGCGGGGCTTCGTGGGTCTGGTATGACGACAGGACGGCGCAAGCGATTCTGGGGTGTGGTTTGTTTGCTGCGTCGTTTATTTGTGGCAGAAAACGGGTCGCAAGTGGTAAAATAGTAGGCAAATGGATGGAGGAGCGTGTGATGCGTTGGTTGTGTGTTGTTGTCTTTGGTATTAGTGTTGCGTTTCTGTTTGCGGAGAAGTTGGACAAGAAGGAATGGGGGGGGTTGAAGCGCAAGATGGCGCGTGCGTTGCGTGCGGGGGATTGGGAGCAGGTGAGGGATTTGGCGGCGAAGATGGGTGAGGACGACTCTGCGCGGGCGGTGGAGTATCTGCTGAGTGTTGCGGATAAGGTTCAGGATGAGGGGACATTTACGGCGTTGGCGGCAGTGTTGGGGGGGATGAAATCGCAGGAGGCGACGGAGGCGCTTGTGACAGCGGCGTTGAAAGGGAAGGAACAACAAAGGCGGGTGCTTGCGATAAAGGCACTTGAGAAGCGCGGTGACGAGAAGTTGATTTTGCGGTTAGTGGAAATTCTGCAGCGCAGGAAAGAGGATATGTTTGTTGTGCGCACATTGATAGAGGCGTTGGGTAATGTAGGGGGACTTGGATGTGCGGAGGCGTTGATAAATTACATAGCCAAGGTGGAGAAGGAGAGGAAAGGCGCGCTTCTGATAGGGACGGACTGGGCGGATGCAGTGAAGGCGTTGAAGAAGATATCGGGCGGGAAGGAGTGGTATCGTGCGGAGGCGTGGCGCAAATGGCTGAATGCGATGAAGGAGACGGGTAAAAAGGTGAGCAGCGGTGGGTCAATGACAGCGGCGGATTTGGACCTTCCTAAGGCGCCCCGCTTCATCGGCGAGTCAAAGGTGATAAGTCGCCACATCGTCTTTGTCCTTGACACATCCGGTTCAATGCTTGAGAAAGAGAAACTGACAGGTAGGGAGGCGGATGAGTTCAGGAGGGGAGCGAAGGCGGTGGTGAGGAAATGGCGCACGGAGGCAGCCAAAGACGACGACAAAGAGAAGCCGCAGGTGAAGCAAAACCCAAAGCCGGTAGGGAAAACCATCATAGTGACGCGTCTTGAGCGTGCCAAATTCCACCTCACCAAGATGATTCTCACCATGGACAAGGGCTGCACCTTCAACATAGTCGCCTACGACATAACGGTGCGTTCTTGGAAGAAGAAGTTGGTGGCTGCGACAGAGGGGAACAAACGCGCTGCGGTCAAGTGGGTCAAAGGACTGACTGCGCAGGGGATGACCCACACCGACGAGGCGATGGAGTTGGCGTGGACATTCGTGAAACAAGGTTGCGACACGATATACCTCATCTCTGATGGCTGGCCGACCCACACAGGAGATCCTCGCAAAGATGGTGAACTGCTTGAAGAGAAAATCCTTAAGTTCTTCAGAAAAGTCAACTTCTTAAAGAAGGTAAAAGTGCATACGATAGGTTTCAAGGGGGCGCACAAGTCGTTTATGCGGAAGTTGGCAAAGGAGAATGGTGGCAAGTTCACATTCGTTGAGTAGCGGAATTATGGCACAAAAAGCGAAAGAAAAATGCGCAGTTTGCGGTTCTGTATTGGAAGTTATCGGCAGCAGGGCTTTGTGCAAAAATCCAGAATGTTCTGGCGGTGGTGTCTTTACACTGTGTGAGTTCTGCGGTGACTATTCCTTTTCATTGAAATTCGGATATTGCGTCAATCCAAACTGCCGTCTTCACAAAAAGAGGCGCAATGTTTGTCCGATATGCAACAGCAGAAAACTGATCACCTATAATGGACGCCCGATTTGTCTGAACCCATCCTGTGTGAGCAACCGCAAAGGGTTGAGTAACTGTTTCTTCTGTGGGAGTGAGTCTTTCCTGAAGGTGTCGGCGGCGATGTTTTGCGTTAACCCCTCCTGCTCACACTTGCTTGAGAGGGTGGTTGAGTGTTTTCATTGCGGGCAGTTATCGTTTGTGGAGAGCGCAGGATGTTGTGAAAATAGGGATTGCGCCTTTTACAAAGTGAGGATGGTGTTGTGTGAGAGTTGTGGGCGGATAACAAAAATCGCCGATGAAGACCATCCCCAGTACGGTCGCTGCAGTAATGCCGATTGCGAGGAGCACTTCTTGCCATCCGAGGAAGATGGGCAAGTGGTGACCTCATCAGAAAGAAGGTTGGGTGGTGATACTGTAACGATTCCTCTTGAGATGTTGCGTTCTGTGTCGGAAGAGCAAGAAGAGATTCTGGTTGGTGAGATTCAAGAGCAGGGTAGGGCGCGTGAGAAGTCCTCCGACAACCAAACACCTGTTCTGCGCATAGAGGTCGTGGGAGACGCTCTTGCTTGGCTGAAGGATGAGTTGAGGAAGAGAGGCTTGTCTTCCGTTATCCGCATAAAGGTTGAATTCGCCGAGCCAGACGAGGGCGGGGCGGATGAACGAGGCGCGGTAAAATAGGAAGTTCTTGAATTGGCGATGTGGGGTTGAAAAATGGTGGACAATCGCGGTGGATAGAAGACCGCGCACAACGATGGAGGTTTTTTCGGAGGTTTTTGATGACGGTTCGTGTTGCGATAAACGGATTTGGTCGGATAGGCAGGAACTTTTTCCGTGCGGCTTGGGGACGAGATGGGGTGGAAGTGGTGGCGGTCAACGATTTGGCACCTGCGGAGATATTGGCACACCTGCTCAAGTATGACTCGGTTCGCGGTATTTTCGGCGCGGATGTCTGTGCCGAGGGAGATACACTTATCGTAGATGGTCATCAGGTGAAGGTTTTCTCCCAGCGGAACCCAGAGCAACTACCGTGGGGAGAGTTGGGCGTTGATGTGGTGCTTGAGTCAACAGGAGTTTTCAGAACGCGTGAGGGGTGCGAAAAACATCTTAAAGCGGGGGCAAGGAGGGTTGTGCTTTCTGCCCCGGCAAGGGATGAGATAGATGCAACGGTTGTGCTTGGAGTGAACGACCATCTTCTGACTCCCGAGGTTCGCATTGTCTCAAACGCTTCTTGCACGACGAACTGCCTTGCGCCGATGGTGAAGGTGCTGCACGAAACATTCGGAATAGAAAGAGCGCTGATGACCACGGTTCACGCGGTGACGAACGACCAGCGGATACTGGACCTTGTGCACAAGGATATGAGGAGGGCACGGGCAGCTGTGTGCAACATAATACCGACGACAACAGGGGCTGCGAAGGCGGTTCAGTTGGTTTATCCCGCTGTGGCTGGACGCATAAGCGGTATGGCAATGCGTGTTCCCGTGCCAGACGGTTCCATAACCGACCTGACGGCGCTTCTGTCAAAGAAAGCCAGCGTGGAGGAAGTGAACGAGGCGTTCAAAGCAGCCGCAGAGGGACCGCTTGACGGCATCCTGCAGTTCAGTGAGGAGCCGCTCGTCTCCTCCGACATCGTCGGTAACCCCCACTCCTGCATATTTGATGCAAAAAGCACTATGGTGGTAGACGGACTTATAAAGGTTCTGGGCTGGTACGACAACGAATGGGGATACTCCAACAGATGTGTTGACCTTGTGCTTAAGATGGGAACTCTTTAGGACGACCTTGACTGACGCGGAATAGATTGTAATATTTTTGTGTGGTGATAGAGGATGGTCAATGAATATTGAGGCTAATCATCCGTGTTTTGCCTGTCATTCCAAGTTGGAGCAGGTGTCGCAGGTGCGTGCGGATTGCACCAACCCAGCCTGCCCTGGTGGGCGGGTCTTCACCATCTGCGGCTTTTGCAAAAAGTTTTCCTTCGCCGTCAAGTTCTCATACTGCTTCAACCCCAACTGCCGTCTCTACAAAAAGAAGCGCACCGTCTGCCCCATATGTAACAAGATGAGCGTGATAACCTATCACGGTCGCCCACTTTGCATAAACCGTCAGTGTCCCAGCAACAGGAAGAATGTCACCAAGTGTTTCTTCTGCAACAACGAGTCGTTTCTTAAGTCGCCGCACGCGATGTTCTGCACCAAAGGTGATTGTCCTTACCTCCTTGAGCGGGTGTATGAGTGTTTCCATTGCGGAGAGTTGTCGTTTGTGGAGAAAGAGGCGCGTTGCAAGAATCCGGGTTGTCAATATTACGATGTTGAGATGGCGCTCTGTCCTTACTGCCATAAAAGGACAAGAATTGTGGATTCCAACCATCCCCATCATGGGCGCTGCAGCAATCCTGAATGCAGTGACTATTTTGAGAAGAAGTTGGCGGAAGGGGCGGTGGCGGAGGCGCCGCCTGC
>CAZPBO010000061.1:6268-11096 GCA_964584815.1 uncultured Planctomycetota bacterium
TCCTGCGCTCATCAGACGGAAGGCGCTCCCCTACATTTGTTGTGGTGGGGCTGCCTGGGAGTGGTAAGACATCCTATCTGACGATGCTGGGCGCGATTCTGCTCCTGGCACATCAGCAGGAGAACCGTATCTTCTACTTCCCTTATGAGGTAAGCGTCGGCTGGCTGAACGCTTCAACGCTCGCCCGCAAGGTTCTTGGCAAGACCCCTTCCGGCAAGCGTGCGGAACTTGCCAAGGCGATAGAGGCGTATGTGCGCGACCTCGCCCAGGACTTCGCCCGTGAACACTATTTCAACTATATTGAGCATATGCTTTTTCCGCCCCACACGCCTGTGTCAGCCGAAGGAACGGGACAGATATCAGGCACCTTTCTTATAGCGGAACTGCAGAAGGCGGGCAAGACGGCGGCGAAGATAGCCACACTTGAAATTTCCGGAGAGGATGTGAAGTTCGTGCTTGCACGGATAACCAGCGCAGATGCGGTGAAACGGCTCCGAACCGCTGAGCAGAGGGTCTTCCTGCGCTTGCTTGAACGCTCAAGAGGGTATGTGATACTGGTGGATGCGGGCAGTGTGGGACAGGATGACCAACTCTATCAGCCGCTATTTATGGTCTTAAGGGATGAGTTGCGTAAGCGGTTCTTTACGCGCCTGCGAATGTTGGTGGACGAAGAGTTGAGGAAGATAGCGGCGGAAAGAGGTGAAGGCGCGACCGATGTGACGCGGATTTTCCAGCAGGTCAAGGCAGCCGACGAGGAAGAGCGCCAGAGGATAGAAAGCCTTAATAAAACCGCAAAATCGCTTAAGGAGCAGATAACAAAGATGCGGCAGGCGGTGACAAAAGAGGGACCCGAAGTAGTGCTTGGCGAGAAGGCGGTTTGGCATCCCCTTTACAGAAGGCTAACCGACTGGCTTGAGAACGAGCCCGAAGCCGATGTTCTGGAACGCATGGGGGAGCACGCGGAAGGTTGCCTTGAGCGCCACAAAAAGAGACGCGGTGTCTATCAAGAGAATCGCGCAAAACTGTCGCAGGCACTTCAGTCTGCGACCAACAGAAGAAAGGTCTTTGCCTCATATATTGAGTGGCTTTGCGGCTTCATCCTTAAGCCCGAAAACTTCAAAGACCTCGTCTTTTATTCGGTGATTGCGGATGAGTTGCGTCGGATAAGGAGCGACTATGAGGAAGCGGTTCAGCGCGTTCTTGAGCGCTACAATATTCCGCTATCTTATGGTCCTGCAATAAGTGAGTTGGCGGAGGTTGGGGAGTCCGAACGCTTCAAAGACCTGCGCTACATCGCAATAGTGATAACCAAAACCGACTCCCACAAGATAGTCTATCCGCCGGAGCGTTTCGCGGAGCAGCAGATGGTTGCTTCCAACCAATATCTACGCGATATTCAGATGTACCTGCGCGTCTTCGGCGGCTATATCCGCTTTTACAACGCCTCCGTCGCTGGATACTCCATCCAGATAGACACCACAAACTATGTAGCCCCGCGTGCAACCCTTACCCCCATAAATGTGGTTGAGCCTTTCTTTGATATGCTCGTTGCCGAGGGGTTGATAAAAGATGTCCGTGAGGCTTAAACATCATATATACACAAGTGTGGGCGGCTACAAAACCGTTTATGCCGACCCCGCTATTGAAAAACTGCAACTTGAGCGTCTTGAGACTCTGGCGGGAACGCTATATCCCCACGCCAGTGGCAAACCCTTTATGGCTTTCTTCCACCTTGATTCCCAAAATGCCCTTTACTTGAAGGTCTTTCGCAGCGGTGTTGACCATGTCGGCAGACCAAATGCGTGTGTCCACATAATTCTGGCGGAGGTGAACGGCGCGGTTCCCCCCACCCCTCAAGAAAAATGGTTCCTTGATTCGGCGCCGACACAGAGCGATATCCCTTCACTTCGTAACCGCCTTCCAAACGCCGCCCCTCGTTTTGACATCATCCAGACCGCACATCTGACCGCGCAGGCAGAACTCACATCCGACCCCCTGTTATCTACGCTCGTCCTTGCCGCCATATCTAACCGCCCCTTCTACATCCTCGGTGCCTTCCTCCCCCTTATGCAAAACCTCACGAAAGTGATGGCTCTCATCCCGCGCCCATCCCGTCTACGCATCCATGTGGTCTACCCTCCTTCCATATCCCAATGGCTTGTTCCGTCCAACATCGTTATGTCCACCTTCTACTGTGTCAACTCCCAAACAACGCCTCCCGAAAACGCCGCTGTCGTTTCTCTCTCCCCCTTCTCCGCCAAAAACCTGCCCGAAACAAACGCCTACATCAATTTCATAAAAGAAGCCTCTCCCGACGAGGTAAGCAAACTGGTCGCAATCCTTGAACGCTACGCACCCTATGAACCCCTTACCTGTGACGCCTACGAAAGGCTGGTCTTTGCTTTCCGTAACTGCCAGGACACCTTCACATTTGACGGTGAGATAGATATCTCCAAAGCAAGACCGTCCTTTCTTGTCTCGTTGCGTGATTTTCTCGCCGCCGGCTTTGAAAAACTCGTTGCCCGTGTTCTTGAACTCCTCTCACAGAAAATCTCCTCCAATCCAGAACTCACATCCCTTCTTGTGTCTACAAGAGCGATTCTTTCTGATCCCACCACCGCTCAATACGACCGCGAAAACGCTCTTGATAAGACGATAAGAAGGCTTATCATAGCATTAGGTCGTAGGGGAGGTTTGCGATGAGATACCTTTTGGCGCTGTTGTGTCTTTGTTCCTGCACTTATGTGCTGAGTGAGCCCGTGGACTTGCCAGAAGTGGGTCTGCGTCTTCAACCGCCCAACGGTTGGGTCTGGGAAAAATACGCCACAAAACATGTCTTCAAACCCAAACAGTGGGCGAAAGAGCCGCGTCCCACTATAACCGTTCAGGCAATACCCACGGAGATGGAACTTGACTCCTTTATGGCTGCTGACTTCCGTGAAAACATCGTCAAATACGAAGGTTGTGTCCCCAAATACAAAAACCAGTTTGTGCCCGGGGACAACTACGATTGGGGTTACAACTCCTGGACCTACCTCCGTCCTGACGGACTTAAGATGTTCGTCTATCGGCGCTATTACGAGTTGCCTGAATATGTGACCACGCTAACCATTGAGGCGACCGAGAAAGACTGGGCACGCAACGAGTCCCTTTTTGAGGAGTTTTTAAACCGCGTTGTTGTCCTTCTACCCAAAAAGAGGTAAGGAGAAAGCCGATGCAAGAGCGCATCATCTTTGCCGGTTTTGGCGGACAGGGCATCCTTTTTATGGGAAAGTTGCTTTGTTTCACGATGATGAACAAAGGATTGCATGTGACCTACATTCCGTCATATGGTGCGGAGATGCGAGGCGGCACTGCTAACTGCCATGTCATTGTCTCCGACATCCCCATCGCAAGTCCACTTGTTACCCGCGCCACTATGTCGGTCGTTATGAACCAACCCTCCTACGAAAAATTCAAGACGCGCCTTACTGACGGCGCCTTCTTCTTCGTCAACTCCTCACTTATAAAGACCACTAACCCTCCCCAAAACGCCAATATCCTGGAAGTTCCTGCCACCGAAAAGGCGCACGAGTTGGGCGATGTCCGCCTCGCCAATATGATTATGTTCGGTGTCATCAACGCCGCCAAAAAGTTTATGGACACAAACTACCTCTTCTCACAACTCCCCGAATTCCTTGGGGAAAAGAAACTGAAGTTCTTGGACGCCAACAAGAAAGCCGTCCTTGAGGGCGAGCGTTACGCAAGGGAGGTTCTGGGGATAGTTTGATGCGCCGTTTTGCTGTCACAGCAGTCCTCTTCTGCGCCGCCCTTTTTGCTGCAGGCAAATATCCCGATATCGTCGGCAAGCCCGCACCAGAACTGCTCCCCGCAAAATGGCTCAATGTTCCCCGCCACAAGCAAAAGAACTTGTCCCTTAAAGCCCTCCGCGGTCGCGTCGTCCTCCTTGTCTTCTTAAGAGAAGGGTCTGAATCCTGCGACAAAGCGGGTCCAAAACTGGCAACAATTCCGCAGCGCTTCAAAGGAAAGCCCCTCACCTTTATAATTATGACCCGTGACAGAGAGGGCGAGATAAAACGCTACCTCAAGCGCCATAAACTTACATCTGTTCCAACAGGACTTGACCTTGTCTCCATCACTCAAAAGCACCGCTACGGCATAAAACTGATTCCAACAGGAGTGGTGATTGACCCCGACGGTATCGTGGCGTGGGTCGGTTCCGCACGCCTTAAGTTTGACGAGATGCTCAAGGTAGCTGAGGAGAAACTGAAAGAAGCATATGACTATGTGGAGAAGATAGAAGGGTTCCGCCCGCCGCCGTTGTGTGAGCGGCTTTCGCGCGCCAGAAGGAAAGTCCTTAAAGGCGATTTCGGCGGAGCAGCGGGACTCTGCCGTATCGTCCTCCGCGCAAAAAACTCCACAGAACAACAGAAAAAAGACGCCCAAAAATTGCTTGATGTGATAGAAGACTACGCCAAACGCGTCTGGCGTTCTATGGAGGCGCGTATCAAGCATCACGAATACGCATCCGCCGTCGCGCTTCTTCAAAAAATCATAAAAGCCTTCCGCCACACATCCTGGTCAGAAAAAGCCCGCGAACGACTTAAGGAGTTTAAGAAGGACAAAAAACTGCACACCGCCCTTGAGGCGGACACCATCCTTCAAAAAGCGAAAAACCTTCTGCAGAAGGGTCGCAGGAAGGACGCCGAATCAATCCTCAAAACGCTTTCCAAAAACTACCCCGGCACCGCCGCCGCCAACTGGGCTGACCGCTACTTCAAAGAAAAAGAACTGACGCGTTAACTTGCCTTTCCCCTTAACCTGCGAC
>CAZPBO010000061.1:11196-12312 GCA_964584815.1 uncultured Planctomycetota bacterium
GAAGCGCAAAAACTGGTTGAGGAAGCGCTTGAGGGAGAAAAGCGTTTCGTCTCCCTTGACCTGCGCTTAAGGCGCAAACGGAAGACCCGCCATATCTTGCAGGAAGAGCGTGTTGACCGAAAAGTCCAACTTGCCCACGGCGGCGGCGGAACACTTATGTTCTCACTTATCCACGACCTCCTCCTCCCCGCTTTCGGCAAAAAAAACCTCGGACGGCTTGAAGACGCAGCCATCCTCCGTATCCAAAAACAACCCCTCGCCTTCACCTCCGATACCTATGTCGTGCGCCCTCTCTTCTTCCCAGGCGGCGATATCGGTAAACTCGCTATCTGCGGAACACTGAACGACCTTGCAACCGCTGGCGCAAAACCCCTCGCTCTCTCCTTCTGCATCGTCGTTGAGGAAGGATTCGCGCTGTCAGACTTGAAACGCATCGTTACATCGGCGGCGGAAACCGCAAAAAAGGCGCGCGTTCCCGTCGTCACCGGCGACACAAAAGTCGTTGAAAAAGGCGCCGCCGACCAACTCTTCATCAACACCGCCGGCGTCGGCATCCCCCATAAAAATGCACGACTCTCCATCGCCAACGCAAAACCCCACGACGCAGTCATCATCACAGGCACCATCGGTGACCACGGCATCTCCGTTATGAGCCGCAGAAAAGGTCTCGCCTTTGACATAAGCGTTGAATCCGACGCCACACCACTCGCCAATCTCGCCACCGCCCTCCTTGACCGCTTCGGCTCAAAAATCCACACCATAAAAGACCCCACCCGCGGCGGCGTCGCCTCCGCTCTCAACGAAATCGCCGAAGCATCCAATGTTGAAATCATCATAGAAGAAGCCGCACTCCCTATCCGCGTTGAAGTCCAAGCAGCCTGCGAAATGCTCGGCATTGACCCGCTTGTCGTCGCAAATGAGGGTAAACTGCTCCTTGTGGTGTCAGGTAGAATAGCAGAAGATGTGGTGCGCTATTTAAGGAGGCGCAGAGAAGGACGCCGCGCCGCTATCATCGGACATATCGTCTCAGGCAAACCCCGTGTGGTGCTGCGCACATCCATCGGCGGCGCACGCATCCTTGATATGCCCTTCGGCGAACAACTCCCTCGTATCTGC
>CAZPBO010000062.1:0-12285 GCA_964584815.1 uncultured Planctomycetota bacterium
CCGTATCATATTCTGCTTGAGGGAAGCGGTGGTATGGCAACACCTATTGGGCACATTTGGGGTGGAGTTGGCGCGTATGCGGCGCTGGCGCCTCAAGAGCGCCTCACCACAAAAAGAACCCTGCTTGTCGCCGCTCTCGCCGTCTCTCCCGATGTGGATGTTGTGCTGCTCTTTCTGGGAATAGGGCAGCACCGAGGTTGGACTCACTCTTTGCTCTTCTGCGGGGTTGTGGCATTTGTTGCGTGGCTTTTGGCTGGCGGTTGGCGCAGCAAATCGTCGGGACGGCTTTTCCTTGCCTTTTTTGCCACAACCGTCTCACATCTGCTCCTTGACTGGCTTATGCACTGTGGACCGCCCATACATCCTTTCCTGCCGTTTTCAAACCGTGGCTTCAACTGCCCGGTGCAGTTAATCCCAACCGCCTACTACGCCACATCTCCAAGCGGTCTTGTTCACATCCTATTAACGCCCGAAACGCTCCTTGGTGTTGTGCTTGAAACAATAAGTCTCGGCCCGCTTGCAGGGCTTGCGCTTCTCCTACGGAGTGGGGAAAAGGACTGGAAAACCATCATCCCACTTGCCGCGCTCTCATTGTGCGGCTTTTTGACCACCTTTATCCTTTACAACTGACCCAACATCAGCGTATCTGGTGCGGGAGCGGGCTTGCCGCGTATGGTTGGGGCAACGGCTACTTTAAGTAGCCGAGTTCGCGTGCTTTTTTGATGACAATATCGGCGGCGTCTTCTGGTCTGTCAACAACGCTGAACAACTCCGCATCGCAGGAAGAGATGCAACCTTCCTTCAACATACGGTTGCGTATCCAGTTGAGAAGTCCGCTCCAGTAATCGCTGCCGTAAAGGACAATCGGGAAATGCTCAATTTTGTCGGTCTGAACGAGCGTAAGCGCCTCAAAGAGTTCGTCACAGGTGCCGAAACCGCCGGGAAAGAAGAGAAAGGCGATGGAGTATTTAACGAACATCATTTTTCGGATGAAGAAGTATCGGAACAGCAGAGAGAGTGTCTGATAGGGGTTTGGGCGTTGTTCAGTGGGGAGTTGAATATTGCAACCGACGGATGTGGCGCCGATGCGGAAAGCGCCGAGGTTGGCTGCTTCCATAATGCCTGGACCGCCGCCTGTGATGATGACAAGACCTGCTCTTGCGAGGAGTTCGGCGGTTTTTGCGGCGGCGGCGTAATATGGACTGTCAGGAGAAGTGCGGCTTGAGCCGAACACCGTCACCGCAGGTCCTATACGGCTCAACGCGTCAAATCCTTCTACAAACTCCCCCAGTATGCGGAATACCCGCCACGGGTCTGTCTGGGTGAAGTCCTGCCACTCAACAGGCAGATAGAGCAACGCCTTGTCTTCGTGCTCGCCGTTCTCTGTTCTGCGGAATATCCTGTAACGCATCACTTCTTCCTCCGAAGGAAGATGCGAAGTTGCGCATAGGCGGCTATCTTCTGAAGCGCATCCCGATAGACACTATAATTTTTTGCCGGCACTATCCGCACAAGCCTTCTGAAGTTGTCCTTAAAGACGACACAGTTGTTGCCTGTTGTGTAGGACGCTTCATACTCCACAAACGGGGTCTTTATCCTAATAGGTGGGGGCAGGTGATATACTTCGTATTGCTTTGGCAAATAAACGGTTATGGTATGCCGCTCGCAGTAGGTGGTGCCATACCAGATGTCGTATTTGCGGTTTTTTGTTGCGGCTTCAGGGAAGCGGTAATAGAGGTTGGGGAGGCGGAGGATGAGGAAGTCGCCTGCGCGTGTGCCGTAGGATGAAACATCCACTTTGATGGTGACTTTGACTGGTTCGGCGAGGTTGTTGAGGTCGGAGGTTTCAAATCCTGCGATTTTTGAGCCGGGAGAGTAGGCGTTGGCGAGCGATTCAAGCCACTGCTGGAGTTGCTCTTTTTTGCGTGTTCTTATCCACCAGCGCCAGCCTGATTCCTCCTCACCTGTTGGGGTTATGGTGCGTTCAAGGAAAGCCGACTGATCGGAGCGCAGAACGACAACGATGTTCTGGACATAGGCGTTCTGTTCGGGTTTGGGGAGGTCTGCCATATAGAGTTCGCCGGTGATGGGGTTGTGGATGTATGTGCCGTGGCTGGCGGACCAGCGTGCGGGGAAGCGGTAGTCGGTGGATGTGGGGTCAAGGATGAGTTTTTTGCCGTTTAAGCGGACTTCCAGGATAGCGTGGTTGCCGATGAAGTTGGGAAGTTTCACATCAGGAAAGCCTGAGTCGTTTGTGAGAACGCCCACAGGATATGCCTCAACCCCGACGGCTTTTAAGAGTGTTGCGGTAAGGACGGCTTTGTCAATGCAGTCACCACGCCGCCGCCGCAGTGTCACCTCCGCAGGATGTCCGCACAGACCGCTCATTATGCTCACCTTGCTTGAGAGATACTCCACATTACGCTGCACCCAATGATAAATGCGCGCCACTTTTTCTTCCGCCGTTCTCGCATCGCCGACAATCTCCTGCGCCGTTTTGCGCACAAAATCGGTCACCTTCATATTGGCTTTCAGTCGCCTTGCATACCAGTTGTTAATATACGCCCAGTCGCCGGGTTTGAAAGGCGAGACAAAAACGCGCGGCACCAACTCCCCCACAGGCGGCATCCTCACCTCCTCTTGCACACCCTGCCAATCCCGAAACTCCCAAACCACTTTGAACTTATCGCGTCCCGGCAGAACCTGCTCTGAAATTTTGCCGCCCTTTGTATACCAGTATATCTTCTGCTTTGCTGGCACAACCACCTCATAATGGGAAAAAGAAACAGGCTCTTTGCCGCCAAAGAACCACGCTTCATAAAACATCTTCTTATCGTAGGGACGAAGATTGATGCTTTTGTAGCGCAGTTCAATGATGGAGCCGACTTTTGCTGCTGGGAATGAGAATGTCAGTATCTTGCCGTAGTCATAGAAGTCGGCGCTGCGGGATGGCTCTGTGACGCGAAATGCACTCTTTGGCACCTCAACCACTCTGCCATCAGGCAGGATTGTGCGGGCAAGCAGCACTTTGACTTCTGAACGCCCGGGTTCAAACCACAAGGCGCGGGAGGTGAGACGCAGCGCTTTGGGGCGGTTCAGCAGCCACGCTCCGTGATAGGTGTAAACTCGGCTGCCGTCCTCCCGCACCTCATACCTGCCCCAATCCAGAAGCAGCACAAACTCGCAATCGGGATGTTTTTTGCGAGCCTCACGCGCCGCGTCCAGAAGGCGCTTCACATCCTCAGCCAGAACCTTCTTCTGCGCGGTGACCTTCTTTTTTCGCCCCTCAAGCACCACCTCCTTTATGTCGGTCACCACCACCTTGACCTCTTTGCCGTTCTCCTGCTTTATGGTGGCGCGTTTGCCATCAAAGGTGACGCTGCCTTCAACCTTCCTTCCGGAGTGAAGAACGACCCTATCGGCAGAGAGTGTGCAGGTGAGGAAAACACAGAGGAAGACAGTAACAGCGTGTCTCATTTTTTTGCCTCCTTCTTAAGGATGAGCCATTGGCGGCTGGCGCGCACTGTCGCCGCCACCACACCCTTATAGGCGCCATAATCGGCAGGGAACAAAACAATAACGCCGCGTGTGGTTTTTTCCTGTATCACAACCTTTGTGCCGTTCTGCTTTACACGGAAGTAGTAGGTAACGCCTGCGCCGACGGCGTCAATGGGCGGCGGCAGATAATCCGCCGTCACTCCTTCAGGAAGTTGTAGAGTCACTGTTGTCGTGTCGGTTCTTGGCGTGGCGAACCGCAGCGGTGTTTTACGCGTCGCCGCAAGCCATCCACCGTGCCGCACAAACGGAACACGCATCGCGAATCCTTTTTCTCCCAGTTTCTGCGCATATGAAGGAATGCGGGAACGATAATGGAGAACAAGGGTGGCTGTTGGGTCGCGCAAGCCTTCAAAGGAGAAAGATAGGAGTTGAGCGCGGGGGTCGTCGCCCAGAGCGAGACGCGCCACCTCGTTGCGCAACTCCTCTTTCGGCAAATCCATCTTGCTGCGCCAGAAGACTTGTGCGTCGCCGCGGTATGTCACCGTCACATCCGCCTCTATGTCGCCGTTTTCCTTCAATTGCGCCGTTACAGAACGCGTTATGCCGTGCCACTGAGGGTTGTCTGCTGTTATGCGACGCGGCTGGCGCTCACCCTCCGCCAGCATCCAGCCGCCTATGAAACGCGCCGGCGGACTCTCGCACAATGGCGTTTCTGCGTCCTCCGGCACAAACCACAACCATTTTCCGTCCTTCTCCACCTGCAGGGCGAGTGTGTCAAAAAGCCCAAGAGATGGCGCACCGTTAGGGAGTGGTCCTCTGTCCCTTGAGCGTAGGAGGACACCTCTCCAGCGCACCCCAAGTGCGGAAAGCAACGCCCCTGCCAGAACCGCCTTATCGGGAAGCGAAAGTCTCGCCTGCTTCAGACACCATCCCGCATCGTGCAGGTCACAACCATATGTCCTAAAATCCACACCCGCCAAGCCTTTCTCGCAGGAGAGGAAACGATAAACCGCCGAAACAGGCTCGCCCTTAAGGCTCCTTGCAAGGGGCGCCACATCGCCTTCTGCCGCCTTCTTGCGCATATATCCGAAGAACTTGACCGCTATATCGTGCCAGTTACCGTCGCTGCGTATCACCGCCACCCACGGCGCAAGTGACCACAGCGAAACCTGCCTCTCCTCCTCCGCTATGGGCTCTGTATCCTTCACCACAAAACGGATAACACGCTTTTTGGGGGTTACCTCCGACTCGCGGATGATGTTTTCTGTGGGCTGTGGCATAATAAGCCTTACAGCATAGTTGGCTTTTGTGGGGACAACAACCTCAACACGGCGCTGCAACGCCTTTGTGTGGGTCAGAAGCGGAATTCGGATTGCAAAAGGATGAAGGTAGTCGGTGGTTCTGTATGTGAACTTGACGGCGATGTCCGCGAAATCGCCTGGTTGGAGGGAACGGAGTGCGAATTTTCTGCGTCGGAGACGGTTGTATGCGGGTAGGAAGGCGAAGGCGGCACCGTCTTCCACATACTCATCATCAAGATGCAGAACCCGCCATTGGGAAGGTGGCTTTTGGGAGTCGCGTTTTATCGTGCGCGCCCACAGAATCTCCATACTCTGAACAGGCGGCAGATACGCCCTCATAACGCGCCCCACACGATAGCAACCTCGCTCCGTCAGCGCAAGCGATATGCTCCTCTGCACAACCTCTATCATATCCCCAACCGCAATGCGTGTCTCCTGATATAACACCAAACTATGGGTTGTAGGCGCCACCTTCACACCGCCAGCATCCGCCAGAACACTCTCAAGCAGTTTGTCTTTCAACTGCCCGACTGTTTTGGCTTTATATCCCTTGCGCAGTTTCTGAAAGCGCACTTTATGGACTTTGCTGCGGGGGAAACGGCGCAGTCTGCCGTCTTCTGTGCGGAAGACCACCTCATCTTGCGTTATAGCCTCCAACCGCCCCCGTTCTTCTCCGCCCTCAACCAGAACCAGTATGTCATACCCCACAGGGCGCTCGGGAACAGGCTTTTCTTTCGGGATTTTCGGGCTGAACCTGCAGGAGATAAACAGAACAGCGACAAGCAGTCCCCAACGCATATCAAGACCTCCACGACGATAGAATGTGAATTATCCCATTCAGGTGCCGCCAAATCAAGTGCTCCGATTGTGTGATTATGAGGACGCGAGGAACTGCTCAATGAGTTTGATGAGTGCGGCGATTTCCTGCTTGAGAACGGCGCCCATATGGGAGATGCGAAAAGTGCGCCCTTTAAGGTCGCCGTAGCCGTCGGAGATGCGGAAGCCGTGCTGGGCGAGAAAAAGATTCAGTTTTTTGACACTGAACCTCTGAGGGCAACGAACGACGGTAAGCGAGTTTGCGGCATATCTTTCATCGGGGAAGAGGGAGAAGCGTTTCTTAGCCCAGGCACGGCAGAGTTCCGCCATTTCAGCGCAGCGGCGGATTTCAGAGCCTATACCGATGCGGCGCAGCGACGCCAATCTCACCCCCAGCGCATAAAACAGGTTGACAGCGGGCGTGTTGGGAGTCTCCTTAAGAAGCGCATAATCACGGAAACGCAGGAAATCAAGGTAGTAGCCGCGGTGGCGGATGCGTCGGGCACGCTCAAGCAAACGGTTAGAGACCGCAAATATCGCAAGACCGGGTGGCAACGCAAGTCCCTTCTGACTCGCTGTCAAGCAGAAGTCCAGTTTGAGAGCGTCAAAATCCAAATCGGTGGTGAGCAGCGAACTGACCGCATCCACCAATAGCAGCGTGTCGGGATAGAGACGAACAATGGCGGCAATCGCCTCAAGAGGGTTCTGCACTCCTGTTGATGTCTCAACATGAACGAAGGTCACAACATCGTAATGGCTCTTTGCGAGATGCTGCCCAACGATTTCGGGGTCTATCGGTTTGCCCGCTTCAAAATGGAGCGACTCTGCAGGGATGTTGTTGGCGCGAGCCATCTGGAACCAACGTTGTCCGAAAGCGCCGTTGACAAGACACAGCGCTTTGTGGGAAACGGTGTTGCGGAGCGCAGCCTCCATAACGGCACTCGCCGAGCAGGTCGCAACAAAAACATTCTGATTGGTGCGGAAAAGCCATTTCAAGTCGGTGAGCACCCCCTTCATTATGTCGTGAAAATCGGAAGAACGATGATGAACAGGCTGACGCCGCATCGCATCCAGCACCTCTTCCGCCACAGGCACAGGACCCGGAATCAGCCACTTTATCTTCTGCTCCATCCAGAACAACTCCTAATTTAATGCGGCTCCCACCACACTACGCAACCGATTCTACCCTCTCTCCCTTCGCAAGTATAGCCAAATCACCTCATCACTTACGAGAACGCTTCCTGCCAGCGAAACTGAAGCGCATACAACTCGGCATAAAGCCCGCCCTTACGCAGCAGTTCTTTATGGTCGCCTTCTTCTGCAACGCGTCCTGCGTTCATAACGAGAATTCTGTCGGCGTTACGAATAGTGGCAAGGCGATGGGCGATTATGACGGCGGTTCTGCCGGCAAGCACCCGCCCCATTGCGTCCTGAACAAGGCGTTCAGTCTGGCTGTCCACACTGGATGTTGCCTCATCAAGGATGATGACGGCGGGCTTACGCACAAGCGCGCGGGCAAAGGAGAGCAGTTGCCGCTCCCCGACAGAAATGTCCGCACCCCGTTCAGCCAACTCCATATCCAGTCCGCCAACCCGCGACAAAAGCCCTGAAAGCCCCACCTCCTTAAGCGCCGTCTCTACATCATCACGCCCTATCCCGTCATCCCACAACCTTATGTTCTCAAAAAGGGTGTCAGCAAAGACAAAGAAGTCCTGCGGAACAAGGGCTATATGGCGACGCAGAAGCGCCTGATTCCATCGCCGCACATCCACATCCTCAACCAACACCTCGCCTTCTTGCGGCTCATAAAAGTGACAAATAAGATTTATGATAGAGGTTTTGCCTGCACCTGTAGGTCCGACAATCGCTATATGTTCTGAAGGGCGCACATCAAGGCTTACGCTATGCAGCACATCAACTTTGCCGTCGTAGGAGAAGCGAACAGAACGAAGAGCGAGGCGTCCTTCCACTTTCTGGGGGCGGAAACCGTCTGATGGCAGAGTGAGGGGATTTTGTGTGTCAAGGAGGTTGAAGATGCGCTCGGCGGAAGCCATAGCGCGTTGGAGGATGGTGTATCGGTCGGCAAGCCCCAGTATAGGACGGAAGAAGCGGTTAAGCAGGCGCCAGAAGAGGAAGAACTGCCCAAGCGTGATGGCGGCACCAAGCACCGCGTGCGCCGCATAGACCACTATCCCCGCCGTCGCCAACGCCATCAGCATCTCCACCGATGGATAAAAGAGAGCAAAATAGAAGATGCCCTCCCTTTGCTTCTCATAAAGTTGCTGGTTCATATCGGCGAGTTTGGCGCAATGTATCTGTTTTGTGCCGAATGATGAGACGACGCGTGCGCCCTGAACCGACTCGTTGATGTAGGCGTTGACGGAGGCGAGATGCTTTCGGACTTGTCGGAACGCAAGACGGGCGCGGCGACCAAAAAAGAGCGCCACCGCCACAAGCGGCGGCATCACACAGAACGCTATCAGCGTCATCTCCCAAGACGCGATAAACATCATCACAACAACACCAATAAGCACCGCCACATCACGAACCAGCATCACAAAGCCAGCACCGAACAACTCCTGAAGCGCGTTTATGTCGTTTGTCGTCCGCGTCACCAACCGCCCCACAGGATTTGTGTCAAAAAACCTGATATGAAGATGGAGAAGATGGGCGTAGAGGCGGTTGCGTAGGGTCGTTATGGCAGCAAGACTTGTTTTGCGCACAAGCACAATTCGGGAATATGACGCAAGAAACTCCGCCGCAAGGACAAGCAGATAAGCGCCTGTGAGCCAAGCGAGTTGTTTGAGGAAAGGGGACTTATCGGCGGCGGCAGTGGCGGCGGTAAGTGGTCCGTCAACCGCCACTTTTATCAACCACGGTCCCGTCAGCGCGGTGGCTGTCCCCACACCCAGTGAGATGAGGATGAAAACAATCGCCCGTTTATACGGCGCAAAATAACCCAAAAAGCGCCGCACAAGTCGCAAATCATAAACCTTCCCCAATGTCTCCTCTTCATAGAACATCAACTTTTCTCCGCTCTCTGCATATTGAAAATCTCAGCGTATATGCCGTTTTTCGCCAGCAGTTCGGCGTGCGTGCCTGCCTCCACCACCCGTCCTTTGTGCATCACAACAACGATGTCGGCAAGGCGCAGTGTTGAGAGGCGGTGCGCCGCTATCAGAACCGTCCTCCCGCGAAAATATCCTCGCAACCCTTCCAATATCTCTTCCTCTTTGTTTGCGTCCACACTGGAAAGGGCGTCATCCAGAATCAGAATATCGGGTTCTGTGATGAGTGCACGGGCGAGGGAGACCCTCTGTTTCTGCCCGCCTGACAGCATCAGTCCCCGCTCCCCCACCACCTGTTCCCAGCCGTTGGGAAACGCCTCAATCTCATCGGCTATTCCCGCAAGAGCGGCGTAGCGTTTGACGGTTTCTATGTCGGCGTCGGGGCGGCGATATCGGATGTTGTTGGCAATTGTATCGGAGAAGAGAAAAGGCTCCTGCGGCGCCACCGCAATGCGCCCCCGCAAGACACCAAGCGGCAGACGGCGAATGTCAACACCGCCAATCTTCACCGCGCCGCTTTCGGGGTCAAACAACCTGCACAAAAGCCCGATAAGCGTTGATTTGCCGCTCCCCACAGGACCCGTTATCGCCACAACAGAACCTGCAGGAATCTTAAGGTTCACATCGCGCAGGGCAAATTTTGAGTTGGGATAGCAGAAATTGACAGAGCAAAACTCTATGTCGCCGCGCAGACTGGCAACATCAATCGGATCGGCTGGCTCTTTTATATCAACAGGCGCTTTGATGAACTCCTCTATGCGGTCAAGGGAGGCAACACCTCTGTGGATTTCGGCAAAGAGCATTCCAAATCCCAGCATCGGCCAGACAAGCATCATCTGATAGCCCATAAACTGGGTGAACTGACCATATGAGAGGGTGCCGGCGATGATGCGTTTTCCACCGAAGTAGAGTAGCACCACAATGGCGGCTTCAATTATGACAAACAGGATAGCGTGTGTAATAGCGGAAACCCGTGCGAGCGAGACACCCGTTTCGTAGACCTTGTTGGACTCTTTCTGGAAGCGTTGAATATTTGGGGATTCCGCGTTGTAAGCACGGAGGATTCGGATGCCGGAGAACCCTTCTTGGGCGTGCGCGGAGACGGAGGCGAGTGCTTCCTGCAGGCGTCTTGAGCGCTCCCGCAAAAGCGGACCAAGAAGCCTTATCGTCACCCCGAGCCCCAGAAGCACCGCTCCCACCATAAGGGTCAACTCCACCGAAACGGTGAGCATCATAACGAGTGCGCCAACGACAAGCACGCTTTCACGCACGAGGCGCACAAGCCCAAACTCCGCCACCGTTCTGACAGTTTGAATGTCGTTTGTGGCGCGGCTCATTATCTCCCCGCTGCGCGTCCTTACAAACCACGAATAGGACTGCCCCATTACGGAAGAAAAAAGGCGGTTGCGCATATCGCGCTCCAGCGCATACGCCGCAGGAACCAATGTCATCCGCCACAGAAACTCCGTCAGCGCCTCAAGCAGCGTCGCTCCAACCAACAGCCCGCAGTAAAGCCACACCTTCTCTAGGCTTTTCTCTTTCACAAACGCGTCCACCGCCAGACCCAGAAGAAACGGCTTGGTCAACTGGAACACTTTGGTCAGAATACTGCCCGCAAAACCCGCCGTTATCTTCCCCTTGTAGGGACGCAAATACCCCCATAACCTTCTGGCAAAGTCAAAGACCACCCAGTTTCTCACCGCCGTATCCCGAAATCAGCGCTCGCGAATGTATATCGCGTGTCCCTCAAGGTCAAGACGCACCAGTTCCCCTTCTATCTCCTTCTTCTCACCCAGAAGCCCCGTCAAAAGCAGTTTCCCCCCTTCAACACGGATTTCGGCAACATCCTTCATCACCAACTGCTCATCCTCACCCTTGACAAGATACACATTTGATGCGCACATCATCTGCCCCTCCAATCAGACAATCTCCGCTCCAAGAACATCCTTCATCTGCTTCAGCGCCCATTCGTGAGCGTCTTTGTCAAAAGAGGCGACACCTTCCCTGAAAACGCGCACCGCAATGTCGCGGTTGCACAATTCCTCAACGGTATAAAGAACGCATATATTGGTGGCGACGCCGACCACCTCAACCACATCGGGACGGTTCGCCCGCAGATAGTCATCCAGCACGGTGTCATAAAAAGCGCTGTAACGCCGTTTGTATATGAATACACCCCCCTCCGACAAATCCTCAAGTTCGGGAATCAAACGCGCCTCTTCTGTGCCCTTCACTGCGTGTTTGGGAAAGCGCGCAAACTCTTTGTCGTCCTCGTCGTGGCTGTCGCAGATGAAATAGATAGGCTCTCCCGCCTTCTTGAACTCCTCAACCTTTTTGCGCACAAAGGGAATGATTTTTCGCGCTTCATCGCCACAATAGAGCGGTCTTTGCGGCTCAAGAAACGCCCTCAACATATCAACAACAAACAACGCCCTCATAGCGAACCTCCTTATGCAGGTTGCGCTCCCAACTCCTTAAGCGTCGCCAGAAAACGCTCCACCTCCTCTTCTGTGTTATACCAGTGAACAGATGCGCGAATCATCCCCCATCTGGCAGAGACCGCGATTTTTCTCTGCCGCAGCGCTTCCACAACCTTCTCCGCCTCCTTCACCTTGAAAGTCACAATACCGCTTCTGTGCGCTAGGTTCTCCCAGTTCGTGAAAAGGGAGAACCCCGCCTTCTGCAGACCTTCAGCAAGCACGGCGGCAAGATTGAGTGTGCGTTCGGCTACATTTTGCGGACCAACACGGTTATGCAGTTTGACGGCGGCGTTGAGAGCAAAAACAGGCGCAAAGGCGATGTTTCCGACCTCAAACCGTGCGGCGTCACGACGCACCTCAAGCCAACTGTTGTCCATCCGATACGGGTCGGGTGTTGAGTTCCAGCCGAAGACCGGTGGTTTAACCCATTCAAGAAACGCACGGCGAACGAAAAGAACTCCGCTTCCCTCACCCGCGCAGAGCCATTTCACCCCTGTAAAAGCGGCGAAATCCGCACCCGCCGCCGTCAAATCTACAGGAAACGACCCCACCGTCTGCGTCAGATTCAGAACCAGAAGGACCGATTTGTCCTTAGCCAGCCGCCCCAGTTGGACGGGATCAAGGCGCCAGCCGCTTGAGAACTGCGTCACCGCCGCAACAACCGCCGCCGTCTGGGGGGTTATCTGCTCCGCATAAGACTCAACAGAAAGCGCGCCGTCCACCGCCTTCACCCAACGCACCCCAAAACCGTGATGCAAAAAAGGAAGCGTCGTTGTGGGAAATTCCGTCTCCGCTGCCACTATCTCGCTCTTCCCTGTCCGCTTAAGCATCATCGCAATCAGGTTCATCCCAAGTGAGGTTGAAGGCAGAAATGCAATCTCCTCTGGTGTGACATTCAGCAGAGACGCAACGGTCTTACGGGTCTCTTCTGTGCGGTCGCGCCATATCTGGTTGACATCACCGCTGCGCTGGGCTGCTTCATCGTAGTAGGCATCGGCTGCGGCAGCCACACTGCGTGGCACAATCCCCATCGCCGCCGTGTTCAAATACGCCCACTCCCGCAGCCCCTCAAACTCCTCACGCAACTTCTCCAGACTCTCCATCCCCAACTCCTTACCAGAA
>CAZPBO010000063.1:0-11496 GCA_964584815.1 uncultured Planctomycetota bacterium
AAGCGTCAGGATGCGTGGAACTGGGTTAAGGACTTCAACTTGACAAACTGATGAGAGCGCAACAGGGTTTCAAGCATCAATGGCAGGTGCGGCTCGTTGTGTTTTGAGCGAGCCGCACCCTTCTTTTAGCAAATCGCAAACGCAACCGCAACTTATTTGCACCCTCAAAGTATAATTCCCCATAGGAAGTCTTTGGGGGAGGCGGTATGCGCGTGATGGTGTTATGTGTCGGTCTTGCTTTTTGCGGGATGCTTGCAGCACAACAGACTGACCAACCTCCCATCCGTGTTACCATTATGGTGCATATTGAGGATGTGACGGGGAATAATTTATGGAATCGTCCAGTTTGGCGGGAAAGTGATGACCCCACAGAGGACGCTTTTCGTGAGCGTTGCGACAATTTGGCGCGGATGCTCCACTGGGCGCTGCAGTTTCCCGAACGCAAGAGACCAAAATTCCTCATACAGTTCAACGGCGATTTTGCCGAACGCCTACTTGCATCGGAATCTAAGGAGGCGGTGAAGTTGATGGGGCAGTTAAAGGAGGCGTGGAGAGCGGGACTGATCTCGCTTGGGACGCACACGCACGGTGTGACAAAGCGCGGTGGCAGATGGCAGCCGCTACCTTCGCCAACACCGTCTGTTTGTCCTTGGCGTCAGCCGAACAAACTTAAGGACTGGGATGCTGATATCGCTGTTGGCGCGTTGCGGGCGCACATAGACGCCGTTGACCGACTCATCCGCGAAATCACAGGGCGTGACCCCAAAAGCGTGAATACCACCATAGTTGGCGCTTTCGGCGGCACATTTGCAGGACGCGCAAAACTCTATTCGGCGAAACTGCGCGACTCAACGGAACGCACGCTCCAGCATCCGTTCCTCGCCGAAACAGGCGGGGAGCGTTCTGAAGGTTTCCTCGCCCTTTTCGGACATCAGATGTGGCAACCATTTCGCGCAGGCGACAATTTCGCAAAGGAAGACAGAAAAGCCGCTATTGTCTTTCTGCCCTTCAGCGGCACCGTCGGCACCGCAGGCTCACATATGCGCGGTTGGGGCTACACCGACTCCTCAACACCCGCACTCAAACGCCAGTTCGTCCACCTCTATCTGGAACGCCTCTGGCATAAAACCCGCAACCTTCCCCCGAAAATCTGGGTGTTTGGTTTCTCAATCCACCCTTACAACCTCTATCCCGACAGCGTGCGGGACGGAGTCGGTCTGCGCACACTCCGCCAGAGCATAAAAGAGATTGTCAACTGGCTTAACAGAAATTTCATCGGCAGAAAGGATGCGCAGGGAAATCTGATAGCGGAATGGGCGACGGCGGATGAGGTGCTCGCCGCTTTCAGAGAATGGGAAAGGCGCAATCCCAACCGTTCATCCTTCAACTATCCCGCCAACAAAACCGATTGGCGCCTTTACCCCTACAAACTGAAAGGTCTGGCGTTCTGGGCGGCGAACAGCCATTTCGTTGCCCTCCGCGACGAGGCTGGAGTAAAGTGTTGCGTTCTGCGATGCCTGCCCACCACCATCCGCGGCGAGGAGAATTGGCTCTGGATGAAAAAAGGAAAACGCCTTGTCCCAAAGCCAGCCAAAAACGCCAGACCACGCCGCCGCTACATTCCTACCTTTGAAGTCCGCATCTACTGGCACGACTCCGCAGCAGAAAAAGTCCGCCCATCCGCCTTCCAAAACCCAAACGAAATCCTAATTGACGCCGTCACAGGAAAACCCATCACAACCAAAAAACTGACCCTCTCCCAACGCCCCATCCTCGCCATCCCACAACGCCTTTATAAACCACCCATCCCGCAATACACCCTCACACTTTCCCCAAAGAAGAACCTCGGACGCTTCAAGCCACTGAACGGCGTCTACGGCTCGGGTTACTCCCCCAAATCCCACTTCCCCCACATCTCCGACGCCTTAAAAGACTGCCACTGCCAGTTCATCCGCTTCCCACAAGACGACGGTTTCCGCTTTACGCTGGCGACCATATTCCCGAACATAAAGGCGGCAGCCGACTCCCCGCGCTCCTACAACTTCGCACCACTGGATGAGTATCTGCGTGAAGCGGCAAAAACAGGTGCCGCTGCTGTCTGGACGGCGCTTTACGACATCGGCGGCGGTGACCACTGGGCTCCCCCCGCTTTCTTCCAAGCAGGAAGACCCCCAAGAAACCCTAAAAAATGGGCACAAGTCGTCAAACACATCGTTATGCACATAAACGACAACTGGGGCGGTCCCTCACCACGCCGTATCCAGTTCGTTGAATGCTACAACGAACCTATGGGACTGGGCGGCTGCAATCCAAAACAGTATTTCCGACTATATGCAGAGTTCGCAAAAGCCCTTTCTGACTTCAACGCCAACACAAAACATCCCGTTAAACTGCTGGGATTCGGCGAGCCAGTCCACCTCGGTCCCTCCTCCCCAAAACGCGACCCCTCAAAAATCTCCCTCGCCAAAGAGTTCATCCAGCACATCCTCAAAAACCAACTTCAACTGGACGCCCTCGCTATCCACCCTTACGCCTCCTCACCATACCACATCTACCTTCTTGTCCGCCGCTACCGAAAAATGCTTCAAAAACAAGAGTTGCCCAACCTGCCGCTTGCCCTCACCGAATACGGTAGCATCTTCTCCCACACAAAACGCGATGAACCCGCAGAATCGGTCTCCTACAAACTCGCCGCATTCCAGACCGCCGTCAAGATATGGATTCAGAACCTGGGGGTGTGCCTTGCAACAGGTGCCCGCGCCGCACCGTCAGCCATCCCAAACCGCCCCAAACGAAACTGGACACCCTTCTTCAAAAAAGATAAAACACCACTACCCGCCGCTCTCACTATGAAAATCCTCTCCCAACTCTCAAAACAAACCCCTGTTATCTGCGACACAACACAACCCGACGCAAATTGCTTCGCCGCTGTTGCCCTGCGCTCAAAAAACTCCGTCTCCTTCTCCATCATCGCGTCTAACTTCTCAAAACAGAAACGCTACCTCACCCTCAATGTCCCCCAAAACAAAATCATCACCTTCGCCAGTGAGGTGCAGTTCAAAGACGGCAAAATAGTTATGACCTCCATCACTCCAGAAACACTGAGAAAACCGCTGTCAGTGAAACCGTATCGTCTGCGGATAATCGTGCTGCGCCTGCGTTAAAGTGTTGCGGCAAACGGTGATACGGCGTCTTGAAAAAATTAGGTTTCCCAAACATTTTCCCTTGACATAGACAACCCCACCACATAAAATCCCTCCCCACATTGTTAGGAGTGCCTAATTATGAAACTGCACCAACTCAAAATCGGTCAATCCGCAAAAATCGTCGCCATCAACGCCTCACCTGCTCTGCGGGCAAGACTCCTCTCCATGGGGCTTGTCCCCGAAACTGTCGTCAAACTCCTAACCGTTGCCCCGCCAGGAGAGCCGCTTGAGTTTGAGGTTCGTGGAACGCGTGTCTCTCTCCGCCGTGATGAAGCAAAAACCATTCTTGCTGAACCTGTTAAGGAGAACAAAAATGGCTAACGCAAAGCAGTCCACAACAGAAACCTTGCTTATTGGTGTGGCTGGCAACCCCAACACTGGCAAAACCACCCTGTTCAACGCCTTAACAGGGATGCGGCTTAAAACAGGCAACTGGCCGGGAGTCACTGTGGAGCGGATTGAGGGGCGTCTAACTCATAAGGACAAGGTTCTGACACTGGTGGACCTGCCGGGGATTTATGGTCTGACTGCTGACAGCGAGGACGAGAGAATAGCCCGTGATTTTCTGCTACACGAACAACCATCAGCCGTGCTTGTCGTCGCAGACTCAACCAACCTTGAACGCAACCTTTACCTTGTCCTTATGCTTCTTGAGATGGAGCAGAAGGTGGTGCTCGCTCTCAATATGTGGGACGAAGCGCAGAAAGCAGGCATCAGGATAGACACAGAGACGCTGTCAGGTTTGCTGGGTGTTGAGGTTGTGCCCACAGTTGCGACCAGAAAAGAAGGGGTGGAGAAACTCAAAGACGCCCTGATTCGGACAATTGAGAAACCGCCTCCCAAAACACCTGATGTCTATCCAAAAGAGGTGACGCAGTTCCTTGATGGTTTTTGCGAAACGCTGCCTGAAGGAGCAGGTGCGGGCGCAAGATTTATGGCAAGCCTTTATTTGGGCGGCGACATAGAGGCGCCTGTGGAAAAAACGACCCTGACCCGCTATCAGGAAGAGTTTAAGAAGCGTTTTGGCAAGGAAGCGGCGGTATATTTTGCAGAGCATCGCTTTTCTTGGTGTCACGGCGTCGCATCAGAAGTGGTCAAGAGTGTGTTGCCGCCGAGCGCCCGTTTTGCTTTGACAGATAAACTGGATTCTATTTTTATCAACCGATTGTTAGGCATTCCTATCTTAGCAGGCGTGCTTTATTTTGTCTTCTGGTTCATCTTCACCCTCGGCGACCCACTCGTAAGTTATGTTGATGACTTCTTTTCGTGGCTCGGTGGGGTGGTGTCAGAAGCAGTAGGCAGTCCCCAGTGGCTTGCCTCACTGCTCGGGGATGGGATAATCGGCGGTGTTGGGGCGGTGCTGGTCTTTGTCCCTCTTCTGATACTGCTTTATCTGATATTTTCTGCGCTTGAGGACTGTGGTTATCTTGCACGCGGGGCGTTTCTGATTGACCGAATTATGCACTTTTTCAAACTGCACGGGCGCTCTTTCATACCGATGTTTTTGGGGTTTGGCTGCAGCATACCAGGAATCCTGGCGACAAGAACGCTGACGAACCGTCGCGACAGGCTGCTGACGATTCTTGCGGTGCCGTTTGCGTCGT
The DNA here is from genome assembly GCA_964584815.1 of uncultured Planctomycetota bacterium. GTDB lineage: Bacteria > Planctomycetota > SKW154 > SKW154 > SKW154 > CAZPBO01. The sequence continues at coordinate 4,811 of CAZPBO010000063.1, forward strand.
GTTCAGCGCGGCTGCCTGTCTATGCTCTCTTCATCGCCGCTTTCTTCCCAAACCACAAAGCCACCGTCCTCTTCGCCCTTTATGCCATCGGCATCGTAATGGGTCTTCTGTCGGCGCTGCTTATCGGCAGACTTCTTTTCCCCAGAGAAGAAGCGCCGCTTGTTATGGAGTTGCCTCCATATCGGCTGCCATCACCGCGGGTTGTTTTTGCCACCGCCTGGCAGCGCACGCTTATCTTTGTGAAAAAAGCGGGGACGATAATTCTGGGCGTCACGGTGCTCATCTGGGCTCTGGCATCGCTGCCGCCGGGGGTTGAGTATGCATCGGAGAAGTCACTTGCTGGGAGACTGGGCAAAGCGGTGGCGCCTGTCTTTGAACCCGCAGGTTTCGGCTCCTGGCAGGCTTCTGTAGCGCTGCTTACAGGAATCCTCGCAAAAGAGGCGGTCGTTTCCACCATGGGCGTCCTCTACACAGGTGAAGAGGTGGAGGAGGAAGAGGCGGAGGAGGAATTGACGCCTCATCTGCACAGACATTTCACGCCACTTTCTGCGTTTGCGTTCCTGCTTATGACACTGCTTTACATACCCTGCGTTGCGGCGGTGGGTGCGATAAGGCGCGAAGCAGGCTGGCGCTGGGCTATCTTCACCGCCGTCTACACCCTCTTTGTCGGATGGCTCGTTGCCACACTCTTTTACCAGATAGCAAGCCTGTTTGCATAACTTTTTGGAGGGGTTGGTGATGATGGGGCAAAAGGAACAAAAAGAGCGTGCCCGGCGGGGTGAACCGGGCACGCAACGAGGACTGGTCTGGCTGACCGTAGGAGGTCGGCCTGCAGGGGCAGACGCAAGGTTAAGGGGTGGGAGTTGGGGTGTCAAGATAAAATCACACTTTTTTTTAATTGATGCTACCCTAAACATCCTCTTAAGGAGTAGTGTTATGAGATCCGCAGCACTGGTTCTTATTGTGGTTCTTCTTTGTTGTGGTATTGGTTCGGCTGATGAGGAACTGGCGCTCAAGAAAGGTGACCTGAAGGTTGTTTTTTCGGGTCTGCTTGAGGCGGAGGCAAGTTATGTCGGAGAGACGGGCAGGGCAATGGCGGAGGATTATGGTGCTGACGCGGTCTGCGCCACCGCACAGTTTGGGCTTGACGCGCTGCTTAAAGAACGTCTGCAGGGCAGACTTGTTCTTCTTTGGGAAGAGGACGACACCGAGCCATATGATTTGGATGAAGGATGGTTGCGTTTGAATTTGGGGAAGTTTTCTGTGGGAGGTGGGAGGCGGTATCTGAAATTCGGCGTTTTTGAGAGTATGTTTGTGAGTGACCCGCTGACGCTGGAGTTGGGTGAGACGAACGCATCGGCGGCGTTTTTTGGATTTGAGGGAGCGGGACTTACACTTGAGGCGTTGGTTTTCAACGGGGATGTGGAGAAGGCAGGTGCGGCGCCTGACAGGTTAAATGGGCTTAACCTCGGCGTTGAGTGGAGCAGGGGAGCGCTTACGCTTCATCTTGGCTGGGTGAGCGAGTTGGCGGAGTCGGACGGGGTTCTGGACGGGTTGACGGGTGTTGACCACCATACCGATGGTGTTTGCGGTTTTTGTATGGTGGAGTTGGGCAGATTTAAGTTGATTTTGGAGGCGGTGTTGGCGTTGAGGCGTTACGCAGCGGTTGATTTGGATGTGGACGGTAACGGGCGCGGGGACAAGCCGTTTGCGTGGGGATTTGAGGCGCAGTTGGGCGGTTTGGGCGTCAAAGGGTTAGGAGAGATGGGTGTGGGGTTGCGGGTTGAGGGGTCAGATGAGGTGGAGTTGCCGAAGTTGCGTTATGGTGTTGCGGTCTGCGTTGATGTTGCAGATGGTTTGAGTGTGACGGTTGAGACACTACTGTGGCAGCATGACGAGGCGGTGAGCGGAGGACTTGAGCGCGGCTATGGATTTACATTGCAACTTTCTTATGAATTTTGAGAGCAGGGAGCGTCTAAAGAATGGGACGGGAGGTCAAGCGACCGCCCCGTCCCTGCTCCGTCACAGATGCGGCATCACAGGTGCCATTCTTCTGGTGGTTTCGGAATAATGCCCTGCTCCATAAGCAGTTTTGTTTCTTCGCGTGCGTGGCGAATAGTTTCTTCTGCCTTTTTGTAGAGTTCCTCGCGGCTCATGGTGACGCGGGCGACTCCCTGCTCAATCGCCTTCATCCCGACCGCCACCGCTTCCCGCGGGAACACCTCCCATTCATCCATTGTGGGGATGAGGTAATCCTCGTGGATGCCTTTGTCTTCGGCGCATTTCGCAAGTTCGTAAGCGGCGGCGATGCACATCTCATCGGTTATCGTGCGCGCCATCACATCAAGCGTTCCACGGAATATCCCCGGGAAACCCAGCGAGTTGTTGACCTGATTGGGGAAGTCGGAGCGTCCTGTTGCGACGATGCGCGCGCCGGCTTCCTTCGCTTCCCACGGCCAGATTTCAGGTATCGGATTGGCGCAGGTGAAGACAATCGGATCCTTCGCCATCAACTCTATCCATTCCTTCTTTATGGTTCCAGGACCGGGCTTTGAGAGCGCTATCAGAGCATCAGCGCCTTTCATAGCGTCGGGGACGCCGCCGACGATGTTTTCAGCGTTTGTCGTCTGGGCGAAATGCCATTTTTCTTTATGCGTCTCTTTGAGGTCAGTGCGCCCTTTGTGAAGGGTGCCTTTTGAGTCGCACATAACGATGCGTTCAGGGTCAACGCCGGCGGCAATCAAAACACGGGCAATGCATATGTTTGCCGCTCCCGCACCCACCATCGCTATCTTCACCTTGTCAATTTCCTTCTCCACAAGTTTCAGCGCATTTATGAGCCCCGCCACTGTCACCGCCGCTGTTCCCTGCTGGTCGTCGTGCCAAACGGGGATGTTCATCTCCTTGCGCAGGGTATCAAGAATATAAAAGCATTTAGGCTGCTCAATATCCTCCAAATTTATGCCGCCGAAGGAGGGCTCAAGCCATTTAACGCACTGGATGAAGTCATCAGGGTCGTGAGCGGAGATGCATATGGGAACGGCGTCAACACCACCGAGATACTTGAACAGAAGCGCTTTGCCTTCCATAACGGGCATCGCTGCTTCAGGTCCAATGTTGCCCAGCCCCAGAACACGGGTGCCGTCCGAGACGACGGCGATGTAGTTGGAGCGGTTAGTGTGTTGCCAGACTTTTTCGGGTTCGGCGTGGATTTCGCGGCAGGGCTGCGCGACGCCTGGGGTATACCATATGGCGAAATCGGAGAAATCGCGCACAGCGCATTTCGGCACAACCTCAAATTTGCCACGGAAAAACGGATGCAGTTTGCTCGCCAACTCCGCGGGCTTCCTTGCCTTCGCCAGATACTCTTCCTTCCTGCTTTCCTCGCTCATCACTCAACCTCCAACAGTCCACCTTCTTATTTGCGATTTTCCCTCTGTGGACGCAGCAGTCAAGCAAACTCTCCCCTTACCCCGCAATTCGCGGCACGAACGGGAGAAGAAACAAAATGCGAGTTTCCACAAAGCCACTTCAGAGCGTTTCCCACCCCACTCCACCACACCGCTACCATACCCCAACCGCAAGTTGTAATAGTCTGCGGGGAGGGCAGGAATAAACCGTGGATGTGGGCGTTCCGAAACCCAATAACATAATGAGGGTTCATTAACTGCTGGCAACCTGACTGTGCAAACGAAAACCTTTCTAACAAGCGGCTTATTTCTTCCTCTCGCCGTGGGATACCCCGCCGTAGGTTCTGCCGCCGCCCTTGTCACCCTCAAAGACGCCAGAGATGAAATGTCCGCGATTGCCTATCACCCACCATCCGTGTCCCTTCTCGCCTGGATTCTCCTTGGAAACCCACTCGTAGTGGAGCACCCGTCCCCTGATGGTAGCGGTGCCCACGCCGTAAGGAGCCTTCGCACCGAACCTTCTCCACTCTATTCTCACCTTCCCGACGGAGACGGGCTTCACGGTTACGATGACTGTGTTGACGAGTCCTTTGGTGACGCCGACCAGATGGTGCGTGGTATAGGTCCAAGTGCCGACGAAGGTGGCGGGTTGTCCAGTGTCGTCTGGGATGGCGGGCGGCGCGCCTTCATACCGAACGGCGCGTAACACGCCCTCCCCTTTGCCGTCCTTCCAGAAACCGACGGCGGAGGCGTAGTCGGACGAAAAAATGAGTCTACCGCTGAAACTCTCGCCGCCGGAGGACATTTTGAAGGAGGCAACGGCACCAGAGACGGACGCCGTTCCTGTGAACATCTTGCGCCCGGAACGCCAAGAAAGCGGGCATACGCGACGCGTAATCTCACCCCCCGTGTCCGGAGGCTTGTCGCCACGCTTCACCTCCTTGGCGGTGCCCTTGTTGATCACGAGCAGTCCGCCGTCGGCGCGACCTTCCCGTATCATCAACCAAGTGCCCTCAGGCGAGTTGAATTTGGGGCGGGTTGCGTCCACGGTCTCCGCGCCGACGAATGTGCCGCTCGCCGTGCCGCGTCCCACGCGGATGTAGTCCACCTCCGCGCGAAACGCCGTATGCCAGAGGTGGTCCTCCGTGGAGGCGAAGAGAAGAAGGTAGTTCTTGTCACCGCGGGCGGTGTAGGAACGTTCCGTGTCCACCGAGCCGGAATAGACACTCTTGCCTTGCAATGTCTGGACAGTGACCGCCGTTTTCTTGCCGCCGGGGGTGATCACGACGCGGAAGCCGTCCCTTATGTTGCCCTGTTTGACGATGTTGAGGCGCTCTGTTACGCCTTTTGCGTTTTCAATATACATCCTCATGGAGCCGTTCAGGTGCACGGAAAACATGAGCCGTTGACTGTTACGGACGGGGTTTCCCCAGAAACCGCCTGAAATCCTGGGCCAGACCGAGCAGTCCTTCTGAAGACCGACGAAGAAGACGGGGCCGGTGCCGCTCATGCGCAGCCCGCGCACCTCTATCACAAGACTCCCCTGCTGCGGCAGTTTGATACACGGGAATTTGGTTGTTATGCCGCACATATTCATGATAGGCTCGCCGGAGGCGTTTCTTGCCGGCTTGGGAACGCTCATCACCAGTTTGCCGTTCTTGAAGTCCACGCCATCGGTTTTGCAACTGATTGCCCAGCGTGCCCACCGCTTCTCATTGAAACGCGAGAAATCGTCGGAGAAATCCTGCGCCGCAGTCTGCCCACACAGCGTCGCAACCAACGCCAGAAGAATTAGACGCATCTACCAAACCTCCAGAAGACTTAATGGGTTCATTGCTGTTCCCAAGTCGCAGTATAATGTTTGCTTTTAAGACTGTCAATAAGGTTATGTGCTGGGGTAGCGATAGCGTTGTGGAAGGAAATTGTCCATACTCAGTATTGATGTCGTTTGCTTTTTTTGGCGACTTGTTTGTGCGCCACGGACAAAATTGTTCGGAAACAGCGGCAAGGTCTGCGCTGTTGTTCAAGAAAACCCGTCTTTTTCCCTACATTTTGCCCCAACCTCTGCCGTAAGATAGAGGCAGGGACATTTCCCGATACGCAAGGAGGCGCTTATCGGAGTAGCCTATTTGCGCAGGCTATGGTGGGAGATAGAATACTGTTGGGAGAGGTGATATGCGTTACTGGTTGTTATTTTTTGCGGTTGCTGCAGGATGCGCGTCACAACCGACAGTGTTGACACCACAGCCATCTCGGACAAAAAAGCGTCTCACAGATGAAATAAAACGCATGCGGAAAGTGAAGGCGCGTCTGCACTCGTTGCTTGAGCGGTTGAAGGGTTATGGTAGGGAATCTGAGGTGGCATCTGATAGGCTGGTGCGATTTGGCGTGGAGGCGCTGGCTGCGGTGAAGGCGGATTGGGAGGATGGTCTTCTGCGTGGAGATGATGTGTGGGAGGCGTTGCGTCGTTTGGAGGCGGTTTATGAGGGAGATGTAGGGGCGGCGCAGTTGTCGGCGGAGGGGGCGCTCAAGGAGCGGGCTGTGGGTGTGGATGTGAAGGGTGGTGAGGCGAGACTGGCGGCGGTGGCTTCTGCGCTGGCGGAACTGAACGGGGTAGGTGCTGTGTTGACACCGTCTGCGGCGGAAAAAGCGCGCCTATGGGATGGTCCGTTCTCAACTCCCGACAGAGCCACTGTTAAGGAGGCGTTTGAGGCGTTGGCGGAATCGGCGGGGTTGAGCGTCGTGTGGCGGTTTGGGTCGGCGGTTCTCTGCACCAATCCGCAGAAAGCAGCGTTTTCTGAAGTGTTTGACCTCTCCATCCCAGAAGATGTCTGGAAGGCGCTTGCAACCAGACTTCCCGCTTACGGTTGGGAGGGACCTGTGGACGCACTTCTGCGGAAAATGCGTGATGCGAGTGGTGTGAGGTGGGAGTTGGCGGCGGATAAAGCGATAAGCAAGTGCGGGGTGCGGATGATGGTTCCCGCGGGGACGCTGCGGGAGCAGATGGGTGTTGTGGCGTTGGCGGTTGGTGGTAGGTGGACTTGGCGAGCGGGGGCGCTGATGCTTGCGCGTGGGGTGCTGGAGATAGACACCCAACTGCGTGCCAAGAACAGCAAAAACTGGCGCGAAAACCGTCTTGTTCTGCCGAAACTTATGGATGCCTGGCGCAGAATTAGGGGGACAAAATGAGTCGCAAGCGTCTGACGGAGATGGTGAACGCATCGGGGTGAGCGGCAAAACGCGGACCAGGGGACCTGGCTACCCTTCTTTGCGGAC
>CAZPBO010000064.1:0-11404 GCA_964584815.1 uncultured Planctomycetota bacterium
GTGCGCTCAAGCGGCGCAAGCGTCGCCTTCGGTCGCGGATTGCAGCGCCGTAGAGAAAATCTGGGGCTTCCCGAATTCTCCCCCACAAAACCGCCTGATGAACTCTTTTCAGGAAACGAACCGTGAGTGAGTTTCTGCTTTACACTGGTTGCCTTATCCCCGCCCGTTTCCCCCAAGCAGAAAGCAGCGCAAGATTCATCTTAAACGCTCTCAAAGCCGATGTTGCCGATGCAAAAGGACTTTCCTGCTGTCCTGACCCTGTGATGTTCCGCAGCGCATCGGAGGATGACTGGCTGACAATTGCCACCGCCAACCTCGCAAAAGCAGCCACCCAAGGAAAGAAACTCCTGACCATATGTTCTGGCTGCTATGAGACCTTTGTTGACGCGTGTTTTCGCCTTGAGGATGCCGATGTGCGCGCAGAAGTCAACAAGCGCCTCGCCAAAGCGGGGTTACGCTATGACGGCGGGATAGAGGTTGTCCACTTTGCGCGTTTCCTTGAGCAGAACATTGATGCGGTTAAGGAGAGGATAAAGGGGGAGGTTTTGCTGCGTGCAGCGCTTTTTTACGGCTGCCATATACTGAAGCCGTCCAGTCTGATGAAACCTGACTCGCTGCGTTTTCCGCGTTTCTTGCATCCTGTGGCGGAAGTTTGTGGTGTGGAGTTGGTGGAGTGGGACGGGAGTCGTTGCTGTGGTATGGGGTCGGCTGAGGCGGATGTGGGCAAGGCGCTGTCTGACGCTGTTGTGTCGGCGGCAGAGGAAGCGGGTGCGGACGCACTTATTGTGGTGTGTCCATTCTGTTTTGCGGGACTTGAGGGTGTTGGGCGGTTGCCTGTTCTGTTTCTGCAGCAGGTTGTGGCGGCGGCGATGGGCGCGCCCAAAGATGTGGTTGGACTTGCCCTACATCGTGTCAAAACCGAAATTGAGGTGAGAGAACATGTCTCAGCATAACGGGCTGCGTATCGGCGTGTTTGTGTGCCATTGCGGTTTGAACATAGCGGGGACGGTGGACTGCGCGGCGGTGGCGGAGTTCGCCTCAAAACTGCCCGGGGTGGTTTTCGCCACTGAAAATCGCTACACCTGTTCGGAGCCGGGACAGGCGGCGATTCGCGAGGCGATAAAGGAGCATAATCTGAACCGCGTGGTGGTGGCGTCGTGCTCTCCGCGGATGCACGAGCCGACATTCCGTGCGGTGCTTGAGTCGGCGGGTCTCAACAAATATCTGCTTGAGATGGTGAACTTAAGAGAGCAATGCTCGTGGGTTCATATAGGAGATAAGGAGGCGGCGACGGAGAAGGCGAAGGATTTGGTGGCGATGGGTGTTGCGCGCGCTGCATTGCTTGAGGCGCAGGATGAGGCGGTGGTGCCTGTGAAGCGTGCGGCGCTTGTGATAGGCGGTGGTGTGGCGGGCATTCAGGCTTCTCTTGACCTGGCTGACGCAGGTTATAAGGTCTATCTGGTGGAGAAGTCGCCTTCTGTTGGCGGCATAATGGCTTGTCTGGATAAGACATACCCCACAATGGACTGCGCAATATGAATATTGGGACCGAAGATGGTGGATGTCGGTCGGCATCCAAAGATAACGCTTCTGACGATGACGGAAGTTGAAGATGTGAGCGGATATGTGGGCAACTATGTGGTGAAGTTGCGCAAAAGGGCGCGGTATGTGGATGAGCGGGAGTGCACTGCTTGCGGCGACTGCGCCAAAGTCTGTCCTGTTGTGCTGACGGATGAGTTTGAGTTGGGGCTGAAGACACGCCGCGCGGTGTATCAGGTCTTCCCACAAGCGGTGCCCGCCGCCTATGTGGTTGACGCCGATGCCTGCTTGGGTGCGATAGCGTGCGCCAAATGCGCCGCCGCCTGCGAGAAAAACTGCATTGACCTCCTCCAGCGGGACGAGGTCTTTGAGATTGAAGTCGGCGTCATTATCGTCGCGACAGGTATGCAGCCTTACGACCCATCCTCCCTTGAGGAATACGGTTACGGACATTTTGAAAATGTGATAACCAGTCTTGAGTTTGAGCGGCTCATATCAAGCGGCGGTCCAACCAAAGGACATCTGATACGGCTTTCTGACCGCAGAACACCGCGTTCGGTCGCCTTTATCCAGTGTGTTGGCAGCCGCACAAAACAGAGCAACGGTGTTCCATACTGTTCCAACATCTGTTGTATGAACACCATAAAGGATACCCTTCTCATCCACGACCACTATCCCGAAACGGAGGTGAAGGTCTTTTATCAGGATATACGGGCGTTTGGAAAGGGGTTTGAGGAGTTGTATGAGCGCAGCCGCGCGGCGGGAACACGCTACATCCGCGGACTTCCCGGCTGGATTGAAGAAGACCCAGAAACGAGAAATCTGCGTGTCTGGGTGGAAAACCGCGATACAGGCAAGGTGGAATGCCACGAAGTTGAGATGGTGGTTCTGTCGGTAGGACTTGTTCCGAGCAAAGAGAACGAGCGTTTGCGGAGGATGCTGAACCTGTCTGTGACGGGGGACGGTTTTCTGATGGAGGCGCATCCGAAGTTGCAGCCTGTGGATGCGCCGACACGGGGAATATTTTTTGCGGGCTGCGTTGAGTCGCCCAAAGATGTGAAGGATTCGGTGACGCAGGCGTCGGCGGCTGCGGCACGCGCCGAGAGGCTCCTCGCCAAAGGCGCCGTCACCGTTGAGGCGATAACATCTCAGGTGGAGATTGCCGACTGCCGCAAATGCGGTCGCTGCGCCTCGGTCTGCCCCTTCGGCGCCATCCAGTGGCAGAAGGGCGCATATCCTGAGGTGGTGGAAGCGGTATGCGCGGGATGCGGAGCATGCTCTGCGGAATGCCCGTTTGACGCCATAACAATGCGCCACTTCACCGACGCCCAAATTATGGCGCAAATTGACGCCGCGCTGGCGAATAACCCACAAGATAAAGTGATTGTTTTTGCCTGCAACTGGTGCTCTTATGCCGGTGCCGACACCGCCGGCATCGCCAGACTGCAGTATCCACCATCAATCCGCCTGATACGCACAATGTGCTCCGGGCGCGTTGACCCAGAACTTGTGCTTTACGCCTTCCGCAAAGGCGCTCCTGTGGTGCTGGTTTCCGGCTGCCACTACGCCGACTGCCACTACATCAACGCCAACCGCCATACCTTCAAACGGATGCAAAAACTGTGGGACGAGATGGAGAAATTGGACATAAGACCGCAGCGGCTGCAGTTGGAGTGGATATCCGCGGCGGAGGGGCAGAAATTCGCCGCTGTTATGGAAAGAATGGAAAAACTGCGCGCCACCGTGACGAAAGAAGAGGTAGAGAAAGCCGTTAAGGCGCTTGAACAGCGTGAGGAGAAACGCAAAAAACGGCTCACCAGAAAGAAGGTGGGTGTGGAGGGCGCTTAATGGAGCCCTATAAAGCCAAAATTGTCTGTATGATGTGCGGTTATGAAAGGGTTGAGGTTTATGCCCCAGACAAAGACCAGGAGATGGTCTGCCCAAGATGTGGCTCAAACTCAATCAGGATAAAAAAGGTGCAGTAGGGGATAGGCTATGAGGTTGTGGCGCAAGCCACTGGACATTGATGGAATAAAAGTGGAGCACGGCAAGATTTACATAATAGATGACCGCTGCAAAGGATGCGGTTACTGCGTTGAGTTTTGCCCCAAAAATGTGCTTGCAGAAAGCGATAGGTTCAATGTTAAGGGATATCATCCGCCGGAAGTGGCGTATCCCGAAAGGTGCGTTGCGTGCGGTTTGTGCCAGTTGATATGCCCTGATTTTGCGATAATTGTGGAAGTGGAAGAGGTGCCAGCGAGGTTGGAGAGAGGTGATGAGTGAGCCAGCGGTAGCACCTGGGGAGTATTTCTGGCAAGGCGACATAGCGGTGGCGGAGGGCGCGATTGCGGCAGGATGCAGGTTTTTTGCAGGATATCCGATAACACCTGCCAGCGAGGTGGCAGAAAGGATAGCCGCGCGGATGCCTCTTGTGGGCGGGGTTGCCGTTCAGATGGAAAACGAGATAGCGTCTGTGATAGCGATAATAGGTGCTTGCTGGGGCGGTAAAAAGGCGATGACAGCCACAAGCGGTCCCGGACTTTCGCTGATGCAGGAAGGAATTGGTCTTGCGGTGATGATGGAGGCGCCGTGCGTCATAGTGGATGTCCAGCGTGGAGGACCATCCACAGGACTGCCGACAATGTGGTCCCAAGCCGATGTGATGCAGGCACGCTGGGGCAGCCACGGTGACTACGAGTTGATAGCCATCGCACCGTCCTCGCCGCAGGAAGCATTTGACTTTATGATTGACGCCTTTAACTACGCCGAGTTATGGCGTGTGCCTGTCATAGTCCTCACAGACGGCATTGTGGGGCATATGACAGAAAAGGTGGTGGTGCCGCCACCTGATGAGATTGCAAAAAGGATAGTTGAACGCCGTTATACAACCCTGCCTCCAGAGGAATATCTCCCCTACCATTTGGACGATGGAGAATGGGTGCCGCCGATGGTGAAGGCTGGCGATGGTTACTTCATCCATACAACAGGTCTAACGCACGATGAGAGGGGGTATCCGGATATGTCGGCGGAAGCGCAGGATTGGCTTGTGCGCCGACTCGTCAACAAAATCCGCAAAAACGCCGAAAAAATCTGCCGCTACGAACTCTTTGCCCCCACAGGTGAGAAGGTCAACTCCACAAACGAGATAGATGCGGATGTGTGTGTGGTGACATTCGGGGTGACATCAAGGTTGGCTGTCCCCGCTATGGTGGAGGCAACAAAACGCGGATTGCGTGTCGCTCATCTGCGGCTTGTGACGGTTTGGCCGTTTCCTGAATGGGTGATTCGCGATTTGGCGCAGCGCGTGGCGGGTTTCTGCGTGGTGGAGATGAACCTAGGGCAGTTGGTGTATGAGGTGGAGCGCTGTGCAGGTGGAAAGGCAAGAACGGTTCTCTGTGGACACGCTGGTGGCGGACTTTACAAACTTGACAGTATGCTGGAAGCCATTATGAGCGCCGCTGGCGTAGCGACGAAAGGAGACACACCATGTGCACAACTATGAAACAGAACAAGAAAAAGGCGCGAAATAAGCGCCATCCGCTGGAGAAATACCTAAGGATGGAGCGCATCCCGCATATATGGTGTCCCGGATGCGGCATAGGCACGGTCATAAACGCCTTCTGCACGGCGGTAATGGAGTTGGAGGCAGAAGGCAAGATAGAGCAGAAGAAGATAGCGGTGGTGAGCGGGATAGGCTGCAGTGGCAGAGCGGCAGGGTATCTGCGTTTTGACTCGTTCCACACAACGCACGGAGGCGCGCTGCCGTTCGCGGCAGGACTTAAACTCGCCAACCCCGAGTTGACCGTAGTCGTCATATCAGGTGACGGTGACATCGTTGCCATAGGTGGTAACCACCTTATTCACGCTGCGCGACGCAATGTGGACTTCAATGTCATCTGCATCAACAACTTCATATATGGGATGACAGGAGGGCAGGTGGCACCGACAACCCCACTCGGCGCACGCTCCTCCACCACCCCATACGGCAACTACGAAATCCCCTTCAACCTACCGCATCTGGCTGCATCAGCAGGCGCCGTTTATGTCGCCCGCTGGACAACCCTTCACGCCCGACGACTTAAAGACTCCATGAAAGAAGCGCTACTCAAACGCGGTTTCTGCTTCATTGAAGCCATCTCCCCCTGCCCCACCGTCTTCATACGCCGTAACAGACTCGGAAGCGGCATTGAGGTGATGCGGATGTTCGCCAAACGCGCTGTTGTGGAAAAAAATCCCGACCCGAACAGAGCAGATATTGACTTGCGCAGAGACGAGCCTATCATTTGTGGAAAGTTTGTGGACATAGAGCGTCCCAATTTTCTTGACCTGCTGGCTCAGCAGGCTAGGCGGTCCTAATGGAGGACCTGTTATGAGGCTTCAGGTTAAGTTGAGCGGTTTTGGCGGTCAGGGGATTATCTTAAGCGGCTACATAGTGGGCAAAGCCGCGGCGCTTTACGACGGCAAGTTCGCCACCCACACACAGTCATATGGTCCCGAAGCACGGGGTGGCGCCTGCGCCGCTGAAGTCATCATCTCCGACGACAAGCCCACCGACTACCCCTTCGTTACCGACGCCGACATCCTCGTCACCATGTCGCAAGAAGCCTTTGAAACATACAAACCTCTTCTCCAGCGTAACGGCACCCTTATCTACGACAAAGACCTTGTCCACATCCACGATGTTCCCAAAACCGTTAAGAAACATTCCATTCCGGCGACGAAAATTGCCGAAAATCTGGGTAACAAAATAGTCGCCAATGTGGTGATGCTCGGTTTCTTCGCCCGCGTTACAGGTGCCGTCAGCAAAAACGCTATGGTGCGGTGCATCCGCGAATCGGTCCCCAGCCGCTTCCTTGACCTCAATATGCGCGCCTTTGAGGAAGGTTGGCAATGGCCCGAAAACTCTCGTAGGAGGAGACGCAAAAGTGGCGCTGCGTAACGATGTCCTCAATATAAGCGGTGTTGACACAAACCTCTGCTATCAGTGCGGAACCTGCTCTTCCGGCTGCCCAATTCTGACGATGATGGATTTGGGTCCGCGGGCTGTGATGCGGCTTGTCTCAGACGACGACGAGACGGTGCTTGCAAGCCAAACCATATGGCTCTGCGCCGCCTGCTATACCTGCGATACGCGTTGCCCTCGCGGCTTGAAAATCTCCGCTGTTATGGAAGCCCTGCGACAAATCTCGCTCCGCAAAAACATTGACCACATCCGACCCGAATCCATAACTCCACAAACCCACAAAGAACTGCCGCCAATAACACTCATCGCTGCTATGCGGAAATTCACTGGTTAGGGGATTCGCTATGGCAATATCAGATATCGCATACTATCCAGGTTGCACACTGAAAAGCACAGGAAAACCGCTTGAAGCAGGCTTCCTCCTTATGCTTGACGCCCTAGGTATCTCCATTCCCGAACTTCAACGCTGGAACTGCTGCGGAACCGTCTTCTCGCTTGCCGAAGACTCCATAGTCCACCATATTGCCGCGATTCGCAACCTCATCCGCGCAAAACAGATGAACCGCTCCGCCATCGTCGCACCTTGCTCCATCTGCTCAAACACCACAAAACAGGTTGTCGCTTTCCTTACACAGCATCCTGACCTTAAGGAGCGCCTTGACAACTTCCTTGACGACGAGGATACGCGCTTTGACTTTGATGTGCGCGTTCTTGACCTCATTGAGTTCCTCCGCGACGAGGTCGGCTACGACACCATCGCCGCAAAAGCGCGTCCCCTCCCAGACCTCAAAGTCGGCGTCTACTACGGCTGCCTGCATTCCCGTCCACGACTCGTAGCAACCGTCCCTACCGAATGCCCCACAGACATTGAAGACCTGCTGCAGAAAATCGGGGTTGAGGTCGTGGATTTCGCGCTTAAAACCGACTGTTGCGGCAGTTATCTCCGCTTAAAAGACGAAAATGCCCCGAGAGAGCGCGTGGAGCGCATCGTCCGCTCCGCCACCGCCAACAACGCACAAATCCTCCTCACACTCTGCCCTCTCTGCCACCACAACCTTGACACACTCCAGAACACTCTTCCAATCCTCTACCTCCCACAACTGCTGGCTATCGCTCTTGGCGCTGAACCTCAAAAACTTCTCCTTGAACGCCACACAGTTGACCCTCGTCCAGTCCTCTCTACTCTTGCGTAGCGGCACGAATCCTATTGTCGCGGACCCCATAAGAGAAAAACACGACTTTGTGTGGAAATCAGGCGGAACAGAGCGTAGTCGTAGACGAAGCAAAGTTACAAGCATAAATATCCCCGTGTTGAAATGTGGAACTTCCGTTTTCGGGTCAGACGCCCCCGAATCGTCAAACGATGCTTGGTGCGGACTTAAGTCCGCATCAAGCAACATCGTTTGTTCGGGAAGCCCCGCACTTACAGTGCGGGGACGCAGGTCGTGAGTCAAAAGGGCGGTGGATGGGGAAGGTAGCGGGGTGGTCGTTACCGCTGCAGCGTCGCACACAGTTTCAGGACGCGTTAGTTCATACCCAGCAACTTCCTCAAAAAAAAACCGCCTTCCACCCTCGCCCCTATAAGCCCGAAAAAAACACTTGATTGACACAACTGCCGCACCTTCATTATAATTGTGCGGGAGAATAAATCATGAACGCCCAAATACCGCGTTTTGGTGACCTTGGCGACTTTCTTAAATGGTGGAACAGCCCGCAGGGTGAGCAAATCCGTCGCGACAACCCAAGCATCTTTGAACATCCGCATGTCAAACCGTGGCTGGATGGACTGCTCGCGGAGGAGTCCGAAAAAAGCCCTTCGCGGCAAGAAACACAAAAACCGCATCCTGCGCCCATGACGCTTGAATACACGCCCTCCCGCCTACGGGTTGTCTGTCCTGGTTGTGGGGTTGCGTATTACTTTAAGCCGCGCTATTTTGGTCACCGCGTCCGCTGCCGCTGCGGCACCATACTCAACATCCCAACGTCCACCGCACCACCCCACCGCACCAACTACGAGGACGCGACACTGCGTATGGGCGCGCCACACCAGGAGGTGAGAAAACCGATAGAACAGCCACAGACGGACGCTGCAGCAACTCCAAGCAGCATACCCACAAAGACGAAACCGCGAACATCACCTGTTGCAGATTCAGAACAGACAACTGAATCACAGGGCAAAGTGTTTGCGAACAGATACAGGGTGGTGCGGCGTCTCGGCGCAGGTGGGATGGGCGTTGTCTATTACGCCTATGATGAGGTGCTGGATATACCCGTTGCGCTCAAAGTTTTGAGACACGAAGACCTTGCGGGTAGGAAAGAGGTGAAGCGGTTTATGAGGGAAGCACAGGAAGCGGCAAAATTGAACCATCCCAATATTGTGCGCGTTTACAACGCGGGATTTGACGAGCAGGGGCGTCCCTTCATAGCGATGCAGTATGTTGAGGGCTGGAGTCTTGCGCAGGTCCTGGCGGCTCGCAAGAAGGGAAAGAGAAGCAACGCACCGCGTATGGGCGATAAAGAACTGCTGCGGGTCTTTGTTCAGGTGGCGGAAGCGCTGGCTTATGCGCACCGCCAACATCCCCCCGTTGTGCACCGCGATATAAAACCCGCCAATGTGATGGTGGACAGAAATGGGCACGCCTATCTGATGGATTTTGGGCTCGCCAAACAGGTGCGCGGCAGAGGCAGAAGCAAATCGCTAACGGTAAGCGGTGCGGTGCTGGGAACCCCCGCATATATGAGTCCCGAGCAGGCGGAGGGCAAAAGCGCGCAGGTGAGACCCGCAAGCGATGTGTTCAGTTTCGGCGTGATGTTGTATGAGGCGTTCTGCGGTCGGCTGCCGTTTGAGGGGGATAATGTCTGGCAGGTTCTGGCGGCGGTGATGAGGAGCGAGCCGCCGCTGCCACGACAACTACGCAGAAACATCCATCCCGACCTTGACGCGATAATAACGAAATGTCTGGAGAAGGACCCGCGGCGGAGGTATCAGAATGCAGGTGAGTTGTTGGCGGATTTGAAGAGGCATATTGCGGGCGAGCCGGTATCAGCACGCCCCTTGAGCGGCTTCGGGCTGCTTATGCGCAAAATGAAACGCCGCGCTGGAATCATCGCCGCTATCACGGCAATCTTCCTCATTGCCATCATAGCAGGGGTGGTGATAGCGATACAGAGGGGACGGGAGCAGCAAAAAGCACAAAAGGCGCGTATTCAGGCAGAAAAACTCCTCAAAGATGCGAGCAGGGCTTTCAGGGAAGGCAATCTTGAGAAGGCGCTTGAGTTGGTGAACCAAAGCCTCGGGAGATGCCCCAGCGAAAAAGGGCACAGATTAAAGAAACAGATAAAAGCGGTAATCACAAAGAGGGCGGAGGCTCTTCTAAAGCGTGCAAGGGAGGCGCTGGAAAGCGGTGCACTGAAGGAAGCATTAGAACTTGTGAACCGCAGTATAGCGGTGCGCGAGTTGCCTGATGCCGCCAAACTGCGCCAGCAGATAAAAAGGAGGCTGAAAGAGGAGGAGCAAAAAGCGCAGGCAAAAGCGAAACTCGGTGAAATAATGGCAGAAGCACTCACCGCCGAACCAGAAAAAGCGGTGAAAATTTTTAAAAAACTCCTTAAAGGTGCTCTGGCGAAGGAAGCAAAGGTTTGGCTTGAATATGGACGGGCGCTCCAGAAATGTGGACGCCCTGAAAATGCTCTCATCGCCTGGCAAAAATGTCTAACGCTCACCAAAGATAAGAATATCCTCTGCAAAGCCCATTTTGAGATAGGAGTCCAATACCTTCTTAAAGAACTGACCGACCAAGAACTTTGGGAGAAGGCGCGAAACCACCTAAAAAAAGTGATTCAACTTTCCAAGCCATCGTCACCTGAAAGACTTCTTGCGGAAGCCTGCATGCTGTGGCGACAATGGGATGAAGTGGAGACCAAACTTCGGAATGTTCTTAAGAGGTTTCCGGGACATCCACTTGCGACATATTATCTGGGTTTTGCGCTTCGTGAAAAAGCACTCGCACAAGCAAACAGAAAACAAAGAGATGCGCTTCTGGATGAGGCGATAGACTTGCTCATGATGGCATTGGGATTTATGAAACAGATAAGGAACCGAACAAGGGTGGCGTTCTGCTATAACAGCCGTGGGATTGCGTGGTATCACAAGGGCGATTACGACAAAGCAATTGCGGATTTCACAAAAGCGATTGAGTTGAAACCGGACGATGCGGAGGCGTTTAACAACCGCGGGAATGCGTGGCGCGGGAAAGGCGAGAACGACAAGGCGATTGTGGATTTCACGAAGGCGATAGAGTTGAAACCGCGCTTCGCGGCGGCGTTCTACAACCGCGGCAATGCGTGGGCTCACAAAGGCGACTACGATAAAGCGATCGCGGACTATACAAAGGCGATAGAGTTGAATCCGAAACTGGTGGGGGCGCACATCAACCGCGGCATTGCGTGGGCTTACAAAGGCGACCACGCAAGGGCTATTGCGGACTTGACGAAGGCAATTGAATTGAACCCGCGGTATGCGGGGGCGTACTATAACCGCGGGCTTGCGAAGGCAGGGAAAGGCGACTTTGACGGTGCCATCGCGGATTTGACCAAAGCGGTAGAGTTAGCCCCAAGGTTCTGGCAGGCGTGGTTGGGACTTGCGGGGGCGTATTCTGCGAAGCGGCAGAAGCAAAAGTGTCTGGAGGCGTTACGGAAACTCTTGCGCCTGAATCCGTCGCTCAAGGCGAAGGTGCGGAACGACGCGCCGTTCAGGTGGTTGCGGGATGACCCTGAATTTAAGCGGCTTACTGGACAATAACCGCTGCAACAACCCTGTAGACAGATAAGCAAAGGACAGTTCTGCGGTAAAGGTGTCAGCAAAAAGTGGGGTTGTGGCTTGACAGCGGCGAAAGTCTGTGT
>CAZPBO010000065.1:0-10724 GCA_964584815.1 uncultured Planctomycetota bacterium
ACTTTTTCGGTGTGCATCATCAGGCGCTTTCTTTCAAGCGTAAATTCTGGTATGGGTTGGCGGAGAACAACATCTTTGAAGGGTTCCGTTTTACGGCGTTGTATCTTGGGCAGAATTTGAACAAAGGGAGTGAGGACAACCGGTCGCGTTATCTGATTGCGCAGAGCAATGTTTTCCGTCCAGCCAAAGATTTCCGCGCGAAGACCTGTATCTGGGTAGCCAATGTTGAGCACGCGGTTGTGCGCTACAACTATATGGAGGGTTTGGAGAGTGTTGACGGCGGCTGGGGGCAGGGAGTGGCTCTTGGAGACCACGAATCGGGCTATGAGGCAGCCAACCCAACCCATATCAGGATATATGGTAATGTGATGCGGCGCATAAGCGGCACCACCACAAACCCGGGTATCAGAGTCATACACAATTGCAAAGATGTGCGCGTCTTTCACAACACATTCGCCTACTGCGCTCATGGACTTGGATTTGAGGTTTATGGAGCGGTTCGCTTTATAAACAACATTTTCTATCAGAACCAACGCGGGATGATACGAGGGTCTGACAAGGCTGATGCGCGAAATTGCGTCTTTGAACACAACTGTATATATCCTAACTGGCGCGGCAAAGGAGCGACCGACTTCTCAAAAGACCCGCTCCTTGCGGGTCCATTCAAGCCTATGACGCTGAAGAAAGAGAACCCACATTTTGAGCCCGACTTCTCCCGTGCATATGCCTGCAAACTGAAAAGTGGTTCTCCCTGCATTGATGCGGGCAAATTCCTTACCCGCACAACTGACGCAGGAAACGGCAAGAAGATCAAAGTCAAAGATGCGCTCTACTTCACCGACGGATTCGGAGTCGCGGAGGGCGACATCATAAGGGTTGGTCGCAGCAGCCCCGTCAAAATCCTCAAAATAGACTATGCTAATAATATCATTACAGTTGATAAGCCTGTCAAATGGAGGAAGAGGAGTGGTGTCAGCCTCTGCTATTCTGGCAGAGCGCCTGATGTTGGGGCGCATGAAAGAGGTATCAGGTGGGGCATATTCGGCAGGAGGATTGAATGGAAAGAGTCGTTCCCCTGCATTGAACTAACAGATGAGTTGAAAAAGAGACAGCCGGACTTTTATACGGAGTTTGAAGGGCTTGCCGAACACAAGGGGCAGAAAGCGCTTGTGGTTTTTGTCTATTGGAGGCGGCTCAAGGAAGGGACACAGAACAAAAAGGAGAAAGTGAAGGCGGAAAAATCGGAGAAAATGGAGGAGATGCTGCGGGACAAGAGCCTGCGCGAGATGTCGGATAAGTTCATATGGGTGCGCGTCAACGGTCGCAAGATGAGCAACAAAGAACAAAAACCGATAACGGAACGCCACCGCATCACCAAAATACCCTGCATTTTGCTTGTTGACATCCGCGGTAAGGTGTGGAGAACCATAACCACACCCAAAAGACCCAAATCTTTTATCAGGCTGCTCAAAGGGTTCTTAAAGTTTAATAAGCGGCTTGCAAAGTCCCTAAAAAAATGACCTTATCCCTCTTTTGGAGGAGCGGTTATGAGGGTTCTGTCCTGCATTTTGACGCCGCTTCTTCTGACCTTGGCGGTGGTGTTTCTTATGCCGATTGTGCCACCAGAACACGCCTTCGCCGCAGGAAACACTTACTATGTCTCCTTAACAGGGGACGACTCAAACGACGGGCTCACAGAAGCCACAGCGTGGCGGACGATTTCCCACGCCTGCTCGGTGGCTCAAACAGGCGACACCGTCATCATCAAGTCCGGCAACTACGGAAACGAAAAAGTCGTCATCGCTAACAGCGGAACTCAAAACGCACCTATCACCATAAAAGCAGAAGAACCAGGCAATGTTATCCTGGAAGGAGACGGCAGCGGAACAGGTATTTCCATTGAGGGCAAGCATCACATCGTCATAGAGGGCATAAAGTTTACCAACTATGTATCCGGCATAGGGATTGGCGACCCGGCATCCCATATCACGGTTAAGAAATGCGTCTTTGTGGAGAACCACTCCGCGGGGATAATAGTTTGGGGGGATTCATCAGGCGACATCACAAAAACGCACCATTTTGAGTTTGCTTACAACGAGTTCTACGACTACACCGACAAACAGGACTACGCCGTAAGCCTCAACTACGGGATGTATGCGTGGGTTCATAACAACTACTTTTTCGGTGTGCATCATCAGGCGCTTTCTTTCAAGCGTAAATTCTGGTATGGTCTGGCGGAGAACAACATCTTTGAAGGGTTCCGTTACACCGCACTCTATCTGGGACAGAACCTCAATACAGGGAGTGAGGACAACCGGTCGCGTTATCTGATTGCGCAGGGCAATGTTTTCCGTCCTGCAAAAAATTTCCGTGCCAAGAGGTGTATCTGGGTAGCCAATGTTGAGCATGCGGTTGTGCGCTACAACTATATGGAGGGTTTGGAGAGTGAGGACGGCGGCTGGGGTGAGGGAATCGCCCTCGGAGACCACGAATCTGGTTATGAGGCAGCCAACCCAACCCATATCAGGATATATGGTAATGTGATGCGGCGTATAAGCGGCACCACCACAAACCCAGGTATCAGAGTATACCACGACTGCAAAGATGTGCGTGTCTTCCACAACACATTCGCCTACTGCGCTCATGGACTCGGTTTTGAGGTTGAGGAAACGCTCCATTTCATAAATAACATTTTCTATAACTACCAGTATGGAATGACACGGGAAGGCACCGGGCAAAACAGCATCTTTGAGCATAACTGCATATATCCTGACTGGAGCGGCAAAGGGGCAACCGACTTCTCAAAAGACCCGCTCCTTGTTGGACCGTTTGAGCCGATGACGCTGAAGGACGAGGACCCGCATTTTGAGCCTGACTTCTCCCGCGCATACGCCTGTAAACTGCAAGATGGCTCCCCCTGTATTGATGCGGGCAAATTCCTGACCCAGACGGTTGGCGCAGGCAGCGGCACCACGGTTAAGGTCAAAGATGCACTTTACTTTACCGATGGGTTCGGAGTCGCAGAGGGCGACACCATAAAGGTCGGCAACAACGAGCCTGTCAGGATTGTTGGGATAGATTATGACACAAACACCATAACCGTTGACAAGTCCATAAGTTGGAATGATGGGGATGGAGTAAGTCTTCCATTTTCTGGCACAGCGCCCGATGTCGGCGCGTATGAATACGGCGATACAACACCGCCTGAAATCACACTCAAGAAGATAACAGTCAACGGCAGTGTGGGCGACGATACTGTGACCCAGGTGCAGATAAACGGTGTTTCCGTGCCTGTGACCGCAGGCAAGTATTCATATGAGGTGGATGTCTCTGCAGTCAGCACGATAACAATCACTGCTACCAACAGTAAAGGTGAGACCGTCACAAGAGTGATAGAGGTTAAATAATGGAGGAAGAAAAAATGAGAGGGGTGATAGTGTTTGTGATTTTGCTCTTTGGAGTTGTTCTTTTGCTTGGTTGTCGGGGCGATTATGAGGTGAAGGTCATCGGTAAGGCGGAGCCGTTTGTCTTGAGCGTGGACTCGCTTGGGATAACAGGGGAGGTTGACGACCCCGAGGTGAGCGAGGTGGAGGTTAATGGCGAGAGGTGGACTGTGACAGGTGGACAGTTCAGCGGAACAGTTGACACAACGCAGAAGAAGCATATTGAGATAAAGGCGACCGACAAAGCCGGCAACACCACCAAAAAGACCATTGAAATTAGGTGACCAAGGCTGCTGGGCAAAGGTTGGACAGAAGACTTTGAAAACGGATGTGGTTTAGCGTGCAGATAGCCCATTTTTAGCATACGCTGCAAGGCGTTTTGAGAGAAGATAGGTTACCTGTGGGGAGATGTTTTGGTGGTGTTTATGGGTGTTGATGTTGGCGCAAGATTGCTGAAAGGTGTGTTGGTTGAGGGTGATACGGTTCTGGTGGGTTTGAGTCTGCCCTGCCCTGCTGATATAGGGGAGGCGGTAAGGGTTTTGCGGGAACGGCTTGTGAAGAAGGCAGGGTTGGGAAGTGAGGCGGCGATAAGAGGGGTTGCGGCGGTGGGTGTTGGGCGAGAAGCGGTAAAGGATGCGTTTTATGTGAGTGTTGTGACGGCATTGGCAAAGGGAGCGGCGTTTGTGGCACCTGATGCGGGTCTGGTGCTTGATATTGGTGCAGAGAGCGCGTGTGTTGTGAGGTATGATGCGGGGGGGCGGGTGTTGGATTTTGCGATGGCTGACAAATGCGCGGCGGGAACAGGCGTGTTTCTTGAGACGATGGCGCGCGCATTAGATGTGAAGCAAAGCGAGTTGGCTGAACTTGCGCTGCGGGGTTCTGGCAAGGTTAAGATGAGCGCACAATGCGTGGTTTTTGCGGAGTCGGAGGTGGTGGGGCTGATACACGCTGGAGTGCCGCGGGAGGAGATAGCGGCGGCGCTGTATAAGGCGCTTGCGGCAAGAGCCGGTTCGCTACTGCATCGTGTTTGTGGCGGAGGGCGGATAAAGCGTGTTGTGGTTGCAGGTGGTCTTGGGTGCGACAAGGCGTTTGTGGTGGCGCTTGAGCGCAGCCTTGATTGTGAAGTTGTGGCGGTGGAAGAACCGCATATGGTTGCGGCATTGGGCGCCGCGCTTGTTGCCCAGCAGAAAGGAGAGCAATGCAAATGAGAGAGGAGGAGTTCTGGCGATGGTCGGAGCGCAGTTGGCGCGATACAAAACGCCGTTGGCACAAGACATCCGCAATCGCCGCAGGCGTTGATGTCGGCTCCGTTTCTTCCAAAGCGGTGGTGCTGGTAGACGGAGAGGTTTATGCGTGGTCGCTTCTGCGCACAGGTCATTCAAGTCCTGACTCTGCCGTTGCTGCGTTGCGTGCGGCACTTGAAGGCGCCGACCTACCGCAGGAGAAAATCGCCTTTGTGGTTGGAACAGGATATGGGCGGGTCAATGTTCCCTTTGCCGACAGGACGATGAGCGAGATATCCTGCCACGCCCGCGGGGCAAACTTCATATTCGGTGATGCGGTGCGCACAGTGCTGGATATCGGCGGGCAGGACTGCAAGGCGATAAGATGCGATGCGGGCGGCAGAGTTAAAAATTTTGTGATGAATGACAAATGCGCTGCTGGCACAGGACGCGGAATGGAAGTTTTCGCCGACATCCTTGGCGTATCTGTGGAGGAGATAGGGAAAGTTTCGCTTAAGGTGGAGGAGGAGCCTCCGCCTGTATCTGCTACCTGCGTTGTGTTTGCGCGTTCTGAGGCGCTTTCGCTGTTGCGTAAGGGGTGGAGTAAGGAGAAAGTTGCAGCCGCCTATTGCGCCGCTATGTCGCACCGCCTTCTCTCTCTCCTTAAGCGTGTCGGCATTGAACGGGAAGTTGCCGTCACAGGCGGGCTTTCCAAGAATGATGGCGTTGTTAGGCGTCTTGAGAACCTTCTTGGTTATGGGGTTTTGCGGGTGCCGCAGGATGAGCGATATGATGCGCAGATTGTGGGTGCGCTGGGTGCGGCGCTTTTCGCGCACGATTTCTTAACCCGTCGCGACAGAAACAGAACAACATAGCACAAGCAGAATCGTTTATCCCACAGGAGACCATTAGGAGATGTAGCGTGCGACTGCTGTCGGCTTTTTTTCTGCTTCTGCTTGCCGCCTTCTACTCCTTTTCCTCTGCCCAGCAAAAAGAAGAGGGCGTTGTGGTTGGTTATCGGGTTGTGGAACTGCGTTATAAGAGCGGCGACGAGGAGCGCAAATTCAAGGTAGCGTTGTGGTATCCGTCACGCGGGAAGGCGGTGGACTACGACTACGGTGGAGGCTACGCGAAAGGTGTTGTCGTTCCGAACGGTGCTGTGAAGGATGGCAAGTGGGGGGTTGCGATTTTGAGTCACGGTTTCGGCGGCAGCGCACTTGGATGGGTCTATCTGGTGAAGGACTTGGTGAAACTCGGCTTTGTCGTCGCTGCACCCGACCACATTGACAAAATCAATGCCGTCCGTATCGGGAAAGGAGTCGTCAGTCGCGACTGGGAGAGCTTCCTCAAAGAGGCGCTTGCTATTGCCAAGCAGGCAGACAGACTCAACCACAGCCGGTTTGACTACAGGCGCAAGGAGATACGCGCTGTGCTTGAATGGCTCCGCGCTGCCGCATCAGACGATAAATCTCCTTTCAAAGACCGTCTTGACCCCCAAAAACTTGTTATGGTTGGACACTCTCTGGGCTCCTACACGGTAAGTTCGTTTCTGGGGGTTTATGAGAAGGAAAAGACAGAGGAAGTCAAGGCGGCGGTGCTGCTTTCAGGCGGCATATATTTGTGGGGGGCGGAACGGTTTGCGAAGGTGAAGGCGCCGATTCTTGTGATGTGGGGTGAGAAAGAGCGTGCGGAGAGGCGCCGCGCGCGTCTTACCGACCTCTGCAAAGCAAGCCTTGCCTGCCTGCGTAAGGCGAAAGG
Organism: uncultured Planctomycetota bacterium; assembly: GCA_964584815.1. GTDB lineage: Bacteria > Planctomycetota > SKW154 > SKW154 > SKW154 > CAZPBO01. Next base: position 6,425 of record CAZPBO010000065.1, read on the forward strand.
TCCCAAATACGGCGTTGAGGTTGCTGATGCAGGACATCTGGACTTCGCCTTCAACCCCCGCAACGCCAGAGAAAAAGCAGAAATCCATAAAACTGTCCGCCGCTACCTCCTCGCCTTCATCCGCCGTTTCGCGCTGAACGACAAAGGCGCAGGAAAACTCCTCACTACCCCGGTTCCGTCGGTCACACTGCTTTATCCTGCGCCGCCTGCAAAATTCAAAGTCGCCGTCAAGCGCGACCTTGCCTACGCCGACAAAGACCCCCTTCAGAAACTTGACCTCTATCTGCCGGAAGGTGCAAAAAACTACCCCTGCGTTGTGATGTTTCACGGCGGTGGCTGGAGGGCGGGTAGTCGTCGTCGCTTTGCGCGTTTTGGGGAGTTGCTTGCGGCACGCGGTATTGCTGTTGCCAACTGCGACTACCGTCTTGCGCCGAAGTTCTTATATCCTGCGTTTATGGAAGACGCGGCGGCGGCAGTGGCATTTGCGCGGAAACAGTTCGCCGCCGCAGGAGCCGACACAAAACGCCTCTTCCTCACAGGACATTCAGCAGGTGCCCATATCGCTGCACTCCTCGCCACCAACGCAAAGTTCCTTAAAAAACAGAACTTATCTTCCGCCGACATCGCAGGTGTCGCACCCGTCAGCGGACCGTTCCGCATCACAAAAAACCTGTTCGGCGCTTTCGGCAATTCCCCTAACATCTGGCGTGACGCATCCCCAATAAACCACATAAAGAAGGGACTGCCGCCGTTTCTCCTGATATGCGGACAGCGCGAGTGGCTGCTGGCTCTGTCGGCGATGAGGTTTCAGGATTCCCTGAAGGGAAAAGGTGTTGCGGTCAAGGCGGTCTTTGTTCCTGAACACACCCATCCCGCCACCGCCGCCGCTATGCTGCGCCCAGACTCCGAAATCTTCCTGCGTCTCGTTACCTTCTTCCGTCGGCACAAGACTGCAGGAGGCAAAAAACACGAAAAAGACAAGGTAGGGAAGGAGACACCGCAGCGTTAGCCGACCAAATCGCCTGACGCACGCCTTCCCCATTCCTCCTCATACACAATCTCATCAAGCGGAAGTCTCTGCGGCTGCCGAACCGCCCAGCCGTCTCTGGGATAGCCCAACGCGAACAGAACCACAATCTCCTTGTCCTGCGGAACGGCAAGGATGTCCGCTACAGCGTCGTGGTCAAAGGACGCAATCCAGCAGGTGCCGAGTCCCAATTCCGTCGCCGCCAGAACCATATGGTCAACCGAGATTGCGATGTCAATGGGGTGTGCGGGCGCGCCTGACCCTGTTTTGTGGTGCGTTTCGTTGGCGACGGCGGCAATAACAACAGGCGCTTCCGCAACAAAACGCTGCCCACGACAGGCTTCCATCAACCGCCTCCTGCGTTCCGCATCCCGCACCACAACGAAGCGCCATATCTGACGATTGCGCCCCGACGGTGCCAGCCTCCCCGCATCCAGCACCCGTCGCAATTTCCATCCCTCCACCTCGCGCTCATCATACGCCCTCACCGAACGACGCCACTTTATCGCATCATAAACCCCTAACATATCCGAACCTCCTCCGGCTCACACAGTTGTGGATGTTTCCTCTTAAGCCAACGACGGCGCAGCAGCCAGAACAACACCACCCCAGGCACGAAAAACACTCCAACCGCCTGACTCACCGTCAAACCGCCCAGGTATATCGCCTCGTTGTCTCCACGCACAAACTCTATTAGAAACCTGCCTATGGGGTAGAGAAACACCACAAGAAGAAACGCCTCACCCCTGCAACGCTGCCACTTCCGCGAAAAAACAAGCACAATAAGTGCAATAAGCAACGCTGTCGCCGCAGACAGCGGCTGCGTCGCATACACAGGGCGTGTCCACTCCTTCTCTCCTATCAGCCCCGCATCCCGCTGCTCCTTGTGCACAGGCGATTCTGGTATCACCTCCTTCACCTGTGGACCTGCCGGTGTCTGTATCGTTTCTGTTGTCGGCGGCGGGAAACGCCATACAAAGTATCGCATCACAGGTAGAGTTGGTCCGACAAGACGGCGTAACTCTTCAGGAATCTTCTGTTTCTCCTCCTTGCTCACATAAATATCGGGGATTTTTCCCCAGCAGCAGCCGTTGAGTGTGCAGCCGAAACGCCCGCAGGCGAGCCCTATCATCAACGCAGGCGCCACCACATCCGCCAACTTGAAAAACGGTATCCGACGCTTCAAACAGAAAAACAGCCCCCCCAGTATCCCACCTATCACCCCGCCATAGTAAACCAGACCGCCTTTCCAGACCGCAAACGGCGAAAACGACATCGCGCTCCTTATGCACACAAACCGCCCCGACGCCTCCGCCCTTACACGCACCTTCTCATAACTCCAGAACACCGGGTCAAAAAGCCGTCTCTGCACCACCCAACAGTCAAAGTCGGGATGGCGGTTGTCCACCACATGACCTTCTATCTCAACTACGCCGCCCGGATAGCGGTGCGTCCTGAAACTTGCAGGGTCAAAGATTTCCGCAGGACGCACAACGACCATATGATAACGCGCTTCCTCGTTAACAGCCGCGTAAACACACCGCGAAACAAACGCCACCACCAGAGCAGCCAGCACCCAAAACGCCACCACCCTACCCTGTCTTGCGCGAAACCACCTTATAAATCGCCACTCCGCCCCGCGCCACCACAACAACCCAACCCCGACCGCACACACAGCCAAACCCCACAACGAATAGCGACCGTCAAACAGATTGAAAAGCCCGAAAGAGAACTGCTCGTGGTATTCAACCACATAGAAGATGCGCGCTCCTGCAACGCCGCATACTATCAGCCACAACGCCAAATCGTTTATCACACCCGGCTCAAGCCCCACCTTCTTGGCGCGCTTCGTCGCCACCACCATCCCAAGCACAAAACCCACCATCAGCATAACGCCATACGCGTATATCGGCAGGTCAAGACCCGGCACATGAAACAGTATTCTGCGCAAATCGCCCCCTCCACGCTTCAGGCGATTTTATCGCATCCCCCCACAGTTCTCAACGCAAACCTCCTCACAAAAAACGGCTGACCCGTCAACGAGCCAGCCGCTTTTATCATCCCATTTGCCTACACGCAAAACTTACTTTTTCTCATCCTCAAATACAAACCCTTTCTTCTTTGCCTGCTCCCGCAGCGCCTTTATCATCGCCGCTCCCAATGTCGCCGCTCCCTCCTTCTCCAACTCCTTCATCTTCTTCTGAATATACTCTTTGCGCTCCTTGCTCAACCTCTCAATCTCTTTCTCTATCGCCTCCCGCTCCTTTATCAATTTCTGTATATAGGCTTTGCGCTCATCAGGCGTCATTTTGCGCATCTTTTCTGGCAGGTCCTCATCCTTTATGTCCTCAAGTTTGACCTTACCTTTTCTGACGGCGTCCACGAGGTCCCAGCCGGAGGTATCAGCGGCGCGCGCTTTTGCAAGCGCACGCTCCGCCGCTACAGGCGCGCCCGCCTTCTTTACCTCCTTCTCAACCGCTTCCTGCGCTTTCAAACGCGCCGCTCCAAACCGCCCAAACGGCACCGCCAACTTCCCCAATTTGCGCCCCAACTCCGCCAACTTCTTATCCTGCGGTGCCTCTATGTGCACCACCCTACTTTGGTCTATGTTCATATATTTCCCCTCCGCAAGTCGGGCTCCATCCTTCCAACCACTCCTTGCTCCCTCTTCATACCGACCACAGTATATCGTGTTGACTATGATGCCACGCTTTATCGCCATCTTGCACGCCGCGTGATAATCCACGCTCCCCTGCGTAAACGGCTCGTTGCCCGCAATGAATATCACCTTCAATGTCTTCGGTGAGTCCGACCATTTCAGGTTCTCAACGGCATCCTTTATAACGGCGCCGCAACACTCTGTCCCTCCATTCGTCCTCAACGCAAACAACTCCTTCGCCACTAAATCCAAATCAGCCGTAAATCCTACCACACACCTTATCCACTGCTTACGCCTTGGTAGACCGTCGTTGCCGTATTCATAAAGCGCCACCTCAATGCGTGGTTTTTTGCCGCCCATCTTCGCTGACGCCAACTCATTGACAAAGCGCCACAACTGCCGCCGCGCCTGGTTTATCAAACCATCCATACTGCCCGATGTGTCAAGTAGCAACGCCACCTGCACTAACGGCTTCTCCTCCTTCGCCTTCTCGCCATCCGCAAATAACGGCGTCCCCCACAAAGCAACTCCACATACCGCAAACAGAACCAACCACCTCATCTGACACCCTCCTAATAAGGTTTTGCCCGCTGTTCCACTTAATGAGACCACCC
>CAZPBO010000066.1:0-3824 GCA_964584815.1 uncultured Planctomycetota bacterium
GGCTCGGTGCTCAACTCGGCTAAGCCGTGGCAGTGCAAGGCTCTGCTTCACCTGTGCTACGCGAGGCGCCGCCGAACTTAACTGAACCATGGCGTAACCCAGCGGGACCACACCATGGCACAGCGACACTGAGCCGCACGCTGCCTGCGCTACGCACTGGTAAGCAAAACTAATCCCTGCGTTGCCCAAACTCTGCCTTGTCCAACGGTGCACTACTGTGCCCGCACTGAACTCCACGCTACTGTGCAGAGCCCGCACCTTACGATACCTCACCTTACAATACGCCGCCGAAACTTTACCACACCCCGCGCCTCTGAACCCAACGGTGCTCCGCCGCTGCTTTGCAACACCCAACTCAACATTGCAATACATAGCCCACACAAGGCAACACCCTACCAAGCCATACCTCACCATCACGATGCGGTGCAATGCTCGGCAACACCCATGCTCAACAATGCAGTGCCGTGCCTCGCCGATACGCCGCGCTGCGGTGCTCATCTCTGCCTGCGCGAAACCCCGCGTAACCTCGCGTCACAAAACACAGCCTGTGCACCGCAAGCGCGTCTCTCGTCACTTTTTCTCCTTAACAATCTCGTATGTAAACCGCCCATGGCTACCCGTTCTCCACTGCAGAAACCCTTTCCATTCTCCGTAGTCCAACCACTCCAGCACCATCTCTTTCGTCACTACCTTTGGTGCCATCAGGATAACGGTGAACTCACACTTCGTGCCGGCAGGGAGCATCTCGCTGCGTGCGATTGATACCCTCTCTCCCTGCAGCGTCTGTGCACGCAAAGGACGCTCCCGGATAGAAGGCTCCCCACCTTTTGGTAGTATCAACTTTGTAGTCCGTGGCTTAACAAACACAAGGCTATCAATCTTTTTCTTGTAAGCAGGAAGTTTGCTGCTCTTTGTTCCTTCCATCTGCCTCAACGCCCAGCAGGCTTCCTTAAAGAACCCCCGGATTTGGTAGTCATACATACAAAAGTCGCCATCATTGTCGCGGGGGAAAACAGTCGTTCTCTCTTCTACCTCGCCTTCTGGGTTCTGTAGCGCTGCCATCTCTTCCTCAACCACCTCCGGCGGCAACTCAACCCCCTCCTTCTTCGCCTTGCCAATCACATACGACTTTAGCAGTTCAGGGTTACCTGGCAATGTCCCCAACACAGGGGTAATGAACTCAAGTCTCACCTTGAACCGCTCAAGAAACTTCTCCAGCGCCATGCTCCTTCCTCCAAAACTTCCCCATCATCTCTGCTTTCTTCTGGCAATCCACCCGCGACGCTCCAACTCCTTGAGAACCGCCTCATCAGTTTGCTTGTAGATTTGGGGTAGCCTTGCGCCTTCCCTGTAAAGTCTCAGAAATGTCCTTGCCGCCTCGCTGTGGATTACTTCCATCATCTCCTTTAGAGGAACAACGCACTCTACCTCAGGTCCATCAACGAAACGCAACACGGGAATCTTACAGGTTTTGAACTTCCCAACTGGCACGATAAGGTCTTCAACGGGCACCCCAAGGGCTTCGGACAGTCCCTTGAGATGGTGTTCCCTTTGCGGCACCGTCTCCTCGTGTAACCACGACCACACGGTGGAAACAGACGCCTTGACCTTCGCGGCAAGGTCGCGCAACTTGTAACCCCTCTCTTTCATCTTCTGGCGAACCAGCGTGGTATTCAGCACCTCATATCGCGGTCGCATGCTCCTCCTCCTATTTCAGCGGGATTATCTTCATCCTTTTGACCTCTCCCTCCGGCACAGTGTAAGCCTTTCTGCGGTGGCGACTTATCTCTATGATGTAATCACCAACCCGTATGCGCTCCCTATCGCCAAGTAACTGTTCAACCGCCTTCCTTGCCGCACCCATCTCCTTTACCAGTTCCTTCAACTCCAAATAGCGCTCAATAAGGGCTACCGCGGACTCAATATCAATCTCAAGGTCAACACCTTTGCCGAATTCGGTATCAGGCAAGCAGATATGGCGAAATTCACAGTATCTGCACACCATGTCGTTGGGTTCAATAGGGTCTGGCAGTTTGCGCCGTCGCACATAAGAGTTTATCTGCTTGGCTTTCTCAAAAAGTTCCTTCACATACTGTTTGGCGGAGTCGTCCATCTGCACCCAAATTGGATGCGGCACATGGGTCGCCTTGTTCTTGATATAGAGCATACCCCACCGTGACCTTTTCATATGCATATATAAGAGTATCTGGGCAGGGTAGGACATAAGCCACGGTTTGCCAGAGTTGAGAAGGTCATCAAGGGTCCGCATCTTTTCGGCATGGTGTGGGTGCATACTCTTCACATCGCAAGGGTATCGGCTTCTACCGTCATCCGAGATGGTAAAGTCAAGATGCCCTGTGATGTTGTAACGCTTTATCTCAACAGCAACCTGCTGCTCAAGTATTTCAAAACCTGCCGTGCGTAGTTCCTCTATTGCTTCATTCTCTATGACTTTGCCGGCGTCAAACACAAAGAACATGTCAGGTGAAGGCGGTAACTGCTTATCCCAGTGAAGGCGGAGATAAACCAGACGGCGCAAGCACGGATGCCCCAACTGAGATGCTCTGTTACTTTTCACTGGATAGGCACGCCATCTGCTTGCCTTTGCCTGCTTAACACGCTCCACCAAATCTGGAATAGGAACTGCCCCTTCTGCCAAACTTGCCCCTCCTACTATGCTGGAAAGTCCATTCCCGGAAACTCGGCTTCGCGGAGACTTTTTATTCTCCAAGCAAGCCAAGTAACTGCATCATCAAGTTTCCCCGAAGCCTCTCCTATAAGTTTACAAAAGCCTGATTGCAAATTGCGCCAATCAAGCCTGAATTGGTTTGCGGCAACTTCGCCTATCCGGCATGCTGTTTTGACCTTTGCGTCTACTTGAGCCAATAAACTACGGGACTCTTGGAAGAGACGCAACGCAACAATTAACAAGTCTTTCTGCCCTGCGCTTTGCACCGGCGCTCTCCCATTGTGGTTTTTGGGCGGTGCCATTCCATCAAATCTCCTCCTCCGGCAGGGTTGAGGTAAAGGTTGTTTCGCCGTTCTTAATCGCTGTTGCCACAACCTCCTCTACCTCTTCCTCAGGTGCGAAGCCCTTAACGACCGTGCACAGGAAGGAACGCATCTTTTCTATCGGCGCTCCAAGCGCTCCTGTTCCTATGCGTGTATTACCTTTATAGATGTTGAATGTCCAATGCTTTGGCTTCAACTGCTGCACTTTGATAGTTATCTTGCACCCCATAGGTATCCTCCTAATCCCCGCTGTTCGTATTCTTGGCTTCCAGTCGTTGCAGTTCGTTGTTTGTGAGTGTCCTCAACACCTCCATAGTCAGGGTGCGGGCTATCCTCGCAGTCTTGTGAATCAGGTCGTAAAACTTCATCAAAACGGTTTCTATCTTGTCACCCCCCCAACGACTGGCTACGCACACATACGCTTCCTTGGTGAGTTGCAATTGCAACTCCAATTCCTGTAAACCAACGGTTACTTGAGACAGCGTTTCCAGCACTCCCCGCCCCACTTGCTTAGCAATCTTCTTGTCCATACTTCTCCCCCTACTTCCCTTTCTTACTTGGCGCGCCTGACTGTAACCTGCCTGCCCTGGCAAGAGCGACAAACTTACAGCGGTCAAGACCCAGAATATGTATCTCGCCCGTTTTCCCTTTCCTATGTGGCTCATCTAGAACCGTCGGTGCCAGTTCAAACAACCATTTCAGCATGCACTTTGCACAGCAGAAGTTATAAGGCTTATACCCCCAAGCATCGTGAAACTCAATTTGTATTGTGCCTTCCTTCCCCTCCACTCGTTCCCGACAAACATCGCACA
>CAZPBO010000066.1:3924-10644 GCA_964584815.1 uncultured Planctomycetota bacterium
CACTTCCTTGTCTTTGGGCTGCTCCTTCGGAACCGACGGTGCTAATTCAAACAGCCACTTCAACATACACTCCACGCAGCAGAAGTTGAAAGTTTCAAATCCCCAAGCATCCCCGATGTGGATTCGGAACGGCACCTCATCCCACTCTACCCGTTTCTCACAAACATCACACACCAGTAACTCACGACCGCACATGGCGCACTTAGTCTCTTTCATGGTCATACCCTCCCTCAAATCAAATCAGGTCGTAAGTAATCCACCATCCGATATGGCTTTCTACAAAGAGGATGACCCTTCGCGGGTCAGCCAACTTATATCCAGTTTGGTTAGGGAGCGCCAAGGCTTCCTTGACGCCTTGCACAAAGGCTTCGTCACATTTCCTTATCTCTTTTGGACCTATCAGGTCTAAAATCTTCTGGATGGGGTTGGGAACAAATGTCTCTTCCTCATCAAATAGTGCTGCCTTTAACAGGGAGCATTCACCGACCGAAACGAACGGCAGTGAAAGGAAACGGTCCTCCACTTTTCTTACCTCTTCGTCCGGCAGGTCTGCTCGTATGTCCATCCAGTAGCCCATGTGAGTTGATGCCTCAATCACAAAGTCGCGCATGGTAAACATGCTTTCGCGGAACGCTACGAGTTGGAAGTCTGCTGCCATTCGCCATCTCCTTCCAGATTTACGCCTCCACCATTCTCCCGCCGTCCTCACAGTAAGGGCAAACAATCTCACCCTGTGGTTTGCGGACAAAAAGTTTGTAGCCCCCGCATTGCGGACACCTGTATCTATAACGCGCTGGAACACAAAACTCAAAACCCAAGCATTGCAGCCCAACTAACGATTCACCCAGTTTTTCTCTCAGGCACATACATCGGGGGTGACTTCCAGTGTCAACGAAACCAACATACCCCCGCCGCTTCATTTCCTCCGCCACAGCATCAAAAGCCCACCGCCAAGGGTCCCAATGCCCCATTTCTCTTCGCCTCCACAAAAACCAAGATAGCCCCCTCGTTTTCCCAAAGGCTTCAGGGGGGCTACACATTGCCTCAGCGCCAGTTGGCGTAACATGGAGCGACTTTGCGGCAGGTTTTGCCCATAACAGGGACAGAAACGCCCCTCTGAGATTCTCAGCCTCGTTTCGGACTAAAAGAACATAAGCGTTCACTGATTTGGAACCGAAGAAGTCCAAAATGGGTTCCGGGATTGCATCGCGGGCAATCACCAATCTCCCGTCGGGGGAATGCCCCAACCCAATAGTCTTCACCTCGTCACACTGCCCCTCAGCAACAACTCTATCACCATTAACCCACATAACCGCTGGTCCACCATTCCGGTAACAGGCTTTTCGGAGCGCGTTAGCAAACACTTCCGCTTCATGGGGTGTCCATATTCTCCACCAAATCAAGGAACCCGCTGCTCTTAGAACCGCTTTGGCTTTCGCTAAAGTGGCTCTAACCACAACCCACTCGTTAAAAGGCTTCGCCGCGATTCCTATGCGAGCATCCCCCATCTTATCCTCCTTGCGAGAACGACACCTTCGGAATAAGATTTACTTTAACTCCAAGCCGCTTGAGCATCTCAATTGGGAACGCTCTACCGCCGAGCAACCACGCAGCACACTCCTTGTAGAGTTCTGTCAGCGCAGCCTTGCGCACATCGCGTTCGTTTATCTCGTGTAACTCTTTGGTCTTGCCCTTCGCCATCCAGAAAAACTTGTTCCTTGTGGAAGCGGTGCCTTCCACATAAACTTCACCATCCCCGAAAATAAGCCGCCCCGACGCCACATAGATGTAGTATTTGCCCTTCTCGTCTTTGCGGTCTTCCCTCTCTATCTTCACATCAACCAACCTCATCTTGTAAACAAGCCCCAGACTGCGCAACAGTGCTCTTGCGGCAGAACCAGTAAGGTGCGCCATCTCACCCTCTTGGTGAGGGAAAACCACGAACTGCGAGCGTGGGTCAAGGCGCTTAACTGCTATCTTAACAATGCTTGAAAAGCGGTCTAATGCGGTTTTCGGCGCAGCAGATGATGGAACAAGTTCTGTCTCCGTCGTGCTTACTTCCGATTCAGTAGGAGCCATTTCGGCTGGTTCTGATGGGGCGCTCATCTCCGGCGATGAGGTGGTTGGGGCGTGGGAAAAGAGGTCTTTCTCGTTGCCGAGAATGGCTTGCTTGGCGTGTTCCCATAATTGGTCCCTTTCCTCATCGGAAAGGGACTTCACGCTGACCCCTATCCCGTGGGTCGCAGCAAACATCCGCTTGAGTTCGTGCTCCACAACCTGCAAAGCGGTCTTTTCCCTGACGCCAGCAGTGCGAGCAAGGCTTAAGACCGAGTTCATGAATTCGGAAAAGTTCATTCACCGTCCCCCAAAAACAGTATCACTATATAAATGTTACCCGATGTTCTGTTCTGTCAAGAAAAATATCTGGAATCGGCGAAATTTTCTTTAACAAAAAACAGGCGGGAGGGCGGAGCGTGAGGGGTTGCGGGAAACGCGATGCGCAAAGTGCGGCAAAGCGTAGCCCTCCCACCTGTCTTTCTCTATGCACCTCTATCCTCCTGAAACACAAACTTTCTCAATCGCTTCAACCAGTTCGCCACCGATTGCGGGCGTTTCAGATTGACCTGCCACTCATTACGCCTGTCAGTTCTCTCAACAGTTATCCAGCCACGCCTATACCACGATTGCAGTATCGTTCTCAACAGCACAAACTCAGGGTCACTTAACGAACCGGGACCAATCGTCTCGCCTTTCTCAATAGCCGAAAGAAGTTGCTCTGCTTTACGGAGCAGGGGCTTCACGCCTTCTCTCAAGCAATCAGGGCAGAAAACATATAAAGTTTTCTCTGTCCAGCCGGTTCCAGGGCTTCTACCAGCAACAAGAAACCAGCCTTTCGTGACCACACCCCGTTTACAGAAACGAAAACAATTACAACAGCAACCACAAGGGTCGTCACAAGGTTCTGCCGTGTAGAATTCCAGCCTTGTCTCCGGCGTCAAGATACACGCTGCGGCAAGAACTGCATCACGGGAAGAGAGGTTGCTCATACCTTATCCTCCTACAGATATGCTTCGCGGTAACTGAACCTTACTCTAGGATTCTGCTCAAGTTTTCTCTTCAGAGGTGCTTTTGCATTTGCCTCCTTGAGAAACGCTTCTACGCGGGCATAACTCTGCCGCAGTATCCGTTGCAAACAAATGTCTCCGTGATGGTGGTTGATGTTCTTGTCAATCAACCTCTGCAGGATAACCGCGTCTTCAAGATTGAGAACAGAAAGATACGGGCGCTGCGTGGCAACCTGCGACATAAGCACACCGTCCTTTGACAGGCTGTGCAGCAGGAACATTGTGCCCTCTACATAGTTTCGCCGCTCTGCAGGTGTCATCTTATACCTCCTAATAGGTCAGATTAGCATCCATACGCTTGCAACAACACACCGTCCCTACCATCAGGGTCAAGCCCTGCCGCTATCATTAGAGTGCGAGCAATTTGGGGCTTGGCGTATACTTTACTGACAGGAACGGTAAAGACAACCTCCCAGTCGCGCCGCGAGACATTTTGCCGCTGCAAAACAAGTTGCCCGCTTCCGCTCAAATCCCCTTTCCTTCTACGCAACTCTACCATCGCTGCCTTGAGACGCCTAATCTTGCCCTCTACGCTTGCCATCACGCACCTCCTAATTTCGCCATCGCCCGCAGAACCTGGTGCTGGTGCAGTTTTCTTGCCCAGCGGCTCTGCTGGCGTAGTATCTCTTCGGCTTCCCGAAGCCGCCCTTCCCGCCGCTTACGGCACCATGCTATGGCAGCCTCAATGCGGCAAATTGCGCGAAGTATCAAACGAGGCTGCCATTTGCAATCGTTGCAAATTGCTTCTGCTGCATCCCGATAGTCAAGGTAATACCAGTGTTCATTGGCACAATGCCATATGGAAGTTCTCCAGCGGTATCCGTCCCCACGCTCCAAGACTTCAAATGCTGGAAAAGTGATGTTTTTCGTAAATCGGAAGCGCCTAAAGCGTGGGCGAGGAGTTGGGGGGTGCGTTTGCTTAAGTATTTCCTCGTCGGCTTGATAAAGTTCTTTCAACTTCTCGTGCACCAGTTGCAACATCTCTTGAGGGTTCATGTCTGTCCTCCCAACCTTGCCATTGCCCCCAACGCCTGCCGCTGGCGAAGTTTCTTTGCCCAGCGGCTCTGCTGGCGTAGTATCTCTTCGGCTTCCCGAAGCCGCCCTTCCCGCCGCTTACGGCACCATGCTATGGCAGCCTCAATGCGACAAATTGCACGAAGTATCAAGCGAGGCTGCCATCTGCAGTCGTTGCAAATTGCTTCTGCCGCGTCTCGGAAGTCAAGGTAATATGCCCGCCCACTACCCCCTGCCTTACAGTGCCATATGGAAGTTCTCCAGTGGGACCTTTGACCATGCTTTGGAGCCTCAAATGCTGGGAAGGTAATATTCTTTGTGAAACGGAAGCACCTGAAGCGCGGACGAGGGGTTGGAGGGGTTGTTTGCTTAAGCAATTCTTCATCGGCTTGATAAAGTTCTTCCAACTTCTCGCGCACCAGTTGCAACATCTCTTGAGGGTTCATGCCTGTCCTCCCAACCTTGCCATCACATCCAGAGTCCGCTGGTTACGCAGTTCGCGCTCCCAGCGGCTCTGTTGACGGAGTATCTCTTCTGCGTGCCGCTTGCGCCCTTCTGCCCGCTTGCGGCACCATTCGGCTGCAGCCGCGATGCGACGGACGGCGCGAAGGATTTTGCGCGGCTGCCAGTTGCAGGCTTTACAAATATCCTCCGCAAGCCCCTTGTTGCCCTGCTCGTAGAACCAGTCGCAACTCTTGCCCACTGCGACCCTATCAAAGCAAGGTTGCTCATTCTCAAAATAGGGATAACAGTGTCTTGGGGTAAACCAAAACTTCCGTGCTCGCGGCATTGAGACAGGTGGCGTGGTGGTTGCGCTTAGTTGTTTGTATGCTTCGTGAAGGCACTTCAGATATTTCTTGACGGTTGCCACATAGTCTTCCCGCTTCATCCCTCATCCTCCAATCCCTGCCAGCGCTGACAGCACCGCCATGCGATTGAGTTGCTCATAGGGCATATCCCAAAGCGCACGGCAGAAGCCATCGCGGGTTGCGGGAAACATCTCCACAAAGTCCGAATGGTCAGTTTTTGCTATCATGTGGACAATCGCAAGAGGGCGAGCACGAGCGGTCATTCGCAGTCTCGGACACCCAGCACATAAACCTTCGGACATGCGAAGCCCGGGAGGGAACAGTTGTTTTGCGATTGCGCTTGCGATGAACAGTTCAAGCGCTTTGCAATGCACCTTGCGCGCGGGAAAGCGCCGGCAGGAGATTTCGGGAGAATACTTCCACAGTTCAACACGCAGTGTTCGCTTTTCAACTACGATGTGGATTATCTTGCGCCGCAAGGACTCAATCGGCACAACAAAAAAGTGTGCCGGCCATTGGGAAGTGAGCGGTGGCTGGGGAAACGGGTGGGGTAGTTCGTATATCATGCTTTACCCCCCAAGGAAGCCAGCACGCCCAAGGTGAGAACTCTCCGCCTCACCTCTGGGTTGGTTATTACATCCTCGCAGCAGATGCCGCGAGGAAGCATAACGCGCGTGCTTCCGCGCCCGAAGAAGACCTCTACCTCAATTCTTTCAGGGTCAGGCACTTCAATATCGCTGCCATACGGGAAAAGCGGCAGGGAGGGGAAATGGTCGCGGAGAAACTTCGCTGCGTAGGTGCGCGAGTTGCGGAATGTGAAGCCGGGATTTGGCGAAGCCGTGTCGCCGCGGTAAACGGCAACGCGCCCAAACTCCCACAGACACACCCGAATGTATCTGGTTCCCCAGACGGCATAGAAATACAGACTGTTGTCAGCGTATGGCGACTTGGTTGAGCCAAGGAAGCCATCTTCGTGCGAGAAACCATCCCACGCCCCCATTTTTACTCCTCCACCTTTATGGTTTTCGCCCAACTGGGCGCTTTCCCATCGCCCAGAAGGGCAACTATCACCTTAACACCTCGTGGCGGCTCGGATTGCCACGGAGTGTAGCCGTCTGTCAGAACGATAACAACATGCGGGCGGGGCTTCTGTCTGAGGGCTTCCTCAATCCCGACCCGCATGTTTGTCCCGCCGCCGCCTTGAAGGGTGTGCTTGAGGTGGCGACGGTTAAGGACTTCTTTGACGGCGTGGACTTTCGCGTCACAGGACAGAACCTTAACACCGTTCCGCCCACCCATCGCCTTCACCACCCCCAGCACCTCAGCAACCGCTTGCGCAAGCATACGGTCGCTGATGGAGCCAGAAGTGTCCACCACTACCGCAACACGCGGCAGTGGCTGGCGAAGGGCAGGCATAACGACTTTTGGGTTCGCGCTCTGGCGTCGCGACGGACGGCGGTATGAGTAGTCCGCCATCCCGATTGCATCCGCGAGTGCATGACGAATTGCGGACGCAAGTTCGCGCCGCCAGTTTACCTTCGGACGGAGCACCTCATCCGCCCACCGCTTCAAGTGAGCAGGAACGGTGCCCCTCTGCTTTGAGTGCTCTCTTATTTCCTGCGCCACCTTACGACGAATCAAGTCCGCCTCTGCCTTCTTGACAGCGGGTGCGGACTTGTCATCAGGGTCAAGTTCCCAGTCCTCCTTAACCCCGGTAGCACAGGAGCCGCAGCGCCCCCGCGCAACATCAGGTTCGCTTCCGTCGCCACGAG
>CAZPBO010000067.1:0-10632 GCA_964584815.1 uncultured Planctomycetota bacterium
GAGTTATGAGTGCATATACAGAAGAGGTGGCGGCGAAGTTCTATCTGCAGCGGGCGTTTGGGTTTTATGAGTCGGCACGGGGGGTGCTGCGCCAAAGCCAGCGCTGCGAACCCGCCGCGCTGCTCGCATATGAGGCTATACTGGACGCCGCCAAAGCACTGCTGCTTGCCGACGGCGTCAAAGCAGACGGCTGCGATGCGGTGCTCCTTGCCCTCGCCAGCGCCGCAGAAAAAGCAACTGTCTCTGAAGAAACCCATTCCATAGTCCAGGAAGCAGCGCAAATCCATTTCAAAATCCACCGACGGGGTCTTATCTCTCTGCGCCCACAGGAAGCAGAAGCGCTCATCCACAACGCCCGCTCATTCCTTCGCGAAGTTCGCGACAAACTTGAGCAGAAATTCGGTCTCATTGAAGGTCTATAGGCGATTTTGGAGGCAGGCGGTGCGGTTGGAAAATCTCTTGTCGGTTGACAGGGTGATTGTGGGAGTTGCCGAAACCGACTACGACGCCGTGATTAGGCGTCTGGTTAACACGCTGGAAGACGCAGGTCATCTGCGTGACCCCGAAAGAGCGCTGTCGGATGTGTTGCGGCGAGAGAAGTTGGGCGCCACCTTGGTGGGGCAGGGACTGGGTGTTCCACACGCCCGAACCGATGCCGTTGACGGCGTCACCCTTGCTCTTGCCACAACAAAAGAACCCATAAAAGGCTCCCCGCCCGATTGCATACCTGTGCGCGTCGTCGTTTTGATTCTCGCGCCCAAGGCGGAATCAAACCTTTACCTGAAAGTGCTGTCGGCGGTAAGCCGTCTGGTGGAGGACGAGAAGCGGCGGGAGCGGCTGCTGGCTGCAACCACACAAAAAGCGCTGATAAAGGAGATAACGCGTGCCGGCATTGAGGTGGAGCGGGGTCTGTCGGTTCTTGACTTAGCAGAGGACGCGGTCACAGTCAACGAAAACGCTCCCCTCAAAAACGCCGCCGACACTATGTTCAAACACAACCTCCTTGATGTCCCCGTTGTGGATGATAAAGGAACACTTGTAGGACTTCTGACCGCAGAGGACCTTTTAAGGATAGGGGTGCCGGATTATCTGATGCGCCTTGAGTCGGTGGCGTTTCTGAAACAGTTTGAACCGTTTGAGGAGTTGCTGCGCAAAGAGGAGACGCTGAAAGTGGGTCAGGTGATGAGCGATGCGGTTTGGGTGGAAGCGGACGCCCCCCTTATTCAGGCGGCAGTAATGATGGCACGCCGTGATGTCAGAACCATCGTTGTTGTCAGGGATAAAAAGCCCGTCGGCTTAATAAGGTTGGGCGATTTCATACGCAAAGTTCTGCGTGCGTAAGGCGTGTGATATGGGATGGAAAGCGTTTGTTGCGGGTGGAGTTCTGTGCGGGGTTGTAGCAGGTTTCGTAAGCGGGCGGCTGCATAGGACGGCGGCGGCGCTTATCGGCGCAGCGGTCGTGCTCCTTACGGGGGTTGTCTCACAGCAACAAGCATTCAGTCACATTGACCTCAATGTTCTGGCGCTGCTTTGCGGAATGATGGTGATAGTCGCGGCGCTGCGCCCCACAGGCTTCTTTGAGTGGCTCGCTATACGCACCGCAAAACTCGCCGGCGGCGACCCGCTCAAGATTATGGTCCTCTTCGCCCTCGTCACCGCCTTCGTCTCCGCCTTCCTTGACAATGTGACCACAATACTGCTCACTGCGCCCGTCTCAATGGCTATATGCGCCCAGTTGCGCATTGACCCTGTTCCCGCACTTATCGCTCAGGCGGTTGCGTCCAACTTCGGCGGCACCGCCACACTCATCGGCGACCCACCCAACATCCTCATCGGCAGCGCCGTTAACCTCTCCTTCAACTCCTTCATCATTAACCTGGGTCCTTTGGTTGTTGCCGTTCTCGCAGCGTATGCGGTTTTTCTCCTCCTTGCGCAGCGCAAAAAAGTGGGTTATGTCTCGGCATCGCTGCGAGCGCGCCTTCTTGAAATGGATGAAAAACGCGCCATACGCGACCCCAAACTCCTCAAAAAGATGGGAGCACTGCTTGCCTGCGTTCTGGCGGCTTTCTTCCTGCACGAAATCCTGGATGTGAAGATGGGCGCCATAGCGATTGCGGGAGCGGCAGCCAGTATGCTGATATCGGCAAAAAGCGTGCGCGAACTGCTCTCCGAAATAGAGTGGGACACTATCTTCTTCTTCATAGGGCTCTTTATCGTTGTTGGCGCTGCGGAGGAAACAGGGCTCCTTGCGTGGCTTGGCAAAAATGTCCTAACCCTTGCCGGCACCCATCCCGCTGTTGTCGGACTTGTGGTTATGTGGTCAACAGCCGCAATCAGCGCCTTTATTGACAACATTCCTGTCACTGCGGTGATGATACCACTGATTAAGGCGTTTCAGAAGCAGCACGGCGGCGGGGAGGGGTTGTGGTGGGCGCTGGCATTGGGAGTCTGTTTTGGGGGCAACGCAACAATCGTAGGCGCTGCCGCAAATGTCGTGGTCACAGGCATCGCCGAACGCAGTGGCTACCACCTCTCTTTCGCCCGCTTCGCAAAACACGGAACACCTGTTACCGCCGCCGCTCTCGCCATCGCAAGCGTATATATTCTGCTGCGATACTTTCTCTGAAGGAGAGGGAAATGCGCTGGCTCGCCATAGCAGTTGTTTTGGTGGTTTCAACGATTGCGGCGCAGCAGTCAGAACCTCCACGATGGCGCCTTAAGGAGAACCAGCGATTTGAGTTCCGCTTAAGCGGGATGGTGCTTGTGCGAGGAAAGAAGAGGATTGAGACGCGGCTCTGGGGGCGAGTCATTGTTGAGGCGAGAAAAAAGAATCTGCTTTTTCTGCAGCAGATAGATGAGATGCGCTGGCGAGAGGGGCAGGTTTCCTACACAGCGCCGAAGGAAGAGTTGGAGAAACTGCGCCAAGCGTTTGAGTTCTCTCCTGACGGCAGGGTGGTGACGGAGGGTCCTGCAAAACAGGCGGCGCAGGACCTGCTCACAACCCTTTTTCCGCTGCCAAAAAGTGCGAAGAACGGCTATGTTGAGCGTGTGGAGTTGCCCCAAATAGGGGTCTGCGGGTCGCTGCAGGTTGTCGGGAAGCGGCGCTGTATGGGCAGGGACTGCTTATTTTTGCGGCTTGAGGCGACCGCCGCTAAAGGCGAGAAAGTCACAAAAGAGGTTCTGACAGAAGCCTATTTTGACCCGAAAGCGGGCGGATTTGTGCGTGTGGAACGCACGATAAAGACCCATAGTGAAAAGGAGAAAGAGGAATTTCTGGTTTTGACGGTGGTGGGTGAGCCGGGGCACCCAAGTCCTGAGGCGCTTGCAGAGGCGATGTTGAAGGAGTTGAGGAGGCAGGTGTCACGCCATCCCGACGATGCGAAGGCGTGGTGCAAATTGAGCCGTCTTCTACTTGAGCGCGGCAGGGCAAAAGAAGCGTTAAAGAGTGCGCTGGAAGGTCTGCGAGAGGTGAAGGATGGGGGTCTTTTTGCCGTGGCATCAGAATGTGCGGTGGCGTCAGGTGATGCGCGTTTGGGTTTGGCGTTGGCGGAGGCGGGGTTGAAGGTTGCGCCGCAGGAGCGGATGGTGGCGCTTGCGGCGAGTCGTGCCGCTTTCTATCTGCAGCGTTACAAGGAGGCGGCACAATTCGCCGCCGCCGCGCTCAAAGACAACAAAGGTCCCTATCAGGCGCTTTACTTTCTCGGCGCAAGCCTCGCAAAACTGGGTAAAAAGGAGCAAGCCCGTCGTGTCCTGCGTGAATATATCCGCAAAAACCCCAATCTTGACCCCAAGCGCAAATGGATGATTGTCTTCACTCCTCAAAACGATGTTCAGATACTGGCGGAGCGCCGCTTTGCGGGTGATTTGGGTAAAAAACGGCGTTACAGTATGGAGGAGTTGGAGGCGGCGCGTCAGTTGCTTGCCGTCCTCGTCAAGGAGGAGGCGGTGCGGATGCGTCTCACCTCTGATGAAATAGAGAAGATGCTTGATTATATGGCGGGGATTTACGGCAAAAAGCCGCTTCAGATGCTGAGCGACTTTTTGGCGGACAGGGTGCAGGCTTACAACCGCTTAAAGCGCCTGCTGCAGAAGTATGAGCGGGTGCCTGCGGAAAGAATAGACGATTTTCTGAAGAGCCACAAGGATGATGCCGATTTATGCGCCGCCGCGCTGTCACTGCTCGCCACAAAGGATATCCTGAAACGCTACAGACGACTGGACAACCGTTTCCCCGGCAATGTGGTGGTGAATCTACATATCCTGCGGCTGCTTCTGACAAATCCCGGGCGTTATCGCAAAGAGGCGGGCAAGATACTGGGCTTTCTGCGCAATATGGAGCCTGGCAACGGGCTTTATCCACTTCTTTTCGCGTGGCTTGAGATGGAGATGGAGAACCCCGAGAAGGTGGCGATATGGGTAAGGCGAGCGCTGCGCTGCACCTACATAAGAACCCGCATAAGGGAGAGCGCTCAAAGGAGGCTGCAGGTTCTTGAAGATGTGGGTTATCATAAGGGTTTGCGTGGTGTTGCGGCGTGGACGATGCTTGACAGGAAACTGGTTAGGTGTGTGAAGGAGGTGATGAGCGGTGTTGTAAGGGTTGCGGAAGAGTTGCTGGGGAGGGGAGATGTGAGGAAGGCGGCGAGATGGGGGAGGTTGGCGGTGGATTTGGGGAAATGGTTGGGGAGCAAGGCAGAGGATGGGGAGTTGTGTGCGGCATCGGCGGCGGCGCGGGAGAGGGGGGCGGTTGTGGTGGAGGCGGCAGCGATGCGGGTAGGCAGCCGCGATGTTGCGGTGGCGAGGAAGGAGTTGGAGGATGCGCGGGAAAAAGCGCAGGAAATGGCAAGGGCGTGGTGGCAACTCCATCTTGAGAAGGAACGGGCTTTCACGGTGTGGGTGATAACGGCACCGAAAAAATGCTGGAGTTTTATGGAGCGTCTGTTTAAGATGGGTGAGCGGGCGCTGCTCTATGAGCGCCTTAAGGAGCAGGGAGGAAAGAGGTAATGGCGGTTCATGTTAAGTGCATCTTCTGCGGTCACGCGTTCAGCGTTCCGGATGATATGCGCGGCAAGCGCATGGCGTGTCCCAACTGCGGGCAGAAAGTTCGGATAGTGGACGAGGAGCAGCGGAAGGCGTTGGAGTTGAAGATGCAGAAGGAGCGTGCGGAGGAGCGGGCGAAGATAGCGGAGGCGCGGCGGGAGGCGTTGCTGGGTGAGCGCGTCGTTCCAAGCCACTACGACAACCTGCGTCTTCTGGCGCGTGTTCTGGCGCTGGTGGGATACCTCGCCGCCATAATCGCCGCTGTCTTCGGACTCCTTTATGTCATGACCGACGGCTCAATCTTCGCGGGCACCGCCTCCATCGTCGTTCTCATTGTGCTGTTTGTTCTGGCGCTGCTGTTTTTCGTCATTCACAAGGTGGCGGCGGAAGTGGTGAGACTCGCCGCCGACATCGGCGACGCCCACAACGACGCTTTACAGTTGCTCAAAGAGTTGCGTGACATTATGCGCTCTCTTTCGGCAGGCAGAAAGCGTTAGCGCCGCAAAATCACAAACGCGTTTTCCACGCTCCCTTCACCGCTGAAGGTAACCACGCAGTTTTTGTCTGTGTTGAGCCACTGCATCTGGGCAGGGAAAACTTTTTTCTGCGTCACCTCCGCTTTTTGCGGCAGATATTCATAGACCGTCAGCCTCTCATCCATAACAACCGCCAGAAGGTTGTCGGCTAATGCGAACGCCCCACGGATGCGGCTCTCCCTTTCCAGACGCTTTGAGAAGCGCAATCTGCCTGTGGCGGGGTCCAAAACGCGCAGTTTTACGCTTATGTCAACATCTCCTTCCTCAAAACGGGAATAGAGTGGTCTGCGCTCGGCGAGGAAAAGCATTCCGTCAGAAAGCGGCAGCAGAACCCGCCACGCCGCCACCTTGCGCCACCACCATTTCATCCCGTCCTCCCGCACAGCCACCACCACATCGCTGTCACCAGGCGCGAAGACGAACCAACGCTCTTTTCTGCCCTTATAGTTGCGCTCAAGCAGAAGAGGCGCCTGACAGAGTCGCCGTGGCAGGCGCCACAGAAAAGGAATTCTCGCAAGCCCGCGACGCCTCACAACAGGATAGAGCATCAGCCAGACGACCCGTCCACTGGTGCTCTCAAGACACCCCGCAAGACCGCTCCCTGAAACAAACAGCAGAAACGGTCCGCTCAACATCACATATCCGCAGGAACGCCACGAAGTCTCCTCCCAGCGCATTCCCCTGCCCGGAATCATCACCCGCTTTCTTCTGCCTGACTCCCAAACCTCCGACCCCAGACGCTTCCTCCATATCAGCCCACCGTGGATGTTCTGGCACACCACCCACAGTGATGCCCTTTTACCACCTTTGCGCACCCCCAGCCAGAAAACTCTGCCAGCAGCAACCGTTGGCGCACTCACCGCCATCAAGTCCGAAACCCCGTCCCGCGATGTGGAAACCCACAAAAGCCTTCTTGTGCGTGCATCAACACAACTGATAAAGGGGCGTTTGCCCGAATGGAGTCCCACAACAACACTGCCGTCGGTCTCCGCCCAGCAGACCACCCGCAACCAACCTCCCTCCGACTTGCCTATCCTTATGGAGCAAGCCTTCTTAGCGGTTTTGGCGTCGTAGGCGAGCCAGCCGCCGGGCAGAGCAAACCAGAGGGTTCTGCCAACAAACGCCGCTTTCGGCTCCACAAGGATGTCAACTCCGAAGGAGGAAAGGCGCACTGCCCTGTCGTGCCACTGTCCGGTTTTCCCAACGATGCTTGCCAACTCCTGCAGTGTAAGGGGCTTTGCTGGTGGGGGAGCAGATTTTGCCGCAAGGGAGGCGAAGAGGGCGCGTTTTGCAGGCGGCAGCGTCGGCAGAAGTTTCCCAAGCGGCTTTGTGTCGCCGCAGAGCGCCTTTGCCACTGCAAGCAGCAGTTCGTCGGGCTGCTTAAGGAGAGCGAGGTAGCGGATGGCGGTGGCACCGTCGCCTTTCTCAATTGCGGCTGCTGCCAGATGCTTCACCGCATCATCCGCCGCAACGCTGCCCCCAAACCGCGCCACCATCTCCTCCTCACCCAGAACTTTGCCCACACGAGCAGACAGCGCTTCCAACTCCCTATCAAACTTTTCCCGCACATCAGCGGGCAGTTCCTTTAGGATGCGCAGACAGGCACAGGTTGTGGGCAGCACGATGTCGGAGAACTCCACAAGGCGCTCTTTTTTGGCTGAAGCGCTGCGGGAAAGAAGCGCCATAACAAGACGCCCTGCGCTTTCGGGATTCTTCTTAAGCAGACGCCTCGCCTCCGCCACCACCTCGCTCGCCTCATCGTCAATGTCCAATCGGAACTTGTTGCCTTCTGCGGCTTCCTGCGCCGTTACCGTTGCGGCAACAAATAGACACAGCAATGTGAGGAGTTTATGCATATCAGGCGCCCCTTATAGAAGATGAGGTTGCCCGCCGCGGGAGTTTTGCCTCCCCCATACCACCGCCAGAAACCCAACTCCTTCGTCGTATACCCTCCTTTGAACTCCTTACTCTCCTCTATCTTGAGAAGCCAGAGTCCGTCGGTGCAAGGCAGAAGAAGATGACCATTGCTTGTGAGCAGACCCTTCGCCTGCACATGATGCTCCACCTCATCGTGCAGTTTTATCTTACCTGTTACGATGTGGTATCCCACTATGGCGGGTTTTCCTGTGCGGAATAGCGATGCCCCACCTGTGAGGATGACGCAGTCCGCAAAGAAGCCGAGGGCGGATATTGCGCTGCAGCGCTCCTCTCTCCATAGAAGGCGTTTTGCATCAAGGTCATATGCGCTGATGAAGTCGGAGTCGGATGGGAGTATGACGACGACGCGGCGGGGGCGTCCTTTCCAGACGCCCTTCCAGAAGAGCGGAGCAACGGGCGGATAAGCGCGGCTGGTTGTCTGCTCCTCCGACGGCGCCACCGCATACCGCACCACCCACATCACCTGCCCGCTCCGCCCATCCAAACACGCAAACAGACCACCGTTTGTCAGATAGTAAATCTCACCATCGTATTCTCTTAAGATTCCTCCTGTTGCATAAAACGCCTTATTGAAGGCAAAATTGGATAGCCACAGAAGTCTTCCTGACCGGCTAAAGCAGGCAACTCCGTAATCCCACTGGCTCTGCGTTGAAGCGCTGGCACACCCGATATATATGCGCGCTCCGATGACAATGGGCGGTGTCAAAAACACCGTTTTTGAGAGTTTGGTCGTGTTGTTGCCGTAAGCGGACCATATAAGGCGTCCCGATTTGAGGCTAACAGCAACGAGGTCGTTGCCCGAGGCGCTTGAGACAGGGAAGCGCGGGAATCTCGGTCTCTGCTTGGATGCTGGCGACACGCGTCTGTGGTGAGCAATAACTGCATAAACACAGTGACCGTCGCAGGCAGCGGTTCGCACAACGACATTCATCTCAAGGGAGCCGCTTATCTCGGGATAGCGCCATTGCAGTTTGCCGCCTTTCAGTTTGCGGGCAAGCACATAACGGCTGTCAGCGGTCACCAGTTTCCCATCCGCCACAACGGCAAACTGCCCGAACGGACCATTGTAAACGCTCCGAACAGCACGCCGCCTCACCCAGGGTCCTACCACAACCTGCGGACGACGCCCCGTCTTCCCACCATCACTTAACTCCTCATCCCAGTCCACGCCATAACGCTTGCCGCCTTCCACCTTGTATGTCATCTTGGTCACAGCAGCAAAATCGCACTTCTCCACCGCCTCCTCTGTACAACAGCCCACTCCGTCAAGAACAGGAGCGTGGCTTGAGGGTTTTACATCCTTTAAGGCTTCCTGTAGGAGTTTGGTGGCGAGGGGGAACCTGTCAGCAGCACCCGCTTTGGTAGCAGCATTGAGAAGCGCCGCCGCCTCAACCTTTGCACCCTGAACCAGCAGCGCCGCCGCCTGCTTCAGCAACACCGCACCACTGCCACCCGCCTCCCGCAGATACCCATAAGCCTCCCCCACATCCCCACGCTCAAGACTGCCGTCAGCCATCAACTCAAGCGCTTTCGCCGCCGCATCTGTCAGCGGATACACAAGCGCCACGCGCCTCATCGCCTCCTCACTGCCGCTCTTCAGCGCCTTCTGCAGTTCACGCTCCGCAAGCGCCGAATAAGTCGCACGATACATCTGCAACCCTTCCGGCGGCAGCGACTGCAGCATCGCACGGCAGAACGACAAAAGCGGCATATAGACCTTCTCCGAACGCTCCACCATCTCGTTCATCTTCCCCTCTTTCAGCGCCCTTTTCATCGCCAAATTCAGACAGTCCAAAAAGCGCCGCCAGTTCTTCCTCCTAAACTCCGCCTTCATCGCCTCCACCACCCCATCTGTGTCAAAATACTCATAAGGCTGGAGAAGGTCGCCCGCCTTGGCATCGTCCTCCTCATCTGCGTCCTGCCCCACAACAGACCATCCCGTAAACGCACCACACACACACAACACAACCACCAGAACCACAAACAGATATCTCATCTCAACCCTCCGAATATTTCCGGCATCCTTTTGATTTCCTCTTCTGCGCCCTCCGGGATGTAAGGCGCTTTTTCCGCAAACAGGCGGCAGAGATAGCACGACAGCGTAAGATTGGTGGGACCGTAGCGGTCGCGATACATCATATACTCAAGCGCATAGCCCATCTCGCCTGCCGATTGATAACGCCTGCTACGCTCCCGCTGCAGCGCTTTTTCCAATATCATCCGCAGCGCCTCCGGAACATATCCTCGCAACTCCTCCGTCCTCGGAACCTGCGCCCTTCTTATACGGTCAAGAACCACCTGTGTGGGTCCAGACTCAAACAACGGTCTCCCCGTCAACACCTCCCACAGCACAACGCCCAAACTGAAGATATCCGTTCTGGCATCGGTCTCCTCAAACCTCGCCTGCTCGGGACTCATGTATCCCAATTTGCCCAGCAACACCTCCTCCTCTTTATAGACCATCATATTGCGCGCTTTGGCTATACCAAAATCGCCCAATTTCACCACCCCCTCCCAAGTCATCAAGATGTTACCCGGGGAGACATCGCGATGAACTATCCCCAACGGCGTGCCGTCTTTGTCGCGCCTTTTGTGCGCAAAGTCCAGCGCCCTGCAAACGCGGCTCGCCACAAACGCCGCTATCTCCACAGGCACCCTCAAACCCCGCTCCTTATGCCGCTCTATGAACTCCCGCAAACTCACACCGTTTATGAACTCCATCGTCATATAATAGTGACTGTCAGCACGCCCCAACTGATATATCTGCACAATATTCTCGTGAACAAGGTCCGCCACCAACTTCGCTTCCGACACAAACATCCGCACAAATTCCGCATTACAAGTCAACTCCGGTCTTATCACCTTCACCGCCACCGTCTTGCGGAAACCCTCCGCACCCAACTGCAACCCCTCATACACCGTCCCCATACCACCAGACGCTATCTCCCTCAAAAGCAATATCCGCACACTCCCCTCTATCTGCCCACTGATTCCCATCACACACCATCTCAAAACATCCCACATAATCATACGCGGCGCAACATCATTACGCAAGCACCCTTCTACTCCAACTTCCAAACCGATATAATCTGAACGCTTCTGGAGGATATGTTATGCGGGT
>CAZPBO010000068.1:0-10289 GCA_964584815.1 uncultured Planctomycetota bacterium
GCAACAGCAAATGGGCTGTCCTGCGGTCGTCGCATCCTGCGAGCAAGATTTGCCCTCACCACCTTCTGTCCAAAACTCACCCCCGAAACTGTTGCCACCACCTCACCGTCCACAACCAACTGACGGGTTTCGGGTTCCGTGCCGAAGATGTGAACGCCTTCAGGTAGGGGAACCTTCCTCATCCAGCCTTTTAAGGGGTCGTGGTTGCCGCAGACGACGAAGACGGCAACTCCCGCATTGGTTGCCCGTGAGACGATGTCGCGGAAGCGGAGTTGCGCGGCAAGGGAGCCGTATTCGGAGTCAAAGACATCGCCGGCGATAAGGATAGCCGCGGCGCCGTTTTTTAATGCCACATCAACCACCCGGGAAAAAGCGTTGAATGTCGCCTCGCGCAGCCGTAGCGCCAGCCAAGGTGATGCCCCACTTATGCCGCTGAAAGGACTATCAAGGTGTAAATCCGCACAGTGCACAAAACAGAACTCCTCCATCCCCCACTCCTAAGCCACACTCATCCGACTAATCAGAACACCAGCAACAGACCAAGATAAGGACCGCTTGATGTCTGCTCAAAGCGGCTGTATTCTCCTGTGTCTGAGTCTTCGTAGCGGAATTTGTGGACGGTGAAGATGTAGCCCGCCTCAAAAGAGAGGATGGAGGCGAGTTTGATGTTGACGAGAGCGGCACCTTCAAAGAAGTAAGGGGAGTTGTAGTCGCCGTAGTTGAATGCACCGCTGGCAGCACGGGCGGTGAAACATATGTCGGTCGCAAAATAGTATCTGAACCACACCCCCCCAAACGGACAAACTGTTGTCAGCGATGCGTTGTCCTCCTCGCTGTCGGTGACATCGCGCAACCACGCATAGTAGTCCGCTATACGCACTCCTGCCGAAACGCCCACATCAAACCTTCTGTAACCGCTGCGGAAAAGGCTGCCGAAACCCAAATGGAGCGCGACCGTCCCCCATCTCCCTCTGAACCTGCCTTTAACATCGTGTCCAGACTGGAGTGTTATGCTGCGAAACTGCGCATCCTCTGTCATCATAGTAGATACAGAGTAGGAAGTTTGAAAGAAGTCAAAGGAAAAACCAAATCGCCCCATAGCACGAAGTTCGGCGTGGACTCCGGCGGCGTTCGGGTCAAGGTCAAGAACCTGCGAGAGTGAAATAAGGGTTCCCGGGGTGGTGCCATTAGAGCAACGGAGCCAGAATGTGCCGAACGAGCCCCGAGCAGCCCCCAGAACCTGCAATTCTTCCATAAACTTACGCGCAAGTTTCGCCTCCGCCTTCTTTTTAGCGGCAAGTCTGCCCACCACCTCCTCCAGTTGCTCCTTCAATGAGTCCCGTTCCTCCGCCAACTTTGAGCACTTCTGGGAAAGGCTCTCCGCGGCTTTCCTCTGCTCCTCCAACTGTTTTCTCATCTCCTGAATCGTATCCGACTGCCCAGCCTGCGCTTTAGAAAGTTCGCCCTCCAACCACTTTATACGACGCCGCAACATCGCCGCCTCCGCCTTCTTCTGCGCCAGCAGCCCGCTCAACTCATCAGCCTGCTTGCGTAGAAGTCTATACTCCTGCGCCGTCTTCCGCAGTGTGGACAACTCCTTTTCCTGATTGTCCACCCTTTTCTGCAACACCGCAAGGCGTTGCTCTTTCTCGGACAACTGCTTTTTCAGCAAATCCAATTCTGCCTTTGTGGCACGCAGTTCCGCCTCACTGTCCTGAAATCTCTTCTCCCGTTTCCTCAACGACTCAACTATCTGTTTCTGCGTCTCCAACTGCTTCTGCAACACATCTTTGTCCCCTTTCAACTTGCTGATTGTCACATTGGCTTGCATCAGTCTTTGCTTTAGGTCATCCACCTTCAACGCCAGAGTCTGGTTCTCCGTTTTCAGAGCATCCTCCTGCTTTCTGCTTTTCTCCTGCATCTGCAGTTTCTCTTTGCGAAACTTATCATACTGCATATAAGCGATTGCGCCGAGGAGTCCTGCAGTCACAAACCCCACAAACGCCAGAACCCCCGCGACCGCCGAACCTCTCATACCTTGCCCTCCCAAATCCGCTTAAGATATTCTACAAATATCACTTAAGCAATCCATACAAAACTTGTCCTTTCAATGCTGCAAGTTACAAACTGTATGTTGCCACTGCGTCTGCTGAAATAGCAGCAAGGCAAAAGCGATTCTTTTGAGGCGAAACCGATTTCTTGTTGATGCAGATTCTTCGGGCGCGATAATTAGAACGAGCGTTCGTTAAAATAAGGAGGAATCACCTTGCGCCTTCTCCTCCTAGTGCTTTCCGCATCCCTGCTCCTGGGCTGTGGGGCGAAGGAGAAAGTGGTCGTTTTCTGTGCAGGTAGTTTGACAAAGCCGTTTGAGCGACTGGCGGAGGAATTTGAGGACAGATATGGGGTGGGTGTGGAGATAGAGGCGAGTGGGAGCCGCGTTGTGGCGAAGAAGATAAGCGAGTTAGGCAGGCGTGCGGATGTAGTGGCGCTTGCCGACTGGCGTCTTTTTCCGCAACTTCTTTATCCCAAGCATTGCAGGTGGTTTGCGAAGTTCGCCGCCAACCGTCTGGTGCTTGCTTACACAGACAAATCCTATGCCGCAGACAGGGTAACATCACAGAACTGGACAGAAATTCTGAAGGACAAAAGAACACGCTGGGGGCATTCCGACCCAGATGCAGACCCTTGCGGATACCGTGCTCTTCTGGCGCTGCAGTTAGCGGAGAAGTTTTACAGAAAGCGCGGGCTTTATAACCTGTTGCTCAAGCATAAAGGGCGTGTTGTGCGTCCGAAATCGGTGGAGTTGGTTGTGCTCCTTCAAGCAGGGGAGTTGGACTACGCCTTTGAGTATTCAAGCGTTGCGGTGCAGCACAAGTTGAGGTTTGTTGAGTTGCCGGCGGAGATAAATCTGGGCGACCCTATGAAGGCGCAGTTTTACAGGCAGGCAAGACTCCGCTTGAGTGATGGGACAGAAGTTACAGGTGCGCCGATAGTTTATGGTGTGGGGGTGCCCCAAAACGCCCCTCATCCAGAACTGGCGTTAAAATTCGTGAAACTGCTTCTTTCGGAGACGGGACAGAAGATTCTTGCGGAATGCGGGCAGAGGAGCGTTGAGCCGCAGTTTGAGGGCAACGCGCCCAAAGAGTTGAGAAGCAGCAGGTAGCACCCTGTAGGAGGAGTGTTATGGGAATTGCGTTGGTCTGCTTGGTCCTTGCGGGGATGACGGTTTCGGCAAACCCCAGCAGGGGCACAGGAGTAAGGCTCAAAAGTGACGACTTAACGGTGATGCTGTTGGGGGACTTTTGGGGAGCGTTCAGTTACGAGGACGCAGAAGATTCAGATGCGGTGGGTGAGTTTTCCTGTCGTCGTGCGCTGATAGGGCTTAAAATGCTTGTTCCTTCCGCCCACATTGCTATTTATGGAAGCCTTGTCGGCAAAAGCGGTGGGAATGTGCAGATAGAGGATATGTTTGTCGTCTATCGTTGGCAGCGTCTGAAAAGATACAACCTTGCGGTAATTTTGGGTCAGGCGAAGGTTCCGTTTTCGTTCTTTGCGCTCTCATCAGCAAGGACAATCTATTTTACCGGGCGTCCTTCTGCTCTTTCGTATTTTCAGGATAGGGTGCTTCTTGCCTCATCCCGCGATGTGGGTCTGACTCTGCGGGGGGAGTATAGCAATTTCCGCGTTCAGGTCGGCTGCTACAACGGTGGCGGGCGGAATTCCACAAATTCTGACAACAAGTTTCTGACAGTGGCGCGTTTTGAATTCGCCTATCCCTCCTTGCCGAAGAAGTATGTGGAGAACGACCTAACATATTACCAGAAGTTGCGTTTCACACTGGGAGTTGCGGGCGCCTACAACGCCGCCGCTTTTGATTTCAACTCCGACAACATTCCTGACGACTCAAAAGGGGTGACTACTGACGCTGTCGTCAGATGGTCGTCTTTCTCCTTTATGGGTGGCTTGATTTACGCGACGCTTGAAAACGGACGCGCCTACGGCACAGGCTTTGCCCCCAGATACACCTACGGTTATGTTCTGCAGTTTGGATGGCTTTTGAGGAGTTATGTGACGGTGGCGGCGCGTTACTCTTATTATGACCCCAATGTCCACTACCTTCACGACTGGTATCATCAAGAGGCGTTGGTGTTCAACTACCATTTTGCGGGGCTTGCCCGAACGCTGAAGATTGAAGTTTCCCGCACGACGACCAAAGCGGCTCCCAAAACCGACATCAAATCCTGGGGATTTGTGGTTCTTGTTCAGATTCTGTTTTGAGGGAGAGTCTTTTTGTGAGCCGCTTTTTCTGGCTGGTGATGTGGTTTGCTGCTGGAACGCTTCTCGGCTTTGTTGTGATACCGACCATGCTTGTGATTGCGCGTTCTGGAGGCGCCACTTTTCAGGCTGCAGGTGAAAGTCAGGTATTATGGGCGCTTCTGAACTCGTTTATATGTGCGGGGGTGGCAGTGGTTCTGGCAGCCTTGTTCGGTGTTCCGCTTGCTTATATCCTCGCCACCAGGGCGATTGCGTTGAAGCGGTTGATAGAGGCGCTTGTGGATTTGCCGTTGGCGGTGCCCCATTCGGTTGCGGGTATTGCGCTGCTGTGGGCGCTGGGGAAGCCGGGTCTGGGGGGTATTGTTGGGTGGGACTTTGTTGGGAGTTATGCGGCGATAATAGCGGCGATGTTGTTTGTGAGTCTGCCGTATGCGGTGAACGGTGCGCGCGAGGGGTTTGGGTTGGTGAATCAGCGTCTGGGCGATGTGGCACGGGTTTTAGGTGCGAGTGAATGGCGCGTTTTTTGGGGTGTATATCTGCCGATAGCGCGCAGAGCCGTTCTGGCGGGACTGCTTCTGACATGGGCGAGGGCTGTGAGCGAGTTCGGCGCTGTTGTCATATTGGCGTATCATCCGATGACGGCGCCTGTTCTGATATGGCACCGATTTGAGACAGGCGGTTTGGCGGCGTCAGGTCCTGTGGCAGCGTTGCTTCTCCTCTGCTGTCTTGGTGTCTTCCTCGTTCTGCGTCTTGTTTTGTGGCGGAGAAAGCCAGATGTCCCTGCTTAGGGTAGAAAATCTTTCGGTTGGGGTTGGCAAATTTTGTATTGAGAACGCAACCCTTGATGTAGGCGCAGGCGAGGTGGTGGTCATTTTCGGACCAAGCGGTGCGGGAAAGACACTTTTGCTTGAGGCGATAGCGGGACTTCACAGACCACACAGGGGCAGGATTCTGCTTGATGGGCGGGACATAACGGCATTGGCAGTTCAGAAGCGTGGTTTTGGATATGTGCCGCAGGACTATGCGTTGTTTCCCCACCTTGATGTGCTGGGGAACATCCTATTTGGCGTTCGCGCAAGGGGGATGAAGGTAAGGGACTCGGATGTGAAGCATCTTGTGGAGTTGCTTGGGATAGGGCATCTTTTAAGGCGGAAGGTATGGACGCTTTCGGGTGGTGAGTGTCAGAGGGTGTCGCTGGCGCGGGCGTTGATTGTGCGACCGAGGGTTCTGCTTCTGGACGAGCCTTTCGGGGCGTTGGATGTTGTTATGCGGCGCAAGTTGCGTGGAACACTGAAGAAAGCGCTTGTAGAACTGAAGCAAGCGGCGCTGCTTGTGACCCACGATTTGGAGGAAGCGGTGGTTTTGGGGCGGCGAATTGCCGTGATGCGGCAAGGAAAGATAGTGCAATTTGCGTCTGCAGAGGATGTGCTGCGGATGCCGGCGGATGAGGCGGTCGCGCAGATGACAGGCGCCGAAAACCTCCTTAAAGGCAAGGTTGTAAGATTAGAGGAAGGGGTGATGTGTGTTGACTGCGGAGGAGTTGAGGTGCGGGCGTTGAGACAGGCGGCAGTTGGGGAGGATGTGGTTCTGCTTGTTCGGGCAGAGGACATCGTTGTGGATTTAAGGCGTGTTGAGGAGAGCAGTGCGTTGAACCAGATAGGGGTGGTTGTGGTGGATGTGAGGCGGCGCGGGGCGCTTGTGGATGTGGTGGGGAAAAGAGGGGACTTGACGCTTGTGGCGGTGGTGACACCTGCGTCGGCGGAGCGTTTAGGACTTGAGGCGGGAAGGGAAGTTTTTTTCAGTTTCAAGGCGTCGGGGGCGCATCGTGTGGGGTAACAGGGGAGACGGTGACGGCGGAATCAATCACATCGCCCACTTCATCAGCGTACCGCCGCAGGATGTCTTGTGCCAGTTCATCAGGTGTAACACCGATTTCAGGGAGTGTTGCCGCATTGACAGGGCATCCTGTTTTGTCAATGTTGAGTCCAAGATGTATGAGGGCGGAAACAGGTGAGACGGTGGCGACGGAGACGGAGAGTTTTGCGGCGCCGACGAACAGGTCATCACCGCGGCGGATGAGCCCTGCCACCCCCCGCGCCGACAGCGCCTCAAAGCAGCAGAAAACAAGCAACCTCTGCAGAAGCGACGCCTCAAGCAGCCCTGCACCAAAATGCTCCGCGATGAAGTGAAGCATATCCTTTGCCACCACCACCCTGCCCGCCCGCGCATCGGTAACATCCACAACACTTGCGCCCTCTACACGGCAGGCACCCACAAACGCCACCACAGCATCACCCACAATGCCCGTCTGATAGTATACCCAGTGCGGGCGCAGTTGACTGCCATCATAGTTGATACGCTCTTTGAGCAGCATAAAGGACGGTTTTCTCATTTGAGTCCCACCTTCTTAAGCGCCGTCTCCATATCCGGTAGAATAGAGAAAAACGACTCAAGCCCAAGGATACGAATGGTTTGCATAACAGGCGGTGCGGGGGCGACAAGCAGCACAGAATCGGCACCCCACTCCTCTTTTTTGCGTGTCACATAGTTGACAAGCAGACTGAAGCCGGAGGATGAGATGAAGAGGACATCTTTTAAGTCAATGATGACGCGCCGAACGCCTTTCTTCTCCAGTTCGTTCAGTTTCTCCCGCAGAATACGACTCTGCACTGCTTCAATGTAGCCGACCGCACGCACGACACCCACCTTCGGCGGACCCTCAAGCACCTCCACCTCAAAACTCACAACGAATGCCCCCAATCAGCCGCCACCAATATGGCATAAAAAGTGCCCCAAATCAAGCCCAAAGACGCCCCCAAAAGACAACACATAATGCAAACCTCACAAAGAGGCTGTAATCATCTCAAGAAATGCCTCAAGGCGGGTTCTGTGTTGCGCTGAAAGCGGTCCTGGAGCATCCGCTTCAAGCACAAGATAAGGCACAGGTGAGGACTGGCGCAGAAGAATCTCATATGCGTGGCGGAAACAGAAGGTCTGGGCGTAGTAGATGAGTCCTTGACAGCGGCGGCGTCTGACCTCGCGGCCTATATCGGCAAGGCGGCAGGCAAAGGCGTAAGGGTAGGTATAGCGGTGATACTGCTCAATGAGGTCGGGATATATGGGGAGACCCGCGAATTGGCGCTGCGTTTCGTTAAAGACTATATCGGCATCATAAGCGGGGAAGAAATCGTAGAAGTCGGTGATGATGGGAGGCACACCAGCGTAGGCGAGGCGGATTTTTGGGGGGGATGGAGAACGGCGCTGCGCCTGTTTGAGAAAAGCCGTCAGTTGGCGCTCAAATTGTTGGGGGTTGGAGCGGAAGTCAGAAGCGGTCACAAGCCAGATATGGTTTTCTGCTCCCGTGACTTTATGCTGCTGCCAGGTGAGGTCGTCAAGGTGTTGAAGGAGAAGACGAATTTTATCAAGGCGCTTTTTGGTGCGCTGGGCATCTTCTATGCTCACTCCGAACCGCCGACAGAGCCGCCTAATCTCTTCTTCCAAAGCATCCTTATCGGCAGGATAAGGGAAATTGAAATGGTGGGTGGCAATCCCCTCCTCCGCCAAGACCTCTGCCATAACACGGGTGTTGGTGCAGTCACCA
This sequence comes from uncultured Planctomycetota bacterium, assembly GCA_964584815.1. GTDB lineage: Bacteria > Planctomycetota > SKW154 > SKW154 > SKW154 > CAZPBO01. The sequence goes on from CAZPBO010000068.1 coordinate 7,877, forward strand.
CCCGAAACGGCGATGAGAAGGTCGGGCTTGAGTCTGCGGCATACGGCGTATATCCCCTTAACCCAGGCGCAGAAGGTTTTGGGGAAGCCGCGGATTTCGGCTTCTTCCACAAGCGCCGCGGGGTCGTCAGCGCTGATGAAAAGGTTGTTTAAGTCAACAACTGACCAGCCGGCAGCGTATGGAACCTCAACAGGCAGTGTCGTGGTTATGGCGCAGAGCGGTCGCTTAAAAGTCACCCTCTTTCCCTTCCTGCGGCGTCTGCTTCGGTGGTGTGGACTGCTTCGGGATTTCAGGAATCCGCAGTGGGTGCTTCTCAACCTTGAAGAGGTCGCGCTTTACGGTCACCTTAGAAGCGTTCGCAGCAAAAGCGAGCAGTTTTTCCGCCTCCTTCTTGGTCGCTGACTCAATAACCACCACATCAGAGCCGTTGCGCTCAATCCATGCAAGGGTCTTTTGCGACGCGTCAATCCAGAAGCAGGCGGTGTTGCCTTTGCGCCACGCCGTCTTTTTGTGTTTTTTCTCCAGCACTTTTATGTAGAGGTCAAAGAACTCCTTGGCATCGTTTTCTGTGTCCCAGGTTGAGAGCCAGAAAAGAATATCGCGTTTTGAGGGTTTATGCGTAACGACGAAGTATCTGTCACCGTCCCAACCTTCAGCGGCACGGGTAGCATCTGTTTCATCAATGAAATGCGACATCACAACCTTCATCAAGAACTCCCCCAGAACCCCCACGCCACAGGTTTCGTAGTTGCCTTTACCGAGGCATTCCTCAGCGGGGTCAAGGAGACGAATTTCGGTGGGCTCATCGCGTTTTTCGGGGTCAAGGTACTTTTCGGGATGGAGAATCTGTTCGGTGGAGAGCGGTGGCCAGAGGAAGAGATAGGCGGAGCGCTTGACGCCGAGTTTGAGGCAAAACTCCTCATAGAAGCGCGTGCCAGCCTCATACGGGAAGAGCAATGTCTCGCAGAGGATTCTTGGGGTGGTTTTCATCATCTGGCGGCGTTGCAAAGCAAAGGAGAAGCGCAGCATAGGTGAGATGCGGCGTCCCTGTTCAATTCCCATTTTCCCCGTGCGAACGAAGTTCATATATTCAACGCCGATTAGCGTCGCCTGCCCCTCAATCAGGGCGTGCGCTGCCAAGGAGCGGTCGTCGTTGGCGTATATTGAACGCTCAAACGCCCACAGGTCAAACTGCTGGTCCTGAAGCGCGTGGGTCAACTCGTGCGCCACAACCATCGGCAACTGCATCTGGTCGTTTACAAGACCCGTCATCACAAAAAACTTCTTGTCCTTCGGCGAATAGAGTCCCGCAACATTTTTGCGCAGCATCGCTATCATCATCTTTTTCAAGTCCCATTCCTTCTTCCAAACACCGAACTTCATCATAACGCGGCTCGTCTTCTCAAGTTCCCCAGGACGCGACTCTTCTTTGAACTTTTTGAGCATAAACTCCTCAAGTTTCTGTCGCGTGAGAACATCCGCAGGCACATCACGGAACTCCTTGATGTCCAGCATCTTACAAAGCGTCTCAAGGGTTGTGGTAACGCGCTTCTGAACCTGCTCCCGCATCTTCTTCAGGTCGGTCTGCTGGGCAAGAAGGGAAAATCCAGCACCCAAAACGGTAACAAAGACAAGCAGACGGCGCATAAGAAATCCTCCAGAACAACTCTGGAGGATTATGTTAAACGGTCACAATGGGATTGGCAATCCAATAAAAGGTTTACCAGGAAGCCTTACCGAAAAGGCGCTTCTCTTGCTCACGGAGGATGGTTATGTCGCAGCGCACAAGAACAACCTCGCGTCTGCGCACCTTCACCAGATACCTACGACGCAGCACATTCCTCACTATCGGTATGTCGTTTATGATAGGAATTCCAGTCTCCCAGTCCTGCTCAATGAAATTCTTCATACCGCCTATGAGGACATAGCCGCCATCAGGGCAGAAGACGGTGGTGCGCAGGCGGGTCAAAACAAGCGATGGCAACTCTATCGTTACATTGGTTAGACCACCCTGCAGAATGACCTGTCTGCCGGGACGGTCCATAATGCCTGTGAAATCTCGGGCGCTTGAGGGACGCAACTCCACCAGCACATATTTTTTGTCATAGGAGACGATAGGACGCACATCCAATATGGCGCCGTGATTGAGAATTCCTATAACAGGCTGCAGAACAGGCATACCCGTCGTGTTTATGTCTATATCCTTAAGGTATGCTTCCTGATACATAGCCATAACATAGGAGCGTTGGGTGTTGAAGACGGTGAGGCGCGGCGCATAGAGTTCCAACGCCTCATAACGCTTCTCCACCGCCTCAAGAATAGCCTGTATCTGGAAAACATCGGTGTAGGACATCTGCACGGCAAGACCACCTGAAGACATAATACCGAAGGGGAAACCGATACCCGTGGGGAG
>CAZPBO010000069.1:0-10277 GCA_964584815.1 uncultured Planctomycetota bacterium
ACATATTGCAGAAGTGGGCGATATTTGGTCTTGTGAACTTCAAATACACCAAGTAGGAACAAAGCCACGCGTTATATAGTGGAGCCGCTGCAACTATTGCGGCATCAACGCACGCAGATGCTTTATCTGGTTCTCCAGTTCTTCCTGCTGAAGCAGCATATCAGGCGGCACCGAATGTGCCGGGATGCGTGCTTTTAAGTCTTCCAACTCGTTTTGCAGTTTCTGGATGCGCGATTCCACCTCTTTGCGCGTCTTTTCGTTTATCTGCTGTGCGACTTCTGCGGCGACATCCGCCCAACCCAGTGGCATTATGTGCACACCCGCACAATAAGGGCGGATCTGCTCCACGATGCGCAGGGCGATTTCTGCCGACTTTTCGCGCCGTTTATCCTTAGGCGTTGCCGCCATTTCATCAATCAACTCTTGCGGCACCCTCACACCCGCCACATTCTGGTTCATATACCGCGCCATACCGGCTGACTTGAGCAGCACGATTCCCGCCAGAATCGGCACGCCCCATCCTGACACAGCATCCGCGAACTGCTTGAATCTGTCCGCATCGTAGACGGCTTGGGTTTGGAAGAATTGCGCGCCTGCCTCAACCTTTTTGCGCATCTTAATAAGGTGCAACTCAAGGGGTTCAAATTCGGGTGTTGCGACGGCGCCGATGAAGAGGTCGGGCGTGCCGTCCAACTCGTGCCCCGACAAATCGCGTCCCGCTTTCAGTTCTGATGCCGCTTTCAGCAACTGCACCGAATCAAGGTCAAAGACGGGACGCGCCTCGGGGTGGTCGCCCAGCACCATATGGTCGCCTGTCAGCAGAAGGGCGTTTTCTATGCCAAAAACGGCGGCACCGAGCAACTCCGCTTGCAGCGCCAGACGATTGCGGTCGCGACAGGTCAACTGCAGCACAGGCTCTATCCCCCGCTCCAGCAGCAACTTGCACACCGCAAGCGAGGAAACGCGCATCACCGCACTCTGCAAGTCGGTAACATTGACCGCCACCACATGCGGCGCCATCTCCTCCGCCTCCCTTAACGCCGCCTCCACATTCACCCCTTTGGGTGGACCTATCTCCCCCGTTACCGCAAAAACACCTGCCTCAAGCACTTCTTTCAGACGGCTCATCTTTATGCCTCCCAATATTAGTCTTCTTGAGAAACGGTGAATTCGCCGGCAAGGCAACGGAATGTGGCGCGTGTTGGCGAGACCTCAAGTGAGCGCATACGGCTCCAGCGTGCGTTGTTCTTGGGCTTCTGATACGCGCGCAGGTTGTCAAGCCGCCCCAGCGCCTTAAGACGCTCATAAATCAGAATCCAGCCGCAATCGCGGTTCGGGTCCGCCTCGCATTTGCCATCTTTTGCTCCGCCGCAGGGTCCGTTCAACAACCCCTTCGCGCACAATGTTAACGGACACAACCCACCCGTATATTCCGCTATGCATTCCCCACAAAGCGAGCAGTATTCAATTATCAGGTCGTCCTTGACCGTCTCACCACCAAAAACCGTGTCGCACCCCGGATGCACAAGTCCGCCGTCTGTAGCGTCCATCACTGTGTGGAATCCCTGCCCGCAGGCGAGCACCAGAAACGAGTCCGCCTGCTCAACCTCCTCCTTGTGTTCCTCAACTAACTGCTTTGTAGCGGACAACTTGCATAAACTGCCGCCATTGGGCGGGCAAGCCCAACCAACAACATTCACGCCACGCTTGCGCAGACGCTCTACCATCCGCCGCACCTCCGGCTCACCACCCGAATGGCTTTTGGCTGCGCAATTGCTGCACCCAAACACAAACACTTTCTCTCCCGGCTTAAGATAGCCCATTATCTCCTCAATCGGCTTCTGAATTGTCGCGTGCACAACACGCCCTCCTATTAGATTAACACTTCTTCAATAATAAAAATGGAACGACGGCATCGCAAGAACAGAAGCGATATTGAGGCAGAAGAAAAGCAAGAAACGCAAAGATATTATTACAAGTGTTAAGATGTTGCGATTAAGAGAGGAACATCAGCGCTGCTGCAAGCGCTCCGCCGCCTCCGCCAGCAACATCTTGAAGCGCTCAAGCGTTACAGGATGTGCCTCAAACGGTATCCCCATAAAATCTGAAAACTCAAGAATTTTCTCCGGTTCTTCTGCGGCAGTGTGGTCAAACACTCCTGTTGCGTCCAGCATAATCGCCTTGTCGTGACCGCGAAATGTCTCGTTCGCCTTGCCGCGGTCATAGTCCTTGAATATGAACCGCCAGTTCAGGAACCAGCCTGGGGTGAGCCAGTAAATGTCGCTGCCTGCGGCGATGCGGTCGCGCTCCTCCTTGCTGGCAAGAATGTCAATGCAGTTAGCGGCGTTTATACGCACAGCATTAACGCCGGATTGTTCTATCAACCAGTTGACATCACCGCTTGGGTCAGCGGGGTCAAGGTAGCAGACCTTGCCGTAGACGACAATTACGCGGGGGGCTTTGTGTGAGGCGCGCTCAAGTTGCGCGAGCAGATGCTGCCGCAGTTGAGGCTGCCATTCGTGCAGCCCGGGTGGTGTGAAAAGCAAAGCCGCAGCATTCAGAAATCCCTCCTCCTGCAAATGGAGCAATTCCTGCCGCAGTGTTCCGCAGGAGACAACCGCAATGTTGGAAAAGTCCGTCACGACTACACCTCCTTAAAAGCGCGTGGCTGCTTGCAATGCCGCCGCAAATACGCCCTCCGCTTCAGCCCCCATATACGCATCCACCTTTATCATTCTGTTTTCAAGCGCGACTCCCGCCTGCTCCGCTAACAGCATCTGCAGGCATAAAAGTCCACCAAGCGCAACGCTTATGCTATTGTAACCGATGTGCAGGTGGATTCCATAATAAATTTCGCTGATGTCTCTCAAAATTTCTTCGTGACAACACTTCATACATCGGTTTTACGGCGCATCGTTAAGCGGGAAATTTTCCGTCTTTTGGCGGTTGTTGTCCATAACCTTTCGGTTTGTTGCAACACAAGTATCGGAAATCATTGATGTTATAGTGTTTCGTTAAATGTTTGCTTGACAGAATGTTTCTGCAGAAACATTCTGTTAAGTATTCGTTTGACATTTTGTCAAATGGATGTTGGCGGTTTCCCCGCACAACAAAAGAAGGAGTTGAACAGGACAGGCTTGGGGATAAAATGTTGGCAGTGGAGTTTGAGGAGGAGGGTGTGATGGGGGCGCCGTGGTTGAACTTAGCGCAGAACTTTGCCGTTTTTGCCCGCAAGAATCCTGATAAGGTTGCTTTCAAGGAAGCGCGGGGAGCGTGGACATTCGCTGACTATGAGCGCAGGACAAACCGCCTTGCCAATGCCTTGCTTTCGCTTGGGCTTAAGAAGGGTGATAAGGTCTCCTGCGTTCTGGACAATGTGATTGAGATAATAGACCTTTATTTTGCCTGCGCCAAGACGGGCGTAATCCTCAATCCAGTCAATTTCCGCCTTGTTGGAGAGGAGATTCGTTACATAGTGGACCACGCCGAGAGCAAAGCGCTTTTTGTGCAACCCGATTTTGCAGAGGAGATAGAGAGGATACGGGGCAGGTTGCCGCAGGTTAAACATTACTTCATAACAGGTGGTGAGCAGCGTTCTGGCTGGGACAGTTATGAGGAGTTGCTGACATCTGGTGGGGAGGAAGCACCCGACTGTCGCGTTGAGCCTGAAGATATTTGGGTTCTGCTTTACACATCGGGAACGACGGGCAGACCCAAAGGGGTGCTGCGTTCACACGAATCCTATGTGGCGTTTTACCTGATAAACGCGGTTGATTTTGGCTTTACGGAAAACGATGTTTGTTTGACGGTGATGCCGTTCTGTCATGTCAATTCCACATTCTTTTCGTTCACGGTGACCTATGTGGGTGGGACGGTGTATGCGCACACGAGTCGCGGCTTTGACCCCCGCAAAGTTTTTGAGTTGATTGAGCAGGAGAGGATAACCTTTATAAGCCTTATTCCGACGCATTACAATCTGATGTTGTCGGTTTCGGAGGAGGAGCGGAAGCGGTATGATTTGAGCAGCATAAAGAAGTTATTGTGTTCCAGTGCGCCTGCGACACGGGAGATGAAGTTGGCGGTGATGGAGATGTTTCCTGGGGTGGAGTTGTATGAGGGATATGGTTCAACCGAGGCGGGGATAGTGACTGTTTTGAAGCCTCACGAGCAGTTGAAGAAGTTGGGTTCCATAGGAAGAGAATCTTTGGGGACCGATTTTGTGAAGTTGTTGGATGATGATGGACGAGAGGTTGGGGTTGGAGAGGTTGGGGAGATATACAGTCGTGGACCGATGTTGTTTGAGGGGTATTACAAGGACGAGGAGAAGACGAAAGCGGCGTTTCGGGGGGAGTGGTTTTCTGCGGGTGATTTGGGGAGAAAGGATGAGGACGGGTATTTTTACATAGTGGACCGCAAGAGCAATATGATAATAACGGGTGGAGAGCATGTGTTTCCTGCGGAGGTGGAGGCGGTGGTGAGCCAGCATCCAGCGGTGTTGGAGTGTGCGGTGATAGGGGTGCCGCACAAGAAATGGGGGGAGGCGGTTCACGCGGTGGTGGTGTTGAAGCCAGGAGTGCAGGCGAGTGAGGAGGAGATACGGGAGTGGTGTAGGGGGAAGATGGCGGGTTATAAGCGTCCCAAATCGGTGGAGTTTATAAAAGCGGAGGATATGCCACGCACAGGTAGCGGCAAGATATGGCATCGCAAACTGCGGGAGCGTTATTGGAAGGATTTTGAGAAATAGTTTGGGGGGAAGGTTATGCGTTGGGTGTTTGTGGTGGTTTGTGGCGCGGTTGCTGTTGTCCTTTTTGCGGGAGAGGCGAAATTGGCTTTCACAGCGAAGGAGGGCGACAAACAGGTTTGGAAGGCGAAAGCCACAATAGAGTATGAGAGCGAAGTAGCGGGGCAGAAGCAAAAGGTTAAGGAAGTTTTGATAGGCGATGCGGAGTTTTCGTGCGTTAAGAACGACGAAAACCTGACATACACTTTGAAACCACTGAAGTTTTCATACACCAAGGACGACAACGGAAAACGGTTAGAGGTCTCAAGTGACAAAGAGCCGCCTGAAGACAACTGGGTGCTTTCAATGCTGAAGGGCAAGTTGGAGACGCAATTGCAGGATATAGAGGCGTCAAGCACCCATCTTGCTGTTGGAGGTGCCTTTGACGGTAAGGGGTTTGCCATAACCGTCGCTTCTGTAGTTCTGCCTGACAAAAGTGTTAAGGAAGGGGAGAGTTGGGAGGGTCAGACGGAGTTCGGGCTTCCCGGTCTTATGCTTCCGCTGAAGTTGACCTGGGAGTATAAACTGGTGAAGTTGGACGGTGGTGTAGCGCAGATAGAAGGAAAGGTGAAGAGTGCAGAAACAACGATGAAGATGGAGAACTGCCAACTGAAGGTGGAGGCGAAACTGGTGGCTCGGATTGAGGTCAAGACAGGGCACATAAAGGATGTGAGGACGCAGATGAGTTGGGACTTTTCATATCAGCACAAGGATGCGGGCAAGATGAGCGGCAAGGGTAAGTGGGTTGAGGAGGTGAAAAGTAAGTGAGGCGTTGTCTGCTGATTGGCGCGCTTTTTGTCTGTGCGGTAGCGCTTTTTGCGCAGCAGAAGAGGGGATTTCTTTTTGAACCGAAGGTGGGTTCTGAGTGGCGCATTGAGATTCTGGTGGAGACCAACTTTGTTCAGAATGGTATTTTCTGGTCGTTTGGTGTAAAGGGAAAGGAGAGGTTTGTTCTTGAGGGTCGTATTAGTGACAGGATAGTGCGTGGTGGGGGTGTGGAGTATCAGGTGAGGGTGGGCTTTAAGGAAGCGATTGTGGAGCAGGAAGTGGTTTGGCGTCAGAGCGGTTGGGGGGAGGTTTGGCGCAAGAGGTGGCGGTATGAACTGGGCAAGGATGTGCCGGAGGATATGGGATGGTTTGACGAGGCGGTAAGAAAGGGCGGGAAGATATGTGTGTGGCGCACAGGTGAGGTGATAGGAGAGACGAACGAGGTTTTGTGGGCGTATCTGATGCGCGTTCCGCATCTGCCACGGCGGGGTGTTAGAGTGGGTGATGAATGGCGTTGGGAATTTGACCTATCGTCAGTTCTTGCGCGGATTGTGCTGAAGGCGAAAAACAAGGTAGGGGAAGATGGTGAGGGTTTGTTGATAAGGCAGGTTTATGAGGGGTGCGACATAGGGAAAGCGGGGAGGGCGGGCGAGATAGATGTGAGGTTGCGCTTTGTGAAGGCGGCGTTGGGAGGAGAGTGGCGGCTTAGGCGTGATGCATTTCTTCCGACGGGGTGGTGTGAGGCGCGGTTAGCGTTTGATGTGCTTCGTCGCGGGGGTATGGTGGATGTGGAGCCGGCACGGGTGGAGTTGCGCACACGCTATGAATGCAGACTCAAGCGTCTCAACCGGTGAACTTGTAACCGACAGAGCGAACCGAGACAATCCACTTGGGGTTAGCAGGGTCGTCCTCAATGGCACGGCGGATTTTGACCACATAGTTGTCCACAGTGCGGGTGGTGGGGAACGATTCATAACCCCAGACTTTGTTCAAGATTTCGTTTCTACTGATGACGCGACCGCGATTCTCCACAAAGAGGCGCAGGATTTTGAATTCGCGTGGGGAAAGTTCCACCTTTTCGCCGCCTTTGTAGGCTTCGTAGTTCTCAAAGTCAATGACGACATCGCCGAAGGAGTAGCGTTTGATGGGGGAGGGAACGCCGCGACGGCGCAGCACCGCCTTGACCCGTGCCACAAACTCCATAACACTGAACGGCTTTGTCACATAATCATCTGCGCCAATGTCAAGCCCATAAACCTTGTCCGTCTCGGCTTTCTTGGCTGATAGAATTATGACACCCACATCCAGTTTCTCTTCCCGAATTTCGCGCAAGACCTCAAAGCCGTCCTTGCGCGGCAGCATTATGTCCAATACAATCAAATCCGGTTTGAAACGCCTTATAAGTGCCAACGCCTGCTCACCGTCGGTGGCTGTCGCAACCTCATACCCTTCCATCTCCAGATTGTCCTTCAGTCCCATCAGTATCGGCAGTTCGTCTTCCACTATCAGCACTCGCGCCATCGCTACCCTCCTCCATCAACGGCAATATCACCCTGAAAAGACTTCCCTTACCGACTTCGCTTTCCACCTCCACCTTTCCGTTGTGCGCCTCCACTATCGTCTTGACGAGATTAAGTCCTATGCCTGTGCCGGCACTTTTGCTCGCCCGCGAAATAGTCGTTCTGTAAAACCGCTCAAACACTCGTCCCTTCTCGTCTTCAGGTATACCAATACCGTGGTCCTCTACTTCAAGTATCACAAAAGAGTCACGCTTTTCAAGCCGAACCCCGACCCACTTCTCATCTCGGCTGTATTTTATGGCGTTAGAGAGAAGGTTGACAGTAACCTGCTCCAATGCATCTGGGTCGGCGAGCACCTGCAGTGGCTTATCGGGAATCTTCGTCTCAACTGTGAATCCTGTTGATGTGATGTGGTATGACAGCGCCACCAAAGAGCGATGCACCACCTCGCGCATATCTGTCTTCTGCATCTGATACTGTTTGCGTCCTTCCTCTATCCGTGCAAAGTCCAACACATTGGTTATCATCCTGAACAAGCGCTGCGACTCCGCCGCTATTATTTCCGAGTAGCGCTTCAGGCGCTCCTGCCCCCGCACTCGCCCTTCCTTCAGCATCTCCGCAAACATCATTATTGATGTCAGCGGTGTCTTCAACTCGTGTGAGACGCTTGAGACGAACTCGCCCCGAAGTCGCGCTAAATCTATCTCCCTGCGCACACTTCTTAAAACCAGCAACACCCCCGCACCAGCAAGAACCACAAGAAACACCACAAGCAGAAGGTTGAAGACCGCTCTGCCCAGCAACCACGAACGCAGTTTCACCACATGAGCAGAGTAGACCTCCACAAGGAGCGGCACTACTGCGTTCGGCGGCTCATATCTCACAGAAAACTGCTCCGACCCTACATCATCACTGAACGCCACCTTCCCAAACAACTTAACCCGTAAACGCGGCTCCCCCGCAGGTCCTGTTCTGTTCAGCACGAACACAAGCAGCGAACGCACTTCCTCGGGGTTCAAACGATAAACCACAACAAACCTTGTCCGTTGCTCCTTGTAAAGCAGACGCCGCTCTACAGCAAAGTAGGAATAAACCTCCCAGCCACTGTCGCCGACGCGGCGGCGGATATGACGACTGCGCAAACGCGTGTGATACACACCCTTCAGATATTCTCTTATCACGGGAACTATCTCGTCAGAAACCACGCGCCTCATCCGCCATCGTGAAAGAAGTGCTCCCAACCGACGCTCCAAACCTCTGTAGCGTAGGTCGCCTTCTTTTATGTGCTTTTTCAACCTTGCAAGCAGAGCATCAAACTTCGCTTTCTTCAACATCGCCGCGCTGTCAAGAAGCAGTTTGAACGCTCTGTGCGCAACTTCATCACTCTCTCCCCCACCCGCGTCAAGGAAAGCAAGCATCGCTTCAAGCGCTGCAGGCACACCTCCAACCACCGCAGAAGAATTGAAAACTTCCCGCAGCACTTTTTTTGCCTCCGCCACATCCCGTTTCACCAAAACCTGTGCCAGCATCAGGCGTGCCCGCGCCACAACCTCCTCGTCCCTAACCTCCCTTATTATCCGCCGCGTCCGCCGCTCCACCTCCTCGTCAGATGCCCCTGAATGCTCCAACCTGTCAAGCAGTATCTTCGCCTCCACCGCCCTTTTTTGCGCCTCTATCTCCTTCGGATTGGTCGGCTCCACAAACGGACGCCGACCTGTCCTCGCCACACCTCTCACGCCAAATGGCTCAACCGGCCACACTACCTCCCCACCCTCACTCACAAGCGCCGCTTCCCCAACAAGCCTGTGCCGCCTCCTCAACAAACCGAAAAAGTCCTCCATCCCCTCCTCCGTTACCTCGTCAGGACAGAAAAGATTCGCTGTGCGGATTATCCGCTCCTCCGCAGACAATAACTCCACATCAAAACGCCCACATATCGCCCGTGCCACCGCATAATGATTCTGCTCCATCTCCGTCAGTATCAACTCCGCCTCCCTGCTCTGCGCAAACACCGACAAAGTCGCTAAAACCCCCGTTGGCAACAGTATACTGAAAACCAAAAGAACCACTATCCGCTTATAACGCCGCTCCATCAACTCCTCAGCCAAGTAGCCCCTCCCACTCCGCTTTCAATGGACGCCGCATCAACTCCAATACCGCATCTGAAGGTCTCTTCCCACCATACAAAACCTCATAAACCTTCTGGGTTATCGGCATCTCAACCCCAAACCGCCGCGCTAACTCCACAGCACCCACCACCGTCCAAACCCCCTCCGCCACCTGATGCATCCCAGAAAGAACATCTTCCAGTTTGCGTCCACGACCTATCTCCTCTCCCACACGACGGTTACGCCCGTAGCGACTGAACGATGTCGTCATCAGGTCGCCAACACCAGCAAGTCCAAAAAAGGTCGGCAGACGAGCACCCATCTTAACCCCCAAACGCGCCATCTCCACCAAACCGCGCGCAAGTAACGCGCTCTTAGTGTTGTCCCCAAACCCAAGACCGTCGCACATCCCCGCCGCCAATGCCACCACATTCTTCAACGCCGCACACAACTCCACACCTACCACATCTTCGCTACGATATACCCTCAAGGTCACGCTTTCAGCAAACAACTCCTGCACACGCCGCGACAGATCGCCCTCTCCCCCTACCACAACCGCCGTCGGAACACCCCTCCCCACCTCCTCCGCGTGGCTCGGTCCACTCAAAACCGATACTTCCACACCTCCAAGAATCTCCTTTATCACACCGCTTGGGAAAAGCAATGTCTCTCTTTCAAGCCCTTTGGAGCAGCAAACAACAGGCGCGTCTCTGTGATATGCCTTGAAACCTTCCAACACACCCCGCATATACTGAACGGGAACCACCAAGAAAACAAATTCCGCCCCATCCACTGACTCTTCCATATCCGCCGTTACACCAACCCCATCAGGCAACTGAACACCCGGCAGATATTTTTTATTCTCTTTATCTTTTTTAATCTCCTCAACATTGACGGGGTCGTGTCCCCACAACACAACCCGATGCCCGCATTTTGCCAACACCACTGCCAACGCCGTTCCCCAGCCTCCCGCACCTATGACACATATCCGCATTCCAAACTCCTTAACACTCTTAAAATTCTATCCCACACAGTCATTCTTTTCAACCGCCACCATATCTGATGTATTCCCAGTTTTGATGCTATGAAATGGTCTGCGCT
>CAZPBO010000070.1:0-10254 GCA_964584815.1 uncultured Planctomycetota bacterium
TTAGGTTGTTGCGGGGAGAAGGGCAAATCTCGCGTCAACGGCAACTCCGCCTTGTCCCACAGGCTGAACTATGAACGGATTTATATCCATCTCTTTTATTTCGTGGAAGTCGGTGATGAGTTGGCTAACGCGAAGAAGGGTCTCTTTAATGGCGTCAATATCTGCGGGTGGCTCGCCGCGCACCCCTTCAAGCAACTTGTATGAGCGCATCTCGCGTATCATCTCGCTCGCCTCAATGTCGGTCAACGGATGCAGGCGGAAGGCGACATCTTTGAAGACCTCAACATATATGCCGCCCAGACCGAACATAATGAGCGGTCCGAAGTTGGGGTCGTGTGTGACGCCGATGATGGTTTCGCGTCCTCCACGCACCATCTCTTGAACCATAACCCGCGCGTCGGTTTTGCCCTTTGCCATACGCTCAAATGCCGCGCGGATTTCGTCCTCCGTGCGCAGGTCAACCGCCACCGCACCCATCTCCGTCTTGTGCACCACATCAGGGTAGACCAGTTTAAGAACGACAGGGATGCCGATTTTTTTGGCTGCCGCTACCGCCGCATCCGCGTTATCCACCACCTCGTTCTTTGCCACTTTTATCCCATAACAGGCAAGCATTTCCAACGCCTCATCAAGGCGGAGGCGACAGCGTCCCGAACGATAAGCGCCCTTTACGATTTGGCTCGCCCGCTCTCTGTCAACATCGTAAGGCGGGGTGACTCCTATAGGCTTACTCCGCCATTGATGGTATTTGTGGAGCCATCTGAGTGCAGCCGCCACACCTTCAGGATACATAAATGTCGGGATTTCCGCTGCCTTCAGCGGTTGCAACTCCTCTTCCGACTCTTCCGCCATTATGCACGCCAGTATCAGTTTGTCGGGGAACCGTTTCTTCGCCCGAACCAACTCCGGCACCACAGCCCGTGTCGGTGCAACCTTAATCGGCAGGAATATCACAAGGATTGTAGACGCCCTTTCGTTGCGGCATATGACTTCAAGCGCTTTCCCAAAGTCGGCGGGGGTTGCGTTTCCCGTCATATCAATTGGGTTTACCAACGATGCTTCGCCAACAAGGAAGTCCTGCAACTCCTCGCGGGTTCTTTGGGATGTTTCGGGAAGCGATATACCTGCGGCGCTTAAGGCGTCTGCTGCCAGCACAGCAGGTCCTCCGCCGTTTGAAAGGATGATGATGTCTTCGTTTGAGGGCACAGGCTGCTCACTCATCACCTTTGCGATGTCAAACATTTCCTCAATGGTTGCGGCGCGGATGATGCCTGCCTGTTCAAATAGGGCGTCGTAGGCGATATCCAGTCCAGCAAGGGCGCCGGTGTGGCTGGATGCGGCGCGAGCGCCAACCGCCGTCCTGCCGCTCTTCACCACCACTATCGGCTTGTTGCGCGTCACACGCCGCGCCACCCTCACAAATCTCCGCGGATTGCCTATGCTCTCCACATACATCAGAATAAGGTCGGTGTTTGGGTCGTCCTCAAGAAACTCCAGCACATCGTTGCTTGAGACATCAGCACGGTTGCCCAAACTTATGAACTTGCTCAATCCGACATTTGTGTAGCGGGAGTAACGGATGATAGCCAGTCCCAATGCGCCTGACTGCGATATAAGGGCGCATTTACCGGGGAGCGGCGGATCCACGCTGAAGGTTGCGTTCATACGCACATCGCTTTCTGTGTTTATCACACCCATGCAGTTGGGACCGACCATCCGGATGTTGTGCTCGCGCACAATATTGAGGATATTCTGCTCCAGTTCGGCGCCTTCCGCGCCTATCTCCTTAAACCCCGCCGTTATGACCACCACACCCTTGACACCTTTTTGCGCGCACTCTTCAAGAACGCTCGGCACAATCAACCGCGGCACCACTATTATCGCCAAATCCACCTCATCGGGAATCGCCTTTACGGATGGATAGACAGGTAGGCAGTATATCACATCGGCTTTGGGGTTGACCGGATACAGCCGTCCTGTGAAATCGCCGTCCATTATTGCGCGCAGTATGACATTGCTCAACTTTTGGCGCTTCTTACTGGCGCCAACCAGGGCGATTGAGCGCGGTCTAAATATCGCGTTCAGGTTCTTGCCCATAGCCACTACTCCAACAGAGCCGCCTTATTTTATAGGTCTGTTGGCAGAAGACCAATGCAAAGATGTATAATTGTTTTGATGGGAGGAAACAGTGTGGACTGGGAGGCAGCGGGATTTACGCTGACGGAGGAGCAGCGAGTTGCGGCGGAGGCACCTGTTGAGGGGTTGTGTGTGGTGGAGGCGGGGGCTGGCTGCGGCAAGACCCACCTTGTGACAGCAAGGTTTGTATATCTTGTTCTGGAGAAGGGGATTGAGCCTGAGACGATTCTGTGTCTGACATTTTCGGAGCACGCGGCGGGTGAGATGCGCCGCCGTATTAAACAGGCGCTTCAGAGGCTGGGAACACTTCCGCGCTCTATTTGTGCCTCCACATTCCACTCTTTCTGTGAAGGCGTGCTGCGTGAGAGCGGAGCCGCTGTGGGGGTGTCTGCCGATTTTGTGGTTCTGGATGAGGGCGAGGTGGAGTTGCTGTTTGAGCAATCGCGGCGGCGTTTAATGGAACAACCTCCGCCACTTGCCGTGATGAATGTGGATATGCTGTGGCGAACGCTACTCGGTGCCCAGAGGCTCATAAGTCAGGCGCGCCTTGAGGGACTGGGGCAGAAAGACCTACAAGCATTCCTTAAACATTGCGGGGATGATGCCACTTCGGCGTGGCGACGCGACATCCTCAACATCACGCTTTGCCTGTGGCGCTTCTACGAAGAGGCGAAAAGGGAGCGCAACGCCGTTGATTTTGACGATTTGATAGAGAAAGCGTTGCTGGTTTTGCAGGGAGAAGAGGGGAAGGATGTGCGGCGGCGTTATCGCGCCTTCCTTGTGGATGAGTATCAGGACACAGACAGAAGGCAGCAGAAGTTGCTTGAAGCGCTCTGCGGGGAGGAGTTATCGTCGGTCTTTGTAGTGGGCGATGTGCGTCAGGCGATATACGCTTGGCGTGGGGCATATCCTGAGGGGATGCTGGCGCTGTGTGAGCGGGGCAATCTTTTTCACCTCACACACAACTTCCGTTCGCGCAACGAGATACTGACACTCGCTAATGCTGTTATCAACGCCGATGAAAGCCTTCCCGAAAGCCGCCTTCACAACAGTAATCCGCCTTTATCTTCCGCTGAGCCGTTGGTTGTGCGCTTGTTTGAGACGCCTGACGCAGAAGCGGAATGGGTGGCGCAAAGAATCGCTGACCTGATAGATGAGGGGCAGAACGCGGACAGTGTAGCGGTTTTGGCGCGTTCAAGGACCCACCTTTGGCGCTTGGAGAGCCAACTTGAGATGTTGGGTGTGCCGTTTGTTGCGATTGTCAAGAACATCTATGAGGCGGCAGAAGTTTTGGATGTGGGACATATTCTGGTGCTGGGGGAGGATAAGGAGGACAGGGAAGCGCGGGTCTGGCTTGCGCTGCGTTTCGGCGATGTGGTGGACGCAGAAGACGGGCGTATCCCATCTCCTAATGAGGAGATACTGCATCTTGCAGAAGAGACAAAGGAGAAAGACCCGTTTTCGGCAGTATCACTTGTCGCGGAGAGGCTAGGGTATCTGTCCGATTATAAGGTCTGCGCCAACATTGACCGGCTACTTGAGCAGGCGGCAAGGTGGCTACGCCTTTTCCCTGGAGTTAGGGCGGCGGAGTTTGGGCGCTACATTCTTGCGATGCGACGAGTGGGCGCTACCGAGCCTGTCACCGACCCGTATAAGACCTACAATGCGGTGCGCATTCTCACCATCCACGCCGCAAAAGGGCTTGAATTTGACTGCGTGTTCCTCTTTGACACACGCAAAACGCCAAGCAGGCAGGACGAGCCGTTTCTGCTGGACGCAGATGCGGCAGGAGTCGCCATCAGACTGCTGCCGGGGCAGGGAGAAGGGAGGAAGAATGTGAGCACGGATTACGAACGGGTGTGGGAAGCGAGCCGTCAGCGGCGGGACAGGGAGGAGAGGCGACTTCTGCATGTTGCTGTGACGCGGGCGCGTAAACAACTTGTGATAACAGGACGGGTAAAAAATTTCGCGGCGATGATGAGAAAAGCGCTTGAGGAATGCGGCATCAGCGCAACAGTAGAATGAAGGCGCAGGTGAGTGCCGCCGCAAATCCGCCCGCCACCACATCGTCAATATACACACCCCAAGGGTTGGCAAAACGCTGAAGCGCCTTTATCGGCGGCGGTTTTACCACATCAAAAAACCTGAACAGAACAAACGCTACAACAATGCCCCAGAAGTCGGTTTTGAGCAAAACGAGCGGCAGAAGCGCCACACATTGCCCTGCAACCTCATCTGTTGTGACCCAGCGTGGGTCGTGCGGTTCTTTTGGGCAAAGAAAGAGCCCCACAAACGCAAGGACAGCAAGCGGAAGCAGAGCCCACGGCGAAAGATAAAAGAGCAGACACACCGCAGCGGAAGTGAGTGTGCCACCACCCCGCACAAAGCCTATACCGAAAAACGACAGAAGTGCCTTCTTAAACAATCCTGCGTCCTTTAAGGATGCGCACCGCACGGAACAGATACTGCACTGCTGACGCCGCCGTCACCCCCACCATCACATAAACCAGCACCTCCGTCAATGTGGGCAGCCACCGCCCCACATCCTGATGTCCCACACAGAAAATGAGAAACGACAAAGTCACATATTGAACAAACACCTTTATCTTACCTGTCAGAAGCGCGCCGAAAGCCAAACCCTGCGACTCCACATAGGAGCGGATACCCGAGACGAGAAACTCACGCATTATTACGACGGCGACGACCCAGGATGGCAGAAGATGCGGCGCAAGCGGCAGAAGAAAAACAAATGTTCCGCAAACGAGCAGTTTGTCGGTGAAAGGGTCGGCAATGCGCCCAAATGTCGTCTCCAACCTCAACCGCCTCGCGAGAACACCGTCAAGGTAGTCGGTAAAAGCGCTTACTATAAAAACAACAAGCGCTACATCCGTCAACCAACCTCGCTGCGGAGTATAGAGCGCAAGAAGAGTAAAGACAACCACAGCGCCAAGCGCCCGTGTCCCCGTTAAGATGTTACAGATGTTCACTTTTGACGCTCCACAGGATGGGCGATTATACTCCCCGCCCGCGCATACTCAAAAAAGACTTCCTCAAATTCGCCAACCTCTAACTCCCCCAAAACATATACTACCCCATCCACCTCCGGCGCATCCCGATATGTCCTGCACACACTCACCTTCTCCTCCACCCAGTCAACAAGCACCTTCTCCTTCTTCCCGAGAAGTTTTCTGTGCAGCGAAAGGGTCAACGCGGAAACCACCCGCCTTATGCGTGTAAGTCTTCGCTGCACCACATCTTTTGGCAGTTGCTCAAGTTTTGCCGCTTTTGTCCCATCCTCTGCGCTGTAGGCAAAAACCCCAACTCTACAGAAGCGCGCCTCCCGCAGAAAATCAACTAACTCTTCAAATTCCGCCTCTGTCTCCCCGGGAAACCCCACCATAACCGTGGTGCGAATGCAAATCTGTGGGACGCTCTTAAGCAACTCAATCGCTTTTATGACCGCTTTTCTGCCACCCGCACGCCCCATTCGCGAAAGCACCTTATCGGATATATGCTGAATCGGCACATCAATATATGGGACGATTTTGCGGCAGGAGCGCATTGCGCGCACAAGGCGGTTTGTTATGCGGGCAGGATGAGCATACATTAGGCGAATCCAGCGCAAACCGTCCACCGCATCAAGTTTTTCAAGGAGAGAGGGCAGGCGCATTCTGGTTTTTGGGCACCGCCACGCGGTTGTGTCTTGGGCGATTAAGATGAGTTCCTTTACGCCGAGAGCGGCGAGCGCGCTTGCCTCTGCGAGGATTTGTTCTGCGGTTTTTGGGCGGTGTTTACCGCGGATGCGTGGTATCGTGCAGAAAGTGCAGGTGTTGGAGCAACCATCAGAGATGCGGATGTAGGCGGTGTGAGGTGGGGTGAGGATAAGGCGATGGGCGTCGTCAGGCGGCTCATCTGGCGGCGGAGATGTCAAATCGTAGCGCTTCCCTGCAAGTAAGGTCTCGGCAAGCGTTGCGAATTCATCAGACCGCCAGGTCGGCAGTATGCAGTCGGCGTCAGGAAATGCATAGGCGCATTTGTCCCCGAAAAAAGGAGGGTGGCAACCTGTTATAACAAGGGGGGCGGAGGTTTCTCTTTTTATGCGGGCAAGTTGGTGGTAGACGCGTGCCGCCTCCTCTCTTGCCGGCGCGATAAAAGCGCAGGTGGCAAGGATTAGCATCTCCGCCTCATATGGGTCATTTGTCAGGAGCCAGCCGCGTTCGGCAAGCCGACCGCACAGATTCTCCGCATCTATGAGGTTCTTTGCGCAGCCCAGAACGCGGATATAAAACTTATGCGGCACCGCTACCCATCTCCGCCTTCATCTTCTCTTTCATCTGCTCCCACTCGCTCTGGGTGACGAGAATATCACGACTTTTGGCGCCCATTTTAACAGGACCGATTATGTTGTGCTCTTCCATCTGCTTAAGGATTTTGTTGGCACGGGGATATCCTATGCCCATATTTGACTGTAGCACACCACAGGATGCGCGTCCCTCCCGCATCACCACATCTACCGCTTCAAAGAAGAGCGGGTCATAGCCATCTGGCGATTCGGATGGGGTATTTGTTTTTGCTTCCATTGCGGCGGCACGGGTGGGCAGAACGCCGACAAGCGCCTGCTCTTGCTGCATAACAGCCTGCTTTATCAGTCCAACAAGGTCGGGGTCATACTCTGGTGCGGGTTGCTGCTGCAGGAACGCGACGAGGCGTTCAATTTCGGTATCGGAGAGGAAGACGGCTTGAGCGCGCGTGACATCGGCGCCGTCAGAGGCGACGAAGAACATATCACCGCGTCCGAGCAGTTTTTCGGCGCCCTTGGTGCCGAGAATGATGCGGGAGTCCACCGAACTTGCCACACGGAATGCGATGCGCGACGGAAAGTTCGCTTTTACCAGTCCCTGAACAACATCGGTGCTGGGACGCTGTGTGGCAAGGACAAGGTGGATACCTGCGGCGCGGGCTTTCTGTGCCAGACGCATCACAAGCGCCTGCAACTGCTTCGGATTGGGGGTTTGTCCCATTAAGTCGGCAAACTCATCCACCACAATCACTATATAGGGCAGACCAACAGAGAGTTCATTTTCTGTTGTCCCATCACCGCCGAGCGCTTCCATCAAGTTCTTTCGCCGCTCCTTATCCAACTTTGCCAACTGCGTTATCTCGTTCACACCCGCCATACGGAGCAGACGGTAGCGGTGCTCCATCTCCGAAACAGCCCATTGAAGCGCTGCCATTGCTGCTGAAGCATCGTCTATCACCTCGCACAGAAGATGCGGTATCCCCCCAAATTTGGTGAACTCCACCCGCTTTGGGTCTATCAGTATCAGCCGCGCCTGCTGGGGGGTGCGTGTCATTAAAACCGATGTGATTATGGAACTGACACAGACGGTTTTGCCTGAGCGGGTTGCGCCGCCTATCAGAAGATGCGGTTGGGTGTAGAGGTCCACAATCAGTGGACGGTTGTCCTGCGTTTTGCCCAAGAAGAGCGGCAACTGATAAGCGGCGCCAAAGTGAGTTCGTGTCTGGTCGTTCAGCACCTCACGCATCCACACTATTTCCCGTTTTTCGCGCTGCATTGAAACAAGCACCGTATTGGGCTCATCCACAGGACCTTCAATGGTAAGCCCCGGCATGCCCAGTTTTAAGGCAAGGTCATCGGCAAGGCTTTTGACGAACTTAAGCCGTGTTTTATCGGGAACCCTCACACGATATGTGACAAAGGATGGGCTGATGTTGTAGCCGGTGACGCTGGTCTCCACCTCATATGTGGCGAAGGCTTGCTGCAACTGCGTGGCGGTCTCCTTTATGGCACCGGCATCCTTCAAGCAGACTTTTTTGCGTGGTGGAGTGGCGAGGATGTCAAGCGGCGGTAGAGAGGATTCCCGTGCGCTCTCCACCTTCCCCTGCCGGGATGCGGTCTCTTCTGCCTGTCTGGCGGATGTGGTGCTCTTCCTTTCTTTTTTGGGAGTGGACTTTTTTTGTTTCGTCTTTTCCTTCTCTTGCGCGGGGGCAGACGCTGTATGGAGCGGTTCTTCAAGGGCGGGACGCAGTCTTGCATGCGCTTTTTTGAGCAGAGCAACAAAGCGCCGTATGGGAGGTCCCACCACCACCGCCGCACATCCGAAAAAGAGGAACCCAACCACCAATGCTGTTCCAACAGTGCCGAGATGTGTCTGCAGGAAGCAGCAGTAGAATCGTCCTGCGGCGCCGCCGTAGGGTGGCGCACCCCCAAAAAGCAACGCCTCCGCCATCGCCGCACCGAACGCTGCGCCACCACCTCCCAGAAAACCTACCAAAAGCCGCTTTTTCCCCGCCACCAGACCAATCCCCAGCCCCAAAACCGTTATGCAAACCACCCATCCACCCGAGTAGCCGAGACTCTCAAACAACGCCGCCGACGCATATGCCCCGATAACGCCGCAGGCGTTCTGCACTCTGTTGGCAGGGTTCCAGCCCCATTTGACAGGCGGGTCAGATATGCTGTGCGTTGCAAGCGCCACAGACAGAAAAATCCCTGCAAGACATAAGCCGACCCCGGCACACTCCCTTGCTCCCATATCCTACAGACCTTCCAACACTGCCTCCACCTTATATTCGGTGCTTTGGGCGGACAACTCTTGAAAATATGGGTCACTGAGAGATGTCTGCGCCGAAGAAGCCTTTTGTGATAACAATATCGTGTGGGCGCGACTCACGCTGCCCTGCGGGGGTGATGCGCACAAACCGTGCTTTTTCCCAGAGTTCCTCAACGGTAGCCGCGCCAAGATAGCCCATCCCGCTACGCAAACCTCCCACCAACTGGTTCACCACCTCGCTCAAAGGTCCACGCAGCGGCACAAGTCCTTCTATCCCTTCAGGCACCAGTTTTGAGGGAGGGAGTCCTTCTTGGCGATAGCGGCTGGCGGCGCCTTTCAACATCGCATCCACCGAACCCATACCCCGATAGACCTTGAACCGCCGTCCTTCATACACCACCACCTGCCCCGGCGACTCATCGGTGGACGCAAAAAGATTGCCCACCATAACTGAAGAAGCGCCTGCTGCCAGCGCCTTCACCACATCCCCAGAGTTGCGGATGCCTCCATCAGCGATTAGCGGAACTCCCTTCCTGTGCGCCACCTTTGCGCATTCCAGAATCGCGCTGAATTGCGGCACCCCAACACCCGCCACCACCCTCGTCGTGCACACAGAACCAGGTCCCACACCCACCTTCACACCATCAACTCCTGCGTCTATCAGCGCCTCCGCTCCATCCTCTGTCGCCACATTGCCCGCTATAACATCCACAGACAAACGCCTTTTCAACTCCCGCACCGTCTCCAGCACATTTTTTGTATGCCCGTGGGCGGTGTCCACAACCAGAACATCACATCCCGCCGCAACCAGCGCCTCCGCCCGCTCATAGTCATGCGGTCCTACCGCTGCACCTACCCTCAACCTCCCCTGCTCATCACGAACCGCCCTCGGATACGCCTCCATCTTGTCTATATCCTTTATGGTTATCAGACCGCACAACCGCTGCTTCTCATCCGTCAGGAGCAGTTTCTCCACTTTGTTCTTTTGCAGAATGCGCTTGGCTTCCTCCAAGGTTGTTCGCGGCGGCGCGGTCACCAGTTTCCCTTTCGTCATCACCTTCTCCACCGCAACATCAAGATTATCCAGAAAACGCAAGTCGCGCTGCGTTATTATGCCCACAAGTCTGCCGTCAGGCTCAACCACGGGCAACCCCGTTATCCCCTGCTCCTGCATTATCCTCTTCGCCTCCGCCACCGTCTGTTTGGGTGAGAGAGTCACAGGGTCAGGTATAACACCGTGGGCAGAGCGTTTCACCTTCTCCACCTCGCTCGCCTGCTCTTCAACACTCATATTGCGGTGGATTATGCCGATGCCACCCTCCTGCGCTAATGCTGTGGCGAGACGACTCTCCGTTACCGTGTCCATCGCCGCCGAAACAAGCGGCATGCTTAAACTTATACTCCGCGTCAGTTTTGTGCTTGTGTTGACCTCCCGCGGCAGAACATCGCTGTAACGCGGCAGAAGCATTACATCATCAAACGCCAACCCCTCTCCTGCAAACTGCGCCACTACGCCGCCTCCTTCAATCGCTTATCAAGCCTG
>CAZPBO010000071.1:0-4265 GCA_964584815.1 uncultured Planctomycetota bacterium
TGGCGGATTGACATAAGGAGATTGACAGATGCTTAACTTTCTGAAGGTGGGAATACATCAGTTTTGATGTATGCTATGTAATAAAGTTGGTGCAAACAGAACTTCTTGTTCCTGCCTGTGGGTTGGGACTCAAAAAGCACTGCTATGTCCTCTTATGGTTCAGGATAAACGGAGACACGACGGCGTGTTTCAAACTTCACATAGCCATCAACTAGAGCGAAGAGGGTGTAGTCGCGTCCGATGCCAACATTTTTGCCGGGATGGAATTTCGTCCCGCGTTGGCGGACTATTATGGAGCCTGCGCGGACGAACTGCCCCCCAAACGCCTTAACACCCAGATATTTCGGGTTTGAGTCGCGACCGTTGCGTGTTGAACCCTGTCCTTTTTTGTGCGCCATTTTCTGCTCTCCTACCTGCCGTAGCGGAGTCGCTCACCCAGTATTTCTGGCAACCCCGCATCGCGTATCTTCTTTATCGCCTTTTCCACATCATATTCAATGCGTTTTATGACGACAAGATTTTTTTCGGTGTCGTATATGGCGTAAGCGGCGCGAGGGTCGTCGTCCCGTGGCTGCCCGACAGACCCCACATTTATTATCGCCTTCACTCCTTCCTTCAATTTTATGACAGGATCGGTGGAGTAGGTGACGGCGTCGTCAAGGAAGAAGGATATCGGCACATGGCTGTGACCGACAAAACAGAGTGGTTTCTGCAGCACCTGCAGGGAGAGGTAGGCGTCAAAGGTGGTCTGGATGTAGTCAAAGAGCGCGGGGGCATAAAGTGTGCCGTGAACGAGGGTGAAGCGGTCATCAACATCGGCGACAAGGGGCAGGGACTCCAGGTATTTACGGTCGTCTTCGGTGATGTTTTGGCGCGTCCAGAGGGTTGCCTGGCGGGCGTATTGATTGAAGAACTCAATATTGGTCTTCTCAATGGTGGCGAAATCGTGGTTGCCTGCGACACAAACAGGGCAGTGTTCCCTTGTTAGTTCAATGCACTCGTGTGGGTTGGCGCCATATCCCACGATGTCTCCTGCGCAGACACATTTGTCAACTTTTTCCTTTTTTATATCGGCGAGCACCGCTTCAAGCGCTTCCAGATTGGCGTGGATGTCAGAAATAATGGCGTATCTCATAACTCATCCTGCAACAGAAATTAACGAGCCTCCGCGGTGCCGTGTCAGGGGAGAACCGACCCCTTACTTATCAGGTGGGAACCTGTCTTGCCCGCTTCCGGGCTCCCGAATCTGTCTTCGGGCTTGCCTTCCACGGGAAGAACCACAGTCCCCTCTGCGATTGTGTCGGTTCGCGCTTTTACGCCCAAACACACGCACACCGTAGAGGCTCCGAAAACTTATATCTAACACACCATATAAATTCAAGTGGTTGGGCAAGCCTAACTCCAAAAAAATCGCGATTTCTTTCCCACAATGGTTGCACTCAAGCATTTGTTGCAAGGCGTTCCCCTTTTGCATATCCTATAGCCGCTTTCAGGAGCGTTTTGTTGGCAGACACAAAACAGATGCGCGGCAAAAACGGATTTCTTCGGCGGCTCTATGGGTGGGTTCTTGCTCGCGCAGAACGCCCGTATGCCGTCTGGGTGCTTTTGGGGGTGGCGGTATCAGAGAGCGTTTTTTTCCCTGTGCCACCGGATGCACTGCTTGTGCCGATGGGTTTGTCGCGCCCACGGCGTGCGCTTTTTTTCTCTTTTGTCGCCACGGTGGGCAGTGTCGGCGGCGCCGCTTTGGGATACCTGATAGGTTATTTTCTTCGCGAACCGCTCGCCCTGCCGCTTATCCAGAAACTTGGTTTGACAGAAACTTTCGGCAAGGTGAGCGCTTGGTATAGGGAGTATGCGGCGTTTGCGGTCGCCGCCGCCGCCTTCTCCCCCATCCCTTATAAAGTTTTTACTCTTGCCGCCGGCATCTGTGGCGTCAACTTCATCCTATTTATTTTGGTCTCATTCATTTTCCGCGGGGCGCGTTTTTTTGTTGAGGGGGTGCTTCTGCTCAAATTCGGGGATAAGGCGCGGGTTTTCATTGAAAAGCATCTTGTCTGGATTGCGATTTTGTGTCTTGCGGTGGTTGCTGTTATAATCTGGCTTGCCGCATAAGGGGTGTATGATGGTGCAGATAGCAGTTTTCGGCGCAAGTAATCCGAGCAAGGATGAGATAGGTTTGGCGGAGGAGGTTGGGTATCTTCTGGGTAAGGCGGGTTGTGTTGTGATATGTGGGGGGCTTGGTGGTGTGATGGAGGCGGTATGCAGGGGAGTCAAGCGTGGGGGCGGTTTGACGGTGGGGGTGCTTCCGGGGCGGTTTCGTTATGATGCGAACAGGTATGTGGATGTGGCGGTGGTAACAGGGATGGGTGAGGCGCGGAATGTGGTGGTGGCGTTTTCTGGTGAGGCGGCGATAGCGATAGGTGGAGGGTTGGGGACGCTGACGGAGATAGGGCATGCTTTGAGAAACGGGATTCCTGTGGTGGGGTTGCGGACATGGGAGTTGGAAGAAAGGCGTTTGAAGGGGGTAAAAATACATAGGGCAGATAGCGCTGATGAGGCGGTGAGGAAGGCGCTGTTGCTCGCGGAGCGTGGTGAGGAGGCGCAGGTATGAGGGAGTTGAGGACGGTGCTTGCTGCGGGAGGTTTTGTGTTTGCGGGAGCGGCGTTTGCGTTGGTTTTGGCTTTTGGGCGTGCCGAGAGTCAGCCCGCCAAAGCCTTTCAGATTCCCGCTACTCCCGTTATGGACCCCAGAAAGGCGGCGGAAATACTTAAGCGTATGCAGGAAGAGCAGTTACGGAAGGCGATAGAGGAAGAGGTGCGCAAGAAGCGCGCTATGTCAGAGAGGGTGCGGGACGAGATTCGCAAAAAGTATGGAGGCAAACTGCCAGATAAGGTCGTTTTGCAGAGCGACATAGTGTTACCCGGACCTTTCGGCTCAAAAAAGAAGGTTCGCAAAAAGAGCGACCCTGTGGTTGTTTATCCCCACAAAAGGCGCGTGGAGTTTCGCGTGTTCGCGAACAAGGTGACGCGTGCGGGGGGGCGTGTGGAGTTTCTTCTGTGCAACTCTCAGATGCCGTCGCAGGCGTATGAGTCGGTGCTTGTGACCAACGCCCATCCTTATGATGTCTTTCGCGCGCTGGCTTTGCTGAAACTCAAACCCGTCTTCGGCGTCAGGTTCAAACAAACACCCGAGGAACTGTCAGGCGATATGGTGGATATATACCTTGTCTGGAAGGATAAATCAGGCAAGACCATAAAGCGCCACGCTTCTGAATTGGTCTGGAATCTGGGGGCAAGTAAACCCGCACGCAGAACACCGTGGGTTTTTATCGGCTCTGGCTTTGGCGTCAACCCCGCCACAAAGAAGGAGTTCTTCATCGCCAAGGAGTCAGGCAACATCATCAGCGTTGTTCACTGGCCGGCGGTCGTTCTTGACACCCCTTATGCAGACTTCGGCTACGACGACTATGTCGTCAATCCCAAGAAAGTTCCTGCCCCCGGAACCGAGATGACCTTGGTGATAGAACCCATAACGCCGAAGAAATGATTTAAGGAGGGGAAGATGCGTTTTGCATTCGTGGCGATGTTGCTTTTTGGTGGGGTGCTTGTTGCGCAAACTGCGGACACAGCGCCCCAGAAACTGACGCCGAGGAAGGTCAAGGAAAGTAAGCAGCAGGTGGACACGGAGAAGTTCGTGGAGCCTGAGAACAGACAGAGTGTGGATGAGGAGATAATGCGGGGATGGGGTGCTTTGACAGCGGATGAGTTGCTGGCGTGGGTGGTGGGTGTGCCGACCCAGAATGCAGGACTCCTAACCGAGAAAGTTTCGGTCAATATGCGGGGAATGCCTGGGCGTTATGGGGCGCAAAGGACTCTGGTGCTGCTTGACAACATTCCTCTGAACGAGGAGTTTATGGGTGATGTGGACTTCCGTTTCATTCCGACGGAGGCACTGGGTAGTGTGAAGGTTTTGCGTGGTGTAACGAGCGCGGAGTTTGGGGGTGTTGGCACAGCAGGGGCGATTCTGCTTGAGACGATGAAGGTGCGAGAGGCGCCGTTGTGCCGCGTGCGAACAGGGTTGGGCGATTACGATACCGAGGTCTATTCTGCGCTTCACGGCGCGCGCTACGGACGACTCAACTGGCTTGCAGCAGGTGGATACGCTCGCACCGAGGGATATCTTGTCAACTTTGACTCCACGCCGCGCAACTGGGAACAAGCCCGCGGACTCGCAAAAGCGTCCCTCGTCCTCACTCCCAGCATCGC
>CAZPBO010000071.1:4365-9378 GCA_964584815.1 uncultured Planctomycetota bacterium
GTCCATTACCGCCTTTTCCGAATCCGTTTCGGTGTCAGATACGACGATGACTCCGCGTCGGGCGACTCCGCCACACCACGGGTCTGCGCCTCGTTCCTGCCTGTCAGGTGGCTCCTCATCCGCGGAGCGGTGGGCAAGACTTGGCGCGCCCCTTCCATCTCCGACCTCCTTTTACCTGAAACCAACTACGGCAACGCGATTTTCCGTGGAAACCGCAACCTGAAACCAGAAACAGCGTGGACATACGAGGTCGGCTCTCGTGTCAGATTTTCTGTCAAGAGGCGTTCTATCGCACCGTTTTCACTCTACGCTGATGCTGCTATCTTCCACACCGACGCGCGCAACCTCTACGACTACCTGCGTGTCGGAACCGACCCACTGTCAGGACTTCCCATCTTTGAACCACGCAATGTCCCCGGAATCGGCATCACAGGTACTGAACTCTCCGCACGACTTTCCAACATCCTCCCCAAACTTCACCTTATCATCAATTACGCCTACACCAACGCCAAATACACCGACTATCCGCTTGACCCCTCTATAAAGGGCAACAACCTTGAATACATACCATCGCATTACGGCACAGCGGCGCTGCTTTACACCCCCAACCCTGAAACGACGCTGGTGTTCTGGTGCCGCGCTTCTGACCACCGCAACACCGATATCCACAACTGGAAAGACCTCAACCTGCGCGCTTATGCGATATTCGGCATCCGTGCTGCTGTTGTCATCTCCGACCTCAAAACCGCCCGCATTCGCGTTCTACTTTCTGTTGACAACCTCACCAACAAGGAATATCAGGAGTATCGCGGCGTTCCGATGCCCCCACGCACATTCAGCGTCAGTATGGAGGTTGAGTTCTGATGGGGTAGGGATTGAGGCGGCGCTGCGTGTGACACGGCGGCGGATACGGGCAATCCGTGCCGCCAAAGCCGCTTTCTCCACCGCCGCTGCTGCCGCGCCTCTCTTCCTCACCGCCGCCACACTCTCCTTGCCTTACCATATTTCCACAATCGCCCTCGCGCTGTGTGTTGCCGCCGCATCCTTCATCGCCGCATCCCTCCCCGCACCTCTTTCCTCCGCTGCGCTACTCATTGATTCAAAACTCAAAACCAAAGAACGCCTTATCTCCGCGCTTGCCGTAACCTCCAGACGCGACCACATCGCAAACCTCATAAAACAACAGGCGGAAGCAGTGGCTTGCCCCGTCACACCTCCTCTTAAACTTCCCCGTTGGGCTGTTCTTGCTATATGGCTGTATCTTCCCGCCGCTCTTCTCCTGTTGACATCCCCAAAAACGACCGCGCCCCAGCATCCCGTAAAACTCCAAATCATCGCCGCATCGCAAAACGCAACCAAATCGCTCAAAAAACGGCTTCAGAAAGAGGCAAAGAAGCAGCCCACCCCCTCAAAGAAGAGGCTGCTGCGCCTTGCCAGTGCCTCAGAACAGGAAGTAAAAAGGGTGCGCAGGTTGTTGACCGACCCCCAGATTGCAGCGCTTCTGGCGAAGATAGCAGCCGGCAAAGGCGCAGGGGCTGGGGAAGGTGTTGGCAAGGCGGCAGAGACCATCCGCCGCACCGCCGCCACCATCTCTGTTAACGATGACCTCGCTGCTCTGCTGCGTCAACTGGCAAATGCTATCCGTTCAAAGAACCGCTCCGCCATAAAAAGGCTCCTTTCCCAAATCAACGCCTCCGTTTCGTCCATATCAAGAACCGCCCAGCGCGTCAAAAACATCGTTCGGGGAACCACAACGCCTGTCCCCGGCGAAGGCAAGGAAGGTGCCGCTGGAACGCAAAAGCCATCTGCGACGCAACCACTGTCTCCACAAACGCGGCTTGCATTAGTTCGTGCCGAACGCTATCCTCCCGTTCTTAAAGCCGCGGTCATCCGATATTTCAGAAGGCAACGCAAGTAGGATAAGTGTAAACGGCGGAAAAAGGGGTGAGCGGCTTGACAAACGCGCCTGTTGGAGATAATAAATTTTTGGAAGCCGAGGTGGCGGAATTGGCAGACGCGCCAGATTCAGGGTCTGGTCCCCGTTTACGGGGGTGAGGGTTCGAATCCCTCCCTCGGCATTGTTTAAGCGCAGGTTACTGTTTTGGACGGCGGCTATCAAGATAACGAACGCGACGCTCCACAGCCGTCAAAAACTTCCTCTCATCCTGCCCTGTCAGGCGGCAATAACGCAACAAAAAACGCAATCCCTGCCACAAGGATATAATGCGACGGGTAGAACGCCAAAGCCGTGCAACATCCTTTACGCGCGCTCTGAAAGTCGCCCGCCGAACACCCGATAAGTCCAATAAGAGCGCCTCTATCCCGCCTGAATAAAGATTCTTAAACAGAATATTTGATGAGTTGAGGTCACCGTGAACAAAACCACTTTTGTGGAGCCGCGCCACAAGATGCGCCACACATTCCAATACCCCCCGCCGACGCTCCTCTCCCAAATCATCCCACATACCTCCCCACACCAGATTTATCCCGCTCACCACACCCGACCGATACGGGGAAAGCGCAATTTCCCTGTCGCTTTTGCGCAGAACCACAACGGAGTAAACGCAGGGCAGACCCACAGAAGAGAGCAGCAGACCGTTACGCATATCTCGCAGCGACTTTGATGTGCGTAAAGAGCGCGGCGTGGTCTTGACCACGAAGACGCCGTTCGGCGTTCGCAGAAGCCGCACCTTTTCTCTGGCGAAGCGGTCGTCTATCTGCTCCGCTGCAGACAACAACTCCTCATCACCTTGCCTAACCAGCCAGTTCGCAATGTCCTCATAACCTTCCAGAAAGAAAAGAGACAGTGCTTTTTGCCTGCGGCGAACTATCGCCATAACAGTTCCTTCCAACGCCTGCAAAGCATAACAGAGGCAGACGCACTTCTCAAGCCATCGGACTTCGCGGTGTCTGCAAAACCCAACGGTAACAGGGGCGGGATAGAACAGGACTACCCCGCCCCATACGCATTAGCGACCTTCCAGTGTCGCGGCAATGTCCTCCTCTACTTTACCGATGGGTTTTATGTTGTGGCGTTCCGCCAACACAGAAATGAGGGTGGGGGTCAGAAACGCTGGAAAACTGGGACCGAGGCGAATATTGCGCACTCCCAAAGCAAACAACGATAGGAGTATCGCCACCGCCTTCTGCTCAAACCACGATAAGACAATGGAAAGAGGCAAATCATTGACGGAGACGGAGAGGGTTTTTGCGGCGGTGTCTGCAAGGATAATGGCGGCGTATGCGTCGTTGCACTGCCCCGCGTCCAGAAGGCGCGGAAAACCCGCCACCTCGCCAAGGTCAAGATGGTTGATGCGGTATTTGCCGCAGCCGAGCGTCAATATGAGGGTGTCAGGTGGCAGCGCCTCAACAAATTCGGTGTAATATGAGCGGGTAGATTTTGCACCATCACAACCACCCACAAGATA
The DNA here is from genome assembly GCA_964584815.1 of uncultured Planctomycetota bacterium. GTDB lineage: Bacteria > Planctomycetota > SKW154 > SKW154 > SKW154 > CAZPBO01. Next base: position 7,794 of record CAZPBO010000071.1, read on the forward strand.
TATCCTGCGTATCTTGCCAGACTTAACAGCGTCAAGAACCCTGGGAAGAGCATCTATTAGCGTCTTGCGTCCAAACCCCACCGTCAGTTTCCGCTGCACCGCATCCTCCGCGAAGCCCTCCGCATCCAACGCCACCTTCACCGCAGCCCCGAAATCCTCTCCTTCTATATGAGCCACACCGCGATAGCCCACAGCACCACAGGTGAAGACCCGACCTTTGTAGGACTCTTTTGGCGGCACCAAACAGTTTGTGGTGAGAACAATCGCACCTTTGAACGCCTCAAACTCCCTCCTCTGGTTGTGCCACGCCGTTCCCCAGTGCCCCACAAGGTTTTTATGCTCGCGCAGTTTTGGGTAGCCGTGCGCGGGCAGCATCTCTCCGTGAGTGTAGACATTGATTTTGTGTGCGGCGGCTTGCTTCAAAATCAACTCCAAATCCGCCAAATCGTGCCCCGAGACAAGCAGCGCCTTGCCCGCTTTTCCGCCCACATCCACCTGCGTCGGGGTCGGGTCGCCGAACCGCTCGGTGTTCCCCGCATCTAGTATGCGCATAGCGCCCAAATTCGCCCGTCCACAGTCCATCGCAAGGTTATACAACTCCTCAATGTCGGTCGGCTCGTCAGCAAGCCGTGCCAGCGCCCTCACCGTAAAACGGTAGATATCCGCATCGTCCTTACCCAACTTGCGGGCGTGATAAACATATGCCGCCACACCTTTAAGCCCATAAACCACCGTCTCCTGCAGCCCCACAACATCCACACCCAAACGCTCCATCCGCCTCTCAATTGACGCCTCCTTACCCCTTTTCAGCAACTCCTCACGGTTTGTCCCCGGCGACCATTTAATTCCGCCATCACTCACCTTCGCCGTCAACTCCTCCACCTCTCTTATGTAGCGCTCAATCCGTGAGGGGTCAAAATTCGTGTTGGTCAAAGTGGCAAACAGCGCCTCCATCAAAATGTCCTCCGCGTCTGTGTTGCGCTTTCCCGACTCATAAAGCGGTCTCAACGCCTTACTCAAATGCTTCAGTCCATCAATAAGGCAGTCCTGCAGCGTGGCGGTCTCGTCATCCTTACCGCAGACCCCAACGCGTTTGCACCCCTCACCACCTGCCGTCTGCTCACACTGATAACAGAACATCATCACCTCCTTAAGAAACTAAACTTGCATTGTGGTAATATTTTTCCATTTTTATCCGCAGACAAAAACCATCTCATCTCCTAAACGCAGCCAGAGTCGTTGAAGCAAAATAACGCTTGACCTGCGCCCCCGTCTGTTCCAGCAACCCCCCAAATATGCATCTTCCCCCACATATGGGCTTCTCCAAAAGGCATGTTCTTACGCGAAAAGGTCCTCCCACCGCCTCCCAGATAGAAAGAAGTGTTATCTCATCAGGTTTGCGTGCAAGAACAAATCCGCCCGCAGGTCCTCTTATTGAGCGCAAAAATCCCGTCCTTACAAGTGTCTGTAAAACCTTTGACAGATGTGCCTCTGATACCCCCATTTGTGACGCCATTTCCTTTGTGGTGACAGGAGATTGTGAGTTGACCAACAGAACCATCGCGTGGAGGGCAAGAGATATGCT
>CAZPBO010000072.1:0-3050 GCA_964584815.1 uncultured Planctomycetota bacterium
TCGGCTGGTAAAGAAGCGGTTGTGTTTTGTAGGAACACCAAATGTCTGTATAATTGTTTTGTTGTGGGTGGAAAATGGTATGGATGTGAAGAAGTTGTTGAAGGGGCTGAGGGAGGGTAAGGTATGGGCGGCGGCGAGGCTCATCTCAATCGTTGAGAACGACTTACCGGGCGCGGAGGAGGTGATGGAAGAGATAACGGGGTTGGTGGGGCATGCGTTGCGTGTGGGTGTGACAGGACCGCCGGGGGTGGGGAAGTCAACGCTTGTAGACTGGATGGCGGGGATATGGCGGCAGCAGGGTAAGACGGTGGGGATAGTGGCGGTGGACCCATCAAGTCCGTTTTCAGGTGGTGCGTTGTTGGGTGATAGGGTTCGGATGCGGAAGGTAGCGCAGGATTCTGGGGTGTTTGTGAGGTCAATGGCGAGCAGGGGCTATTTGGGCGGGTTGAGTGAAGCGGCAGTAGATGCGGCGGATATACTTGATGCGATGGGCAAAGATGTGGTGATAACAGAGACGGTGGGTGTTGGGCAGTCAGAGGTGGATGTGGCGCGGGTGTGTGATGTGTGTGTTTTGGTTTTGAGTCCGGAGTCAGGGGATTCTGTTCAGACGCTGAAGGCGGGTTTGATGGAGATAGCCGATGTTTACTGTGTGAACAAGGCGGACAGGGACGGCGCGGACAGGCTGGTGCGCGAGATAAAGTTTCTGCTTGAGATGCGGGGGGAGGAAGGGGAAAAACCTGTTTTGATGACGGAGGCGTTGAACGGTGTGGGTGTAGAGAAGGTGGTGGATGAGGTGGAGCGTATGTGGGGGAGGGGTAGCCGGCGTAGGGAGGAGATAGCGAGGCGCAAGTTGGAGGCGGCGGTGAAGTCGGAGGTGGAGCGTCGCATTGAGGGGTTGGGGAAGGAAGTTGAACGGTTGACGGGTGAGATAGCGGGTGGTAGGATATCGGCACGGAAAGCGGCGCGTTTGCTTCTACGCAAACTTTCGGAGGCAGGCGAAGATGGGTGAGGAGAGTCGGCTAAAGCAGTTTAAGGAAGGTCTGGAGCGTGCGAAGTTGTTTTCGGACGAGGCGTTGGGGAAGTTAGCGGCGCGGTTTGACGAGTGGCGTAAACGGTTTGAGGGGCAGCCCAAACGCGGCAATGTCGCCTTCATAACGGCAAGCGGAGAAGAACCTCCGCCCATATGCACCCCCTGTGACATAGCCGACTTGGATTATCTTGAAGAGTTGGGGCTGCCCGGGGAGTATCCCTTCACACGGGGGATACACGCGACGATGTATCGCGGCAGGCTCTGGACAATGCGGCAGTTTTCGGGTTTCGGCACCGCACGCGACACAAACAAACGCTATAAGTTCCTGCTCGCCCACGGACAAACAGGTCTGTCCGTCGCCTTTGATATGCCCACAATAATGGGGCGCGACTCGGACGACCCGCTTTCTGAAGGCGAGGTTGGGCGTTGCGGAGTCGCCATTGATTCGCTTGCCGATATGGAGGTTCTGTTTGACGGGATACCTCTTGGTGAGGTGTCAACAAGTATGACGATAAACGGACCTGCGGCGGTGATATGGGCGTTTTATCTGTGCGTGGGGGAAAAGCAGGGTGTGCCGTTGAAAGACTTGCGCGGCACAATACAGAACGACATCTTGAAGGAATACATAGCGCAGAAATCGTTCATATTCCCACCGGAGCCATCAATGCGGATAATAACTGACATATTCGCGTTCGGTTCGCGATTTGTGCCGCAGTGGAACACGATATCCATATCGGGTTATCACATAAGGGAGGCGGGTTCAACGGCGCTTCAGGAGTTGGCGTTCACTTTGGCGGATGGTTTTGCGTATGTGGAGGCGGGGATAGCGGCGGGGTTGGATGTTGATGAGTTTGCGCCGCGTTTGTCGTTTTTCTTCAACAGTCACAACGACTTTTTTGAGGAGGTGGCGAAGTTCAGGGCGGCGCGGCGGATATGGGCACGAAGGATGCGCGAAAAATACAAAGCCAAGAATCCGCGTTCGTGGCTTCTGCGGTTTCATACGCAGACGGCAGGCTGCACTTTGACGGCGCAGCAGCCTGAAAACAACATAGTGAGGGTGGCGTTTCAGGCGTTGGCGGCTGTTATGGGCGGCACACAATCGCTGCACACAAATTCAATGGATGAAACCTGGGCGTTGCCGACGGAGAAGGCGGTGAAAATCGCGCTGCGCACGCAGCAGATAATCGCCTATGAGACGGGCGTGGCGAACCTGATAGACCCGCTCGGCGGGGCATACTATGTGGAGTGGCTTACGCGCAAAATGGAAAAAGACGCCGAAGAATACTTCCGCAAAATTGATGAGATGGGCGGAGTGCTCGCAGCCATTGAGAGAGGATTCTTCCAAAGAGAAATAGCCGAGTCGGCATATCGCTACCAAAAGGAGATTGAGAGCAAGAGGCGAATAATAGTTGGCGTCAATGAGTATGTAGAAGAGGAGAAACTGGAGATACCGATACTGAAGATAGACCCGAAAGTTGAAGAGGAACAGATAAGGAGGTTGTCGGAGTTGCGAAGCAGTCGCGACAACAACGCGGTTAAGAAAGCGCTTGATGAGGTGAGGGAAGCGTGCCGCGACAGGAGCAAGAATCTGATGGTTCCGATAATGAAGGCGGCGCGGTGCTACGCCACCGAAGGCGAGATAATAAACGCTATGCGGGAAGTGTTCGGCTCATACCGCGAACCGCCAATATTCTGATGGAGGAGAGGCAATGACAAAAAGATGGATTTTGCTTTTGCTTGTTGGGGTTGGTCTTGCTCTGGCGCAGGAAGCAAAACAACAACCCAACAAAGAGCCGCCGAAAAAGTCCCCCACCCCCAAAAAACTTAAAATCTATGTCGCCATTGACGACTACATAAACGGCAAAAAACTGACCCGCTTCAAGCCGACACAGTTCATCATATGCGAAGCGCTGCGAATCGCCCAACTCTCAAAAAAGGACGGTTTCATCAAGCAACGGATGAAGATATGGAAGAAAGAGCGCAAATACCCCAAACTGGATGACAAGGCTCTCTATAAGAA
>CAZPBO010000072.1:3150-4357 GCA_964584815.1 uncultured Planctomycetota bacterium
TTGTGACCTACAACGCCGAATCGGTCAGCGACATAAAGGTTGTGGACAACCGCACAAAGAAGGTGGTTGCACATATAGTAAAAAAGCATAAAATGGGTGCGGCGAAGCACAAGGGACAGGGAAAGGCGTATCAGAACGCGATAAAAGCGGTGGCGGAAGAGGTGACCAAGGAGATATTGGGACTGGAGTTGCTGCGTAAAGGCGCACGCAAATTTGAGGAAAAACCTCCGGTGGAAGTAAAGGAGCAGGAAAAGAAGTAGGAGAGAAGATATGGCGGTAAACTGTGCGGAGGCGATGTGGCTTTTGTCACGGAAGTTTGATGACAAAATAACCGAGAAGGACGCCCGCCTTCTGAATGAGCACATAAAGGCGTGCGAGTCGTGTCGGAAGAAGGTGGTGTGGGTAGCGAAAGCGGACAGGGCGGTCTACGCGGCACTATCAGGACTGTTTAATCTGCGTGATATGGTGTCAGAATCGGTGGAGGCTGTGCGTCAGCACGAAGTTATAGAACGAGGGGGTCTGCGCCGCTGGCATGTGATTCTGATATGCGTTATAGTGGCGGCAGTGGTTGTGGGACTAATCCTGTGGCTGCGAGGCGCCAAAGAAAGCGGCTCTTCTAATCAGCAGAAACCGCCGGCATCGGCGCCGAAGTCACCTTGAGGAGAATCGTTATGCGCGCCGCGATGCAACTGTCCCTTCTCCTACCTGCTCTCCTTCTTGCGCAAGAAAAGGGTGTCATCTTCGGCATCGTCGTAGACGAGCGGGACGAGTTGGTGCTTGACTGTAAGGTGAAACTTCTGAAGGTGTCAGGAGGTAAAGAGGAAGTGGTAGAAGAGGTCGCGGTGCGGGGACGCCAAGACATCCCTTGTGACGGAACCTTCACCTTTCTGGATGTGCCTGCAGGCAACTACAGTCTGATTGTGGTCGGCAAATACCTAACACAGGTGGAAAAACCGAAAGTGACTCTGGGAGCGGGACAGTTTCTGTTTGTGGCGTTGCGGGTGAAACGGATAAAGGTGCGACCAGGCACCATCCGTGGTATGGTGCTCATCGGAAGAGAGTCGGTTAAGGGTCTGACGGTGCAACTGATGAGGAAAGGCGACAACAAACCGCTTGCCAGCACAGAGACCGACAAAGGCGGTCGCTACGAGTTCAAGAAAATAGAGCCGGGGCAATATGTGGTGGTGGTGCGCTACAAGGGAACTCG
>CAZPBO010000072.1:4457-8852 GCA_964584815.1 uncultured Planctomycetota bacterium
ACCGTCAGCGCCTCGGCTTCAGGATTTGAAAAAGAGACAAAGACGATTCGCATCAGAGAGCGCGGACGCCACAAACTATCCTTCTCCCTCAAGCCCAGAAAACGCCGCTGACCCAATCACTGCGTCAGAATGAAGTGGTAAGGCGGAGCAACAGGATGGTGTCGCCGCAGTCGGAACGCCATATCCTTGCGCCCTTTGCTTATCAGATTCTCCACTCCCCGAAAACCGAAATAGACATAAATCGTAACAGTAAAAGCGGTGCGGTCGCTGGTAACAGGAGTGTCGGGTTTGCCGTCACCATTTGTGTCCTTATACGCCTCCATAATTCTTATGGCGTATGAGTAAGCAGAAAGTGGGTCACGCTTTGCGTCCTCAATCTCCTTCTTTGTGAGCGTGCGCGTGGGGTCATCGGGGTCGCGGTCACCAGGATGCATATTGCGCACCCGCCACTGCCACCACCCCAGATGAAAAACACGCTCGGTTTTGGGATGGGTTGTGTCGGGTGTGCCGCTTGCATCGGTCACAAAACCCGCAAAATCGCACGATGTGGGGTCCTTAGGGTCGCGGCGGGGAAACATAAAAACCTGCTTGCCCTGTGGCAGGCGAATCCAGTAAGCCGCCGCAGTCTCTATCTTCGGCGGGTCACCATCCTCATAGGTCATATCCGACGGAAAGTTTCGCCCCTCTTCCTTCAACTCCTCCGCCACCCCAGGTCCCATATAGACAAATCCTTCCTCTGTGCCAAGATTAAGACGCATTCGTGACATACCCAACTTCAAAGCATCTCTCACCGAGTGGACTATTATGGAAACATAAGTGTTGCGCATCACCTCAACCGCGCGCTGCTGCCCCAACGGAAACAACGCGAATATCGGCAATATCCCAATGATAAGCACAACCAGCGCCACCAGTATCTCAAGGAGTGTCAAACCACGCCGCATTTCTTGCCCCCTACTTCTCCCTTACCACCTTCCACTCCGCAGAACCTATCGTGCTCTGGATGTCCACAAGGCACTTCACCTTCTTCTGCCCGTGAAGATATCCTACTATATCGCCTTTTTGGTTCTGCTCAAAGAGTGTGTGCGAGACATCAGTGTAACGCCCAAAATCAACCGAGCCATCAGGGCGAAAAGCAATTGAATGGTCAATAGCCACCCGTGACGGCTCTGTGGTCGTCTCGCTCGCATCGTCAAACGGCTCCTTGCCACGATTTATATCCATAAAATAGAGAAGATAATCTACGCGCTTGGGCAACTCGTGGCGTGCTATGTATGTGTATTTGCCTTGCTTGTGCAAATGCGCGGGGAAATACTCCGCCAACATTATCCGCTTCTTGCCAAATATCATACGCACTATGTGACGCCGCGTCGTGGAGAACGACCGCGCCTCCAGCACCGCCGCCTTCACTACCCTCCCCAAACCCTCAAGACTCCTCCGCCGCGCAAACAGACCGAACGCCGGCACCACCATAAACATCAACACCACTATTATGCTTATCACCACCAGCAACTCTATGAGCGTAAAACCTTTCCGCATCGGCTCCCTCCTCTACTTCTTCACCCCTATATCGTCATCCGCCTTCTTCACATCGGGTCCTGCAGACCACAAGTCATATGCGCCAGGGTTGAAACCGTTGGGTTTGCCCAAACTGTCCCTTGGGTCGGGCGCGCCGTTCAGCGTTATGCGGCTACGCGCAACATTCCCCTTATCATCCTCCTCCAGATTGTCATAGCGATACTCCCTGCCCCACGGGTCAAGTAACTCCCCTCTTTTGCCCACATCGTGCTCCACATCTATATTCTCCTTTGTCAGGTAAGGCTTGCCGTGGTTGAGCGGCGCACCCGCACTCACCTCCCCCGTCACATCCTGTATCTGCTTATGCAGCGTAACCTTCTTGAAGTTGCGCGAATTGAACGGGTCAGGATAAAGCCACGCCAGATGATATAGCAGACAAGCAGAACCACTTACCCTGGCACCGTTGGGCAGCGTAAAGGGGGCATCATAACCGTCAGGCGGATAGCCGCGCGTCTCCTCAAAATAGGAACCCAATGCGCTCCGTAACTGCGCTATAAACGCGTGCGCTTTCTGCAACTTCGCCGAACGCCCAGGTCCCGCAACCGCTATCACCACTATCGTCATCAGTATCGCAAGTATGCTCATCACCACCAGCAACTCTATCAATGTGAAGCCCTTTCGCATTTCGGGCACCTCCTATCTCTCCTTTCGTTGCTCCCAGTTGCAGATGTCATCCCCGTTGCCCGGCTCATTATACTGGTCCTTGCCGTCAGGTCCTGCAGACCACAAATCGTACATCGGCTCGTTGTAGTCCTCACCCCTGTTGTGGATGTTCGGGCGCAGCGTCATATTCTCGTCATACGATGACCTATACCGCATCGGTCGCCCGAAAGCGTCCGCTATCACATCCGTCTTCTCCCTCTGCGAATAGACATATGTGTCCCTATCTTTCCGCAGATACCCCTCCAACGCCTTCGTCAACACCGCAATTCCTGAGTCGTCATTCGGTCCCTTCCAATCCGCTATCGGTGGCACCGCTTCCTGATTGTCGTCCATATACTGGTCAAGCGCCGTCTTCACCGCGTTTATCACCGCAAGCGTCTTCGTCTTCTTCGCACGAACCATCACATTCGGCACAATTGACACCACTATCGTCACCAACACCCCAAGTATCACGATAACAATCAACAACTCAATCAGCGTGAATCCTCGCCTCATCTCACATCTCCCAAAACAGACCGCTTCCGCGGACTCCTCCGCTATTCTGACGCCTCTCCCTCTCCCTCCTGCTGCATCTTCTCCCTTAACATATCCTCCATATGACGCTCCACATCCTCAGGCGGCTCGGTCAAAAGACTCACCACTAATGCCGCACAAAAAGCCGCACCAAACGCAGGCACCAACTCATATATCACACTCTTGCTCCAACCCAGCCCCTTCCACAAAAGCGTTACAATCGGTCCCACAACTATGCTCGCAAGCGCCCCCTGCCAACTTAATCTCCGCCAATAAAGAGCAAGTATCACAATCGGTCCAAACGCCGCCCCCAGACCAGACCACGCCACCAGCACAAAGTTGAAAACAGAACTTCCCCGCGCCGCAAGTCCCGTCAAAAGCGCACACACCACAAGAATCCCCACCACAACCCGCGCTACAAACACAAGCCGCCTCTCACCACCTCCTTTCCCCAACGCCCTTCTGCCTATGTCCTCCGTTATACACGACGATATCACAAGCAGTTGCGAGTCCACCGTTGACATAACCGCAGCAATCACCGCCGCCGTCACAAGCCCCAATAGCACCGGTCCCAAATGCTGACTCGCCAACGCGCTGAACGCCAACTCCCTGTCCAGATGACCACCAACAAAAATATCGGCAGGACTCACAAAAAGCCGCGCCGCAAGTCCCGCAAACACCGCTCCCCACGCCATCACCACATTCCATATCGTCCCAACAAGCATACACTTACGCAGAAACGCCGTCCTCCTTATTGACATATACCTCACCAATATGTGCGGATTGCCCGGCGAACCCAAACCTATCCCCACCATCCCTAATGCTGTAACAACCCCGAAACAAAACACATCCACAGGATTGTATTTTATGCCATATTGCGCAAACAGCCTTAGGTGTTCATCAGATGCGAGTTTGGCAAGAAGCGCCCCAACACCGCCTGCTTTCACTACCGCCACAACTGGCAACACCACAAGCGCCACTATCATAAAACACGCCTGAACCACATCTGTCAGCGATACCGCAACAAATCCACCCAAAACAGTGTAAACGCCCACTATCGCCGCCGTCACCAGCACCCCCACCGTCAACGACACCCCAAAAGCCCCGCTCACCGCCTTGCCACCACCAACCATCTGCGCCGATACATACAAAAAAAACAGAAATGTTATCACCAGAGAACTCGCCCATATCAAAACCTTGCGTCTGTCACCAAGACGCTCCGACAGAAACGCCGGCACAGTTATTATGTTGCGGTTGTGGGTGTAGCGCCGCAAACGCCTGCCCAAAAACACAAACTGAAACATCTCAACAACAATATAACCTAATGCCGCCCAAACCGCCGCCACACCAAACATATACGCATAACCGCTCAACCCCACAACCAACCACGAACTCCTACCTGATGCCACCGCACTCAACGCCACCACCCATTCGTTCATCTTCCGCCCGCCCAGAAAAAAATCCCCCAAATTCCTCGTCCGCCTCAACATCGCCCACACCACTACCACACCCACTATCCCAAGATAAGCCACAAACGCTATCAGTGTCGCTACCTGCGCACTCAATCCTCACCCTCCTCCGATGTGAGGAAGTAAAACACCACCGCCGCACCTATTATCAAACACGGCACCACAAATAACAACA
>CAZPBO010000073.1:0-5616 GCA_964584815.1 uncultured Planctomycetota bacterium
CTTGCAAACCGACGCCCTGTGTGGCAGAATAGATGAAACAGTAGGAGGAATAGTGTGGGGAAGAAGTTGCCGTGGGCACTTGAGAAACGCGAACTGCTTTATGGCAGAAAAGGTGTGGATTATCGCTATTGGGGTGACCTGTTCTACAAAGCGGAAAGATACGCGGATGCGTTGGAGTTCTATCTGCGAGGTGATGTGGAGGAAGGAATAGAAAAACTGAAGAGGTTCGCACAGGAAACGGGCGACTACTATATACTGGCGAAGATAGAGGAGAAATATTCGGGGCGTGTGAGCGAGGAGGAGTGGCGTCGTGCGGCGCAGAAGGCGGAAGAGTTGGGGAAATTCAGTATGGCGGTGTGGCTTTATGAGAAGTGTGGGGACAAGGAGAAGATGCGGCAATGTGCGCAAGAGGCGGGGATAGAGTTGGAGGGCGAGGATGAAGGCGATATTGAGGGTGAGGAAAAAGGGGAAGAAGGGAGAAAGGAAGATTGAACTGATGGGAGGGGTGTTGAGGGTGGGGCGAGCGGAGGACAACGATTTGATAATAAGGGGGGCGGAGGTATCGCGGTATCATTTGAGGATAGAGTATGCGGGCGGGGCTTGGGAAGTGGTGGATTTGGGGTCGCGCAACGGGACATATGTGAATGAGCGGCGGATTCACCGCAAAGTTCTGATGCGTGGAGACAAAATCTGTGTGGGGTCGTGGGAGTTGCTTTTTGAGGCGGAGGGAGAAGTGGATGATGACACCAGTTATGATGTGGTGGGTGTTGAGGGATACGCGGCGCTGAAAGGGAAAAGAGAGCAAGAAGAGGTGGATGCAGATGCGTGGGAACGCCTTGTCCAGATAAACCGTGCGCTCACCGAAGAGTTGGATTCCAGACGGCTGTTGAAGACGATAATGCAGAAAGTTCTTGAGGTTGTGAGCGCAGAAAGGGCGTTTCTGTTGCTGAAAGAGGGCGGGGAGTTGCGGACATACCTGTCACGCACATTTGACGGGGAGTCCGTCAAGCGCGCTGATTTGAAGGTGAGCCACTCCATAGCGAAGGCGGTGATGGAGACCAACAAACCTGTTCTGTCAATAGACGCACGGGAGGACAGTCGTTTTCAGGACGCGATGTCTGTGCACGGTCTGGGGCTGAAGTCAATTCTGTGCGTTCCGCTGCGTCTTGAGGGGCGTCCGATAGGGGTTCTGTATGTGGACAACCGTTTTGAGAGAGGGGCGTTTGGGGAGCGGGAGTTGAGGTTTCTGGAGTTGTTCGCTGACCAGGCGGCGCTTGCGGTGCGCAATGCGCGTCTGTTTGAGGAGTCGCACAAGAAGCAGGAGCAGTTGCAGAAAGCGCTGGCGAAGATAGAGGAGTTGAACCGCCGTTTGCAGAAGGCGTTGGCGAGGCGGGAGGCGGACTTGCGTGAGGCGCGGCGCGCACTGGCAATCCACGCAGACTCCTTAAAGCACAACTTCTCTGGCATAATAACCCGCAGTCCCAAAATGCTGGAGGTGCTGTATGTGGTGGACAAGGTGATAGAGTCGGATGTGCCTGTTCTGATAGAGGGTGAGAGCGGCACGGGTAAGGAGTTGGTGGCGCGGGCGATTCACAACAATTCGCCGAGGCGACGCGGGCGCTTCGTCGCAGTCAACTGCTCGGCTATTCCATCAGAGTTACTGGAGAGCGAGTTTTTCGGCTATGTTCGCGGTGCCTTCACAGGTGCGGAGAAGGAGAAAGAAGGACTTTTTGAGCGGGCGAACGGTGGGACACTTTTTTTGGACGAGGTGGGAGATATGCCGCCGCAGTTGCAGGCAAAACTGCTGCGGGTGCTTGAGGAAAAGAGGGTGAGGCGGTTGGGCAGCACAGATGAGCGGCGTGTGGATGTGCGCGTGATATCGGCGACCAACAAGGACCTGCTGCGGCTTGTGGCTGAAGGGCGTTTCAGGGACGACCTCTTCTACAGGCTGAATGTGGTGTCGGTAAGTTTGCCGCCCTTGCGGGAACGCAGAGAGGACATTCCGCTTCTTGTGGAGCGTGTTTTAGAGGAAATAGCGGCAAGGACGGGGAAGGAGAAGAAACGGATAACGGAAGAGGCGTTAGATGTGCTGCTGCGGTATGAGTGGCCGGGAAATGTGAGGGAGTTGAGGAACGAGATGGAGAGGGCGGCGGCGTTGGCGGAGGAGCGCATTGAGGTGGAGCATTTGAGCCGTCGCATAGTTGAGGCGGTGATGGAGAAAGCGCAAGATAAGGATGTGGCGGCGTTGAGGGCAAGAATAGAGGCGAAGAAAGGGATGGGGCTTGCGCGTATAAGGCAGGAGATACTGGGTGTTGTGGAGAAAGCGGCGATAGAGGCGGTGCTGGAGGAGGTGGGGTGGAAAAAGTCGGCAGCGGCAAGAAGGTTGGGCATCTCCCGTCCCACACTTGATGCAAAAATTTCCCGCTACGGTATAAGACCGCCTCAACGCCGAAACTGAAGCGTTATCAGCATCGGTCGTCCCGCGCGTTTTATCTCAAGGTAGAACACATCTTGGTCCTTTAAGCGGTCAAAGAGTCGTTTTGCCTCACTCATCATCTCCGTTTCGCTCCTCGCCTGTGGCATATAGCCGCAGATTGAGGTTATGACATCGCCTGGCTGCAGTCCGACATAGTCGTGAAGGGGGCTGTTGGGCGGCAGAGAGTCTATCTGGACACCCACAACGCGCCCTTGATTGTCCACCAGAACCGTGGCGGCAACATCTCTGACAACACGCAGCGCCTCGTTCCAGTTTGAATATTTCTCAATGAGGGTTCTGTCGTCATAAGAGTATGAGCGCATCAACTCATCGGGATATTTCCGACACAGCGCACGCAGGCGGGAAAGAACCTCCCGCCGCACAGAAGTTGACTTCTTTTGCTCACCCTTTTCTGCGGCGGAGGACTTTTTCTGGCGCTCTATGGAACGCAGCCAGCGCTCCACATCTGCCTTCAGCCGTGAAGGTTTCACCTTTTTGCGGGGAGGAATGAAGATACGCAGGATAGGGGAGGGTTTCGCCTGCCAAGCCAGAAATACCGCTCCCGCAATAACCAAAATCGCGAGCGCCCAGACAAGACGCTCAATAAAGCGCATCATCTGCTCCTGCTGACCTACAGTTATGATAATAAACGAAAAGGCGGCGACGGTCTACCAACTTTTCCGCCACCGCCCTTTTGTCCCACACTCATCTTATCCGCGCACCTGCACCTATCTCCCCATCAGGAACTAACAGAACCACCCGTTCCCCCTCTTGTGCCGCCAGTATCATGCCTTCTGAACGAACACCACGCAGCATCGCTGGCTCAAGATTTGTCACCACTGCCACCAACCTACCCTCAAGCGCATCCTTGCCCATATAGGGCTTCAACCCCGCAACAGTCTGGATGGTTCTGTCGCCTATGTTTATGCGTAGAATATAGAGTCTGTCAGCGCCGGGATGGTCCTCCACTGACTCCACCTTGCCCACACGCATCTCAAGGCGCGAAAACTCTTCAAAACTGACCGTTCCCATCATCAATCCTCTTATTACTTTGACAGCAACTCAAAAAAGTCGGCGATTTTCACCACAAGGAAGAAGTGGAAGGTCTCATCCGCTTCTTCGGGTTTGAAGCCGGTGGGATAGCGTTCGCTTCCTTGGTCAATCTTTTCCCACGCGGCGACAAGCGCTATCCATTTTTTGATGTTCCAGCGCAGACCGACCGCCATAACGGTCACTTCTGGCACCTCCCCAGGGGCAAGGGAGGGCATAGATTTGGGTGCCGGCAGCAGACGCTCCCAGCGGAAGATGAGGTGAAGATTGCGTGCTCTCTTCCACAGCGCATTGAATCCGAAGTCCACCTCAACATAGAAACCCTCAGAGTCGTTGTAGTCTTTGCCGACTCTCGGGTCATCCACGGCGTAGATGTATTCGCCTGACAAAACAAGCCAGGAGAGGTTAAGTTTGACATAAGCACCGCGACGGCGGCGATGAATCTCATCGGCGTGGCGTCCTGTGCCACCGTCATAATAGCCGCCGCCCAGAACGAATTTCCCAAAAACGAATTCCAGTTTTCCGCAGAAGAGTTTACGGTGGTTGTCCTCATCAGCGTTTCTTCCTGTGCCGTTGAAAACGCCTACGGCGTAGCGCAGGTCAAAACCTGTGGCTTTGCGCATACCAATTATGGGGCGCCCGTAAACCAGAACGCCCAAATCAAAGCGCATATCAAGGTCGGCAGCGTCTTCGGGGTCTGTGTAGTCCTGCGGCATACGCGCCTGAAGCCCGCAGAAACCGTAACGCACTATGAAAGGATAAAACGGCAGTGCCAACTCCTCCCTCGGCACACTCACATTGAGCCCAAACGGCAGACGCATCTGCCCAAAACGCATTATTGCCAAATGCTCCTGTTCCCAGTTGCGCATAGGGTCAAGAGGAAACTCCACCCACGCCTCGTTGGTAGGCTTTGATGTGCTGCCGTCAAGGGCGAGTTTGAAACGGGCATAGTTGTAATATGTGCCAAGAATGTGCGCCTCCGCTTTGAGGATGTCAAAGTCGTCCAACCCGCCAACATAATAGCCGTAGGTGTTATCATCGTCAAAATAGGAACCACGCATAACGCTGGCGAACCCGAAGGAGCATTTTACCTTATAGCGGTGATATACTTCCTTCTCCTTGGGACTGATGCGCCTGACACCAAAGAGTCCGCCGCCGGGAAGGTCCGCCGCATAACCCGGCAGAACCTCCTTCCGCTCCTCCTTGCCAACCGCGATAACAGGAACCTCCGACTTCTTGCTAACGGCGAAGAAGAACCTGCCACGGGATGGGTCAAACTCAAGTTTTCCCCTTGCTCCATCTTTCATCTGAAATCTTACACCCTCCTTGGTCACAACAAGGAGGCTGCCGTGTTTAACCTTTATCGTTATTGAACCATCCTCTGCGAAGAACGCCTCATAAAATGTCCCGCGGGTTGCCTCAACCTGCGCCGCTTTGTTGCGCAGTATGAATCTGCCCGCGGCGCGCACCTCAAAGTTGCCCTTTGTTACATCCGCATAGTAGAGGTCGCCTTCCTTCAGCAACTTAATAAGTGAGTTCCGCTTAACCCTTATCCAGGAGCCGCCAGGGTCTTTTATGCGCAGGTCAACAAAAGAGTTCTCGCCGCGCTGCGTGCTTATCAGTGAACCGTTGACAACAGTCCTGTCGCTCCAGGTTTCCCTAATCACCTGAAAACTCGCGTGGGCACTCGGTTCCTTCAGTTCGGGCTTCTCATAGGCCTGTTCAATGACGGCAACCACATCCTCGGCAGCCAGAGCAAAAACCACCATCCCTACAGCAGCAACTAACAACAATCCCCGCACTGCAATCCCTCCTCAAGATTTGCGCAGGCAGTTTATTTGCACCATTTTTGACTGTCAACCAGAAAACCCAAAATTCTGCTACTCCTCCTCCAGCAACTCATCAATAAGTTTGTCCACATCCGCGTCCTCAAAGGCGGCGAGGTCTTCTATCTTGGGTGGTTCAGAGAGCGCCGCTAAGTCAGCCGCGTCCTCGTCGTATATCGTCTCCTCCGCCGGACGCCCCTCAAGACGCCTTCGCCGCTTCAGCGTAGACACATCCTCATATGTCATAAAATCGGAAACCTTGGC
>CAZPBO010000073.1:5716-7867 GCA_964584815.1 uncultured Planctomycetota bacterium
CACCGTTGCCGCCTTAGCGGCAGCCTCCTCTTCGGCGGTCATTCGCAGGGTCACATCACGCGGCGGCGGCGTCATACCCACAGGAGTGGCACCACCAACCACCTCCTCCCCCATCGCCTGCGCAACACACGCAGCACAAAAAACCGAACCATCCACTTCCTCAGCCTTGCCCGAAAGCAAGTCCGCCTGACTCACTACCCTGCCACACAACGCACACTTCCTCTCCTTGGCAAACTGCAAAACGACCTCTGTCTTTTCCGCCTTGAAGAAAAGCAGGCGCGACATACCCACCTGTATCTGGTCCCCGTCCTTGAGAAGGCGCCTCTTCACCTTCTTGCCACCAAGGAAAGTGCCGTTGCGCGAGTTAAGGTCAACCACAAAGTAGCGGACACCCTTACGGACTATCTTGCAATGTTTGCGCGAGACCTTGCGGTCTGCAAGCGGAATATCGGCATCTGATGTTCGTCCAACCGTATACTCGTCCTTCTTGTCAAGCGGATATACACGGTCGCGCCCCTCCTCAGAGCCAAAAACCTTTATGAACGCCGTCAATTTCTTTGGAGAGGAACGAGGCGCAGATGCAGCCACCTTCTTCCTGTTCGTTGAAGGTGCCTCTTCTGCACTCCTCTGCCCTTTTACCTTGCGCAACGCCGCCAGCCTCCCTGCCTTCTTCCCTTTCTCATCCCTCACCATAGCACGCCCTCCGTCACAAACTCAATGCCCGCAGGGCAATATCGGTGCGATAACGCATCCCCTTGAATCTTATACTCTTAACGGCTTCATAAGCCCTACTCCGTGCCTCCGATAAATCCCGTCCCCGTGCCGTCACCCCCAAAACCCTTCCGCCCGCCGTCACCACATCCCTCCCGTCAAGCCTCGTCCCCGCGTGGAACACCACCACATCCTCCATCTTTTCCGCCTGCTCCAATCCCTCTATCTTAAACCCCGTCTCGTATTTCCCTGGATAGCCGTCAGAGGCAACAACTACGCATACCGCCGCGTCCCTGCGCCAGACCACAGCATCCTGCCCCAACTCATCAAGCCGCCGCTGCGCACACAGATGCAGAACCTTAAGCAAGTCCCCCTCCATCCGCATAAGAACCGGCTGCGTCTCAGGGTCACCAAACCGAACATTGAACTCCAGAACCTTCGGTCCCTCTTTTGTCAGAATCAAACCCGCATACAGAAGCCCGCAGAAGGGACGCTTCTGGCGGCTCATCGCGTGGATTATCGGCACGACTATACGCCGCTCCACTTCCTCCCTTACCCTTTCTGTGAAGAATGGAGGCGGAGAGTATGCGCCCATACCACCCGTGTTAGGTCCTGTGTCCCCATCAAAAGCGCGCTTGAAATCCTGCGCCGGCTCAAGCGGCAATATCGTCTTCCCATCAGTTATCACCATATAGGAGACTTCCTCGCCCTCAAGAAACTCCTCAACGACGATTCTGTCGCCGGCGGCACCGAAACGACGCTCCTTCATTATCGCCTCAAGCGCCTCAAGCGCCGCATCACGGCTCGTGCAGACAAACGCCCCCTTCCCCGCCGCCAAACCGTCCGCCTTCACAACCACAGGAACCTCGCACTCCTCAAGATATGCACGAGCGGCTTGGTAGGAAGCGAAAGTCTCAAAGCGGGGCTGCGGAATGGAATGGTGGCGCATCAGTTTGCGTGCGAACGCTTTGGACGCCTCCAACTCCGCCGCGCGTCTGTCCGCACCAAAAACCAGCAACCCCTCACGCGCAAACTCATCTGCAATCCCCGCCGCAAGCGGCGCCTCAGGTCCCACCACCGTCAAATCAATCCCCGCATCTTTCGCAAAACGGCACAACCCGCCTATATCACCCACCCCTATGTCCACATTCTCCGCTATCGCCGCTGTCCCAGCATTGCCTGGCGCACAGTAAAGTTTCTCCAGCAGCGAAGACTGCGATATCTTCCAACAAAGCGCGTGCTCCCTTCCCCCACCACCAACAACCAGAACACGCATATCCTCTCCTTATCCAACCGCCCCATATCCTAACCGCAAAAAATGCTTGACTCAAGACAAAATCACTACACCTCCATCGCTCATAAAACACGGATGTATTATTTGGACATTAAGGGAAGATTACATCGCAGATGTGTGTCGCCTCCTTCTCCCTCCTTAATGTC
>CAZPBO010000074.1:0-7457 GCA_964584815.1 uncultured Planctomycetota bacterium
CGCCACCACCCTCTTCCGCTTCTGCTTGTAGGTTTTGCGCAGGTCTGTCACCTTCACCACCGCCATCCTTTTTGCTCCGTTTACCCAAATGCCTCCTTTTACCGTCTCTTCCTTCATCTGTCAAGCCGCACATCTTGAGCCAGTGACGACAGACAACAACCAAAGCCTCACCACGATTCGCTGCCGTCCCGCGACGCTGCACCTCCGCTAACACCCGCTCCACTAACCTCTCTCCTTCAACATCCAGCGCCACCTCAAAAACGACCGCATAATCGCGTGCGTCCACCTCCAACTTCACCCCTTCAGGTTCCTCAAGCAGGCTCGCAAGTCCGCGTAACTCATCCTCGCTGAAGGCAAGGTAGCGTTTCAGCGGTGCGTCGTCAAACTCCGCGCACAACTGCGCCAAAGCGAAAGGCTCAAACCGTCCTCGCAACCTGTTCATCATCAGTGTGCGCAGTTTCGCTTCCTCCTCATCGCATTCAACGACCACACACTCCACGGCGGTTAGTCCTGCTTCCTTTGCGGCGCGCAGTCTATGCGCACCATCCACCACCTCATAGAAATCCTCGCGGCGGCGCACAAGCAACGGCTGCACAAACCCAAATCTCCTTATTGCCTCCACCAGTGCGCAGAATTTCCCCCTGTCCATACGGTTGGGATTCCACCCATTCTCACGGATTTCATCAACGCTTATCTTTTGAAGCAACATTCTCTTTCCTCCTCAAATCGCAGATGAAGTAGAAGGGGCGTGAGAGGAGTTCAGAAGCAAGTGCATTTGCGGCGCGATGTGGTGTTAACTTCCCGCCTCCCTTGGTGAAACGCCTCCCACGCCACCATCTCTCAAGCAGACCCCACAAGATGCGGTCTCTGCTTTTTGCGTCCTCCAGGAAACGCTCAAGTAGTGAGGGGCTTGTTAAGACACGCTCATCAAGTTCCCGTTGTCTTAATGCTGCAAGAAGCAATCTGCCTATTCTCGGCGCGCTGACGCGCCCCACGCATACAAAACCCGCCTTCTGCAGAAAGCCGCTGAACCCACCCATGACGGTGATGCATTCCACAAAGCGCACGCCAAGGCGCGGCATAGTTTCACAAAGCAGCCGCGCCGCAAGCCCCAACCCCCTAAACCGCGGCTCCACTACTATCCTCTGCACTACTCGCAACTCCTTGTCCAGCAGCGCGCGCTTCGCCGACACAGGACGCCCCGTATAGCGACCCCCAGTTGCCTTATTGCGCAAACCACACGCCCCCATCGGATGCCCATACACCACAATCCCTACAGGCTCTTCGTCCAACTCCATCACAAATATCCTGTCCACAATGCCCAGATTGTGGCTGCGATAATGCCAGCGGGCAAAATAGTCCCAGTCGCGTTTTGTGCCTTCCCGCACCGTTATGTGTTCGGCAAACGATATCAGGGCGGGTTTGGGGGTGTGGCGTCTGACGACCCAACTTCCACGCTCAAAGAGCATGGTCAGGTCTGGCTGCAGGTCGTGGAGGAAATCGTTTTGGGCGGCGGCGCATATGGCAAGGAAGTTTCGCCGCCAGACAAGACGACGCAGGTTGAACGCCACAACACGCGCCGTCAGACGGTCCAGCGTGCTGCAGAACTCATCCGCCACCAAAACCGCAGGTTGCCGCGCCAGAGCAGCCGCCAGTCGCGCCCTGTATCTCTGACCATCTGACAACTCACCATATCTGCGCAACAGCACAAACGCCTCACCCAAACCCACCATCCCAAACAGCGCCAGCGCTTCACCAAACCCTACATCTAGCGCGTCTATCAGCGGCTTCTCCGGCAGACGCATAGCGTTTAAGTCCACAACTCCTTTCAGGTTGTGCATCAGAAACCGTAAGATACTGCTTTTTCCACAACCACTCGGTCCGCCGATAAAAACGATTCCTTTCTCGGGCAGGTCAATATCTGTGTCGCAGAGTTTGACCACTCGCTCGCAAAGCCCGATACCGAAGGCTTCCTGAAGACGACGGATGTTGGGAGAGGGAGCAGGCGGTGCGCTCCTATAACAGATAGACACCCGCATTAGATATCCTCCGGAAGAAAGTCGGGAACGGAGTCGGAACCATCCTCTCCGTTGAGGTTTTGTAGTAGGCGTCGCCGCGCTTCTTCAGCGCTCCGTGCAACACCCACAACATCGGGTCTTTCGGTTGTCAGAGCAACATAATGGTTTCTGCCACAGGGGCACTCAACACGATAGACAAGCAACCTGTTCGGCGAGTTGCAGAACTTCTCAAGCAGCACCATAAGAATCAACTCCTGCAGAGCCATCACATGCGATTGGATGTTCAACACTTCAATCAGAGACTTTTTCATGGTTTTTCTCCTCCCTTGCCCATTTACCAATTTTTCTGAAAGCGCGTTTCATATATTCACAAACATTTTTCTGAGCGATGCCCAACTTCTTCCCTATTTCACGCTGTGTTAGTCCATCATTAAAATAAAGGTCAATCACCTGTTTCTGCCTTCCCTTCAACCTGTCACGATAGTCAAGTATGGTTTTGACTGTTGCCATCCGCCTGACCAGTTCCTTGAGGTCTTTTGCCTTTATCTTGCCGCCGTGCAACTTTCCGTGTTCCATACTCGGCAACTCTTTTTCCAACTCTTCACAAGGTTGTGTGCAGTTGTCTCTTATGGGACAGTTGGAGCAGAGCATAACCGAACCCTCCAAGGGTTTTTTGCAGGGTTCGGCGCATGTGGACACTGGCGCTATGGGCGCGGGTCCACATCAGCGGCGCTTGCCCGCTGCAGGGGAACCTCTTCCACCTCATTCACAACACGGAAATAACATCTGCATCTCCTGCAGAAGATGACTGCCTCTCCACGCTTTAAGATGAAGTCTGTTTCTTTTCCACAGTTTGGACAGATGATGTGTCCTTTTCGCTTGTGCGGGGTGGGTTTTTGTGCCATCCGACGCTCTCCTGTTCACAATATGTAACCCACATAATTAACATACAAGAGAATAGGTGTTCGTCAACTTCTTTGCGATTTTCTTCGGAAATTTGTTGACAAATAGTGAACGCATCTTATGTTTTTATAGTGAGGAGGTTGACTATGAGCAGTGTTGGTGAGGTCATAAAACGGTTAAGGTTGAAGAAAGGATGGACGGTTAAGAGGTTGGCGGAGGCGTTGGGGAAGTCGCCTGCCTATGTGAGTATGGTGGAGAACAGTAAGCGGGATGTGAGGATGGCGACGCTGGAGGCTTTTGCGAAGGCGCTTGGTGTGCCGCCGGCGTATCTCCTTTCGGGGCGCAGTGAGGAGGAGGGGGGGCGGATGGAGAGTCTTGTTGATGAGATACTGGCGGTTGTGGAGCGCCATTTGCCGGAGGCTAAGGGAGCGTTGAAGCGGGTGAAGCGGGTGCCTGTGATATCCTATACCGCGGCAGGTGACCCTGTTGCTTATGAGGATATGTATCCTACGGGATGGGCTGAGGAGTTCATTGAGGGGGTTGTTGACATAGACGACCCGAACGCTTTTGCGCTGCGGATACGGGGTGACTCAATGGAGCCGCTTTTGATGGATGGTGACATTGTGATTGTGTGTCCGAACTGGTCGTTAAGAGAGGGCAAACCAGTTGTGGCTAAGATTCGTGGTGGGGAGATAACCTGCAAGATTTACAATCGCAGGGAGAGGAACATCGTGTTATCGGCGGTCAATCCGCGTTATCAGCCTGTCGTTGTGGGGACTGACGAGATAGAGTGGCTGTATCCTGTGGTGCGTGTTGTGCGCAACATCTATTAAATGTTGTTACAAAAACATTGGATTTGGCCCATTGGTTCCCGCTAATTTAGCGGATAATCTCTCCAGGAAAGGAGTTATGTGGGGTGTTCGTGAAACAGTGTGCTTACGGCGCATCCAACAATCCACGCAGGCGCAAATATGACGACAGCCCAACTCACCGTCATAGGCAGAACCAGAGAGAGGAACCGTTCGTCGCAGGTGACCGCAACGACCAGTAGGTTCAACGCAGGAATCAGAAAGCCGAAGATGACGGCAAGAAGCATCACCTTTCTTGCAAACCGCCCCTCGTCTCTTTTTCTTATGTTGATGATTGAAAAGAGCGCTATCAACGCGATGGATATTGAGAGGAAGAGGAAGAATAAGGAGTATTCTATCGGCGGCAGTCTATGCACTTCCCATTTTCTCACTACGGACGATACAAAAACCACTATGAAGAACCAACTGACAAGGAACAGATATGGTGCTGTGTATTTGACCAGTACACGAGGCGGACGATAGTTCGGGAAGTGGATGCTTGCGTGGACTCCTCCGAGCATAATCGCCGTAACGACGAAGACGATGTTGAGGAACCACCCACCATATATTCCGGAGGAACTCTCTTCCGCTATGTAGGAGACGCGCAGGAAGACGACAATAAGGGCGGAAAGGGCAAGTCCTGAGCCGAGCAGGAGTTTGCCTTTCTTCTGCGGTCTGCTCGCTCTGGCGAGGATGGCGGAGAGCAGAGCCAGCGATATGCCCGCGGCGCAGAAAAGGATGATGAGGAGCCACTCTCTTTCTACACCTCTTACCATATCTCGGAGATACGCTTTCGTCGCGTTTAAGCCGTTAAGGACCAACCGCTTGGTGAGGTAGGGGAGCAGGAGCAGTTGTGGAAGCAGTGTTGCCCATCCGAGCGCGGTTACGGCTCCCGTAATGAAAGCACAGTTTACACAGGGATGCCGACCCGCATCCATCGGACGCTCCAATATAGCGCGTTTTTAACGAGGGCAGGGTTTATCCCAATATTTTTTCTACCTCTTCGGCGTCTATATCGGAGACAAGAGGTATTCCGCTGACTCTGGCTGCTTCTGGGGTCAGCGCGGCGATATCGTTGCGGGTTATGTATTTCAGGGCGAATTTTCGTGCGCCGCACATCAACTGCCGTAACCCCTGTGCGAGTCGTTTGTAGTAGGTGTAAAGTCCGATGGCGCCTGACGGGATTCTTTCATAGTCTTTACCGTATTTGCGTCTCAACTCTTCGGCGGTGATGAAGACGGATTCACGGGTGGTGCCGTAACGCCTTATGAACACAGGGACTTGTCCGCTTTGCAGTGCGTTGCCGATTGTTTTTGCGACCATGACGGCGGCAAGCGGCGCTCTTGCCATGCAGACGGCTTTGACATAGGGTGCGCACAGCGCGAACGCCTTGAAAATCTGGTCTTCAAGGATAATTCCTCCTGCCAAAACGATATCAGGGATGTGCTCACCTTTTGCCGCGAGGCGCTCACAGAAGCGGTAGACCAGAGACCAAAGTTCCACGCCTGGCACGCCCCATTCGTTCATCATACGCCAAGGAGACATGCCGGTTCCACCGCCGGCGGCGTCTACGGTCAGATAGTCAATTTTCGCGATGGAGCAGAGGCGCAGCGCGCGGGCTAAATCTGCGGGTCTGTAGGCGCCTGTTTTGAGGGTGATGTATTTTGCGCCCGCTTTACGCAACTCCTCAACCCGTTTCACAAAACTCTCTTCTGTGACCATCCCTACGCGGGAGTGGCGCTCAAACTCGTGAAAGACTCCTTTCTTAAAATCTTCTATCACTGCGGGGTCAAGTGGGTCTGGCAGAACGACATAACCTCTTTTTCTTAAGAGTTGGGCTTTTGCAAGGTCATTGATTTTCACCTCACCTCCGATGTCTTTGGCGCCCTGTCCCCATTTCATTTCTACGATTTCTACTCCGAGTTTTTCTATGGCGTATTCGTGAACGCGAAGTCGGGTATCTTCCACATTGGACTGGACTATGATGGCTCCGTAGCCGTCATCCTGCCACTCTTTGAAGAGGCGGACACGCCGCTCCAATTCTGGTGAGTGGACGACGCGCCCATCCACGATTTTTGCGTCGGGGTCCATACCGCAGACATTCTCACCAATAGTGAGTGCGGTGCCGGATATGGCGGAACCGATTGCCAGTCCTTCCCAATTCTGTCTGGCGACATTGGTTGAGCCGAGTCCCCCTATCACGAAAGGCAATCGGAGTTTAATGCCCTTGTCGTTGCCCAAGCAGGTCTCAAGATTCACATTAGGGAATATCGCTTTGTCGGAGTCCTCCTCCACCCCAACAGCGCCGAAAGTGGTTCCCATTATATTGAAATGGGAGAGGTCAACAGGATAGTCCTTTTGCGAAGCGGATGTCGTAATGCCGAACGGCTGCGGGTATATGGCTTCAGCACCACGGTATGCGCTTTTGCCTATCTCGCACATACCTATGCATCCGTCAACACATGTAACGCACATACCGCTTATGGGACACCAGTCTCCTCCTGTTCTGTTTTTGGTGAGGGTCGCGGCAGTTGCGTTGTACCTTGTCAATGTCATCTCCAGCCTCCTTATATTGTTTTGCTATAGTTATCCTACCAGAAGGTCTTGTGCCCTTTAGGACCAACCGACTCCGAGCACTTTATGCAAATCAAGCATGTTTCAACGGGCATGAGGTTCTGGCAGCCTCCGCAGAGACCGTTTACGAGGTTGCCAGCCGTGCAGGCGCGCTCACAGACAGGACATATCCATTCACAGCCGCCACAGTTGCGGCATTCCTCAGGCGTCACATCAAAAGCCGTTCCAACCCGACGGGCTGTTCCCCGTCCCACAAATCCTATGCCGCCTGACTGCATCTGCTCCTTACAATACCGCACGCACAGCCCGCACAGTATGCAGTTCCTGTCTTTTATCTCAAAGCGCACCTTGTTGATTCCGAGGCTCGCCGCCAAGTCCTGAAGTTTCTTGGAATTCGGGCACGATGCAAGCAGTAACTCCACCACAACCTTGCGGATTTTCTGAACCTTTTCGGAGTTTGTGTAGACGACCATTCCGTTCTGCGCAGGCAGTGTGCAGGAAGCCTCAAGGCGTGAACTGCTGCCTCTCACAACCTCCACGAGGCACACCCGGCAGGCGCCATACGGTGTCAGTCCGGGATGATAACACAGGGTCGGTATCACTATACCTATGTTTCTCGCTGCCTCAAGAACCGTAGTTCCTTCCGGCACTCGCGTCTTTATGCCGTCTATGGTCAGTTCAACCATGTTCTCCATAGCCCTATTCCTCAAACGACCTTTATCGCATCAAACTTGCAGACTGTGCGGCAGATACCGCATTTTATGCATTTGTCCGTGTCTATCTTATGAGGTTGCTTTTTGGCTCCTGTGATTGCGTTTTGGGGGCAGGCTTTGGCGCAGGCGCCGCAACCTGTGCATTTCTCCTCATCTATGCTGAAGGTAATCAGCGCCCTGCATACTCCCGCAGGACACCGTTTATCCTTGATGTGAGCCTCGTACTCATCACGGAAATAGCGAATTGTTGAAAGGACCGGATTGGCTGCGGTTTTCCCCAAACCGCACAGCGAAGCCTCCTTAAGAACGACGCCGAGTTCCTCCAGCAACTCTATATCGCCGTCTCTGCCTTTTCCTTCAACTATTCTGGTTAAGATGTCCAGCATTCTGTCAAGACCTTC
>CAZPBO010000075.1:0-7384 GCA_964584815.1 uncultured Planctomycetota bacterium
TCTCAAAAGGGCTTGTAGGAGAGGTCTATTTCTGTAAGATTTGCGCTGACGGTGTGGAAGGGTAGAAGGTGATAATAACGCAGACGCCGTTGAGGATAAGTTTTGCGGGTGGCGGCACTGATTTGCCTGAATATTACAGGGAGTTTGGTGGGGAGGTTGTTTCTGCCGCCGTTGACAAATACATTTTTGTGGTGTTGAAGAGGCGATTTGACAGGCGGATACGCATCGGCTACTCAAAGACGGAACTGGTTGAGTCTGTGGACGAGTTAAAGCACGAGTTGGTTCGGGAGGCGATGCGGATAACGGGTGTGGAACGGGGGATTGAGATGTCAACGCTGTCGGACATACCCACAGGCGGCTCAGGTTTGGGGTCTTCTTCAAGTGTTACGGTGGGGGTTTTGAACGCGCTGTGGCATTACCGTTTTGAGCCGCAACCGCCTGAGGTGTTGGCGCAGCAGGCATCCCGCATTGAGGTTGAGATACTCAAAAAGCCGATGGGCAAACAGGACCAGTTTGCGGCTGCATATGGATGGGTCAACCACATAATATTTCATTCTGACGGCGCGGTGACGGTCAAGCCGCTTGAACTATCGGAGGAGGCGCAGGACAGGCTTGAGCGGCATCTTCTGCTGCTTTACACAGGCGCGGAGCGCAAGACAAAGGAGATTTTGAGCGATTTGCGAGCGAACATAAATGAGCGGTTTGAGATTCTGCACCGCATAAAAGCGCTTGTGGAGCCGACCTGCGAGGCGCTTGTTTCGGGCGATATGGAGGGGTTGGGACGCCTTTTGAATGAGAACTGGGCGTTGAAACGCAACTACGCTGTTGGTGCCACGACAGATGAGATAGACAGGCTATATCAGAGGGCACTGGATGCGGGCGCTTATGGGGGTAAGATATCCGGCGCTGGAGGTGGCGGATTTTTCCTTTTTATCTGCCCACCGCAGCGGCGGGAAAATGTAAAAAAGGCGCTGGGATTGCCCGAACTTAAAGTTCGTGTTGAGCGTGACGGCTCAAAGGTCATCTTCAATATAAGGAGATAACGCGTGGGCGGTGTTGTTTTCTGTGACCGTGACGGCACAATCTGCAAGGAGCATTACGGCACATACATAGGCTCTTGGGAGATGTTTGAGTTCCTGCCTGGCGTGCTTGAGGCGTTCAGGTTATTTGCGGACGCTGGGTTTAAGGTGTTTGTGGTTTCCAACCAGGCGGGGATAAATAAGGGGGTGATAACACAGCAGCAGTTGGAAGAGGTGACAAAGCGTATGTTGCAGAAGGTAGAATCTGCTGGTGGGCACATTGAGGATGTGGCATACTGCCCCCATCGTCCAGAGGAACGGTGCGGCTGCAGAAAACCTGCACCCGGCTTGCTCCTGAAACTTGCAGAAAAACACAACATTGACCTGCCGTCGGCGTGGATGGTGGGGGATTTGGCGATGGATGTGGAGGCGGGCAAAGCCGCAGGGTGCAAAACCGCCGTTCTCAAAACAGGACGCCCAAAATCCCAACAAGACTGGGAGACAATTCTGGCTCTGCAACCAGACCTCATAGCGGAAGACCTGCTGGATGCTGCCAGAAAGATAATAGAATTGGAAGGATGCTGATGGAGAGGACGGATGTTTTAAGCGGAGTTTGTGCTGCGCTGAAAGCGCTTAACAGGGAGGCACTGCAACAAACAGAAGATATGCTATTTTCGGCGTGGAAGCGTGGCGCCACTATCTTTGCTCTGGGCAACGGTGGTTCAGCCGCCATAGCCGACCATTTCGTATGCGACCTGACCAAATGGACACAGTGTTCGGGACGCCCGCGCCTGCGCGCTGTTGCGGTCACCTCCCACACCGCTTTGCTGACGGCGTGGGCGAATGACGAGTCGTATGAGGCGGCATTTGTTGAGACACTGCGGGGGATGTGGCGCAAAGGTGATGTGCTTGTGGCGATAAGCGCATCGGGGCGTTCGGAGAATGTGGTGCGTGCAGCGAGATTCGCGAAAGGGAGCGGTTGTGTGGTGGCGCTATGTGGCTTTGGCGGAGGGGAGTTGGCACGCATTGCGAACGCTGCCGTTGTTGTGCCGTCCAACCATTATGGGGTGGTGGAGGCGGCGATATCGGCGGTGTGCCACGATTTGGCGGAGCGGCTCCGTGTTCGCTGCGCTACAACCTGACCGCTTTTTAGGACACCTGTTTTCAAAACAGGATGAAATTGACTGGAAACATCAAAAGTGAGTCGCTAAACTCAATGGTGTGGGCTAGATTAGGGAGGTTTGTTATGGCGTTCAGCGGACTTGTCGGCAAATTTGTGCAGGTTCACTGTGTTGACCGCGATGACCCTGACCTTGACTGGTGGGAGTGGGGGGTGGTTGACCACGCAACCGATGACTACCTTGTGCTGAAGGATGAGGGGGAATATTCACTGATAATGACGGACGATGTAAAAGATGTTTTCGTGATAGAGGGACGGAAGAAAGTGTATCCACGAAAGGGGAGAAGACCGAAAAAGGCGTGAGGTGTGGTAAATGAGATGGTTTCTGGTGGTTGATGCGGCGGCGTTGTTTGCGGGATGGTGGTTGTTTGGGCAAGGTTGGCGGCTCTGGTGGACTTTGTTAGTAGGAGCGGCGATGCTTCTGTCGCTGTGGGCATTTGACAGATACAGAGAGGTTGAGAGGCGGGACAGGGTAACAGCCTGTGTGATGTGGCTGGGCGCGGTGTGGACGGGGTTTTTGATGTCAACAGGCGCCGCTTTTCTACTTCGTCCCAGCGGCTTATCGCCATCCAACCTTGCAGGGTTCTCGTCCACGCTTTTAGGAGCGGTGTTGCTCACTTTCTGGTTTGAAAAGAGGCGCAAAAAGGAGTGGTTATGCAGAGCAGAGCCATTGAGCGGCGTTTATGTTGTCTTCAAACGCCTTTTTGACATCGGCGTCGCTCTCGCCGCCCTTGCGCTTTTTCTGCCAATATCAGTCCTTATTGCCGCCCTCGTCAAACTGACATCTAAGGGTTCGGCGTTCTATTTTCATCCCTGTGTTGGCAGAGGAGGGGAAATATTCTCAATGGTCAAGTTCAGGACCATGGTTGCGGATGCTGAAAAACTGCTGGAGAGTGACCCCAACCTTATGCAACGCTACTCTGAAGAGTTCAAATTGAGAGACGACCCGCGTATAACGCCATTAGGACGCCTGCTCCGTAAGAGCAGCCTTGACGAAACACCGCAACTCTTCAATGTGCTTGTCGGTCAGATGAGTATGGTAGGACCTCGCCCAGTAAGACCCCAAGAATTGACAAAGCACAAACTCTGGTCAAACCGTTATCTCGCGCTGCGTCCAGGAATCACTGGAATGTGGCAGGTTAACGGCAGAAATGACCTGCCGTATTGGAGAAGAATCGTTTATAATGTCTACTACTGCAGGCATCTTTCTTTCTGGCTTGACCTCAAGATTCTGGCGAAGACTTTATTGGTGGTTGTGAAAAGAGAAGGAGTGGTTTAAGGAGAGGAATATGAGACTGTTACTTGTTGTGTCTACGGTAACTCTGCTGGTTGTCTGGGGATGTGATGTCGGTGGGCAGAAACAAAGTAAAAAAGGTAAGCAGGCGATGAAGAAGTTGGAGGAGCAGTGGAAGAAGGCGGTGAAGGAGGCGGATGAGGCATGTGCCAAGGCGGATAAGAACAAGGTGGAAGATGTTCTGGAAGCGTTTGAGAAGTGCAAAGCGGCGCTTGATGTGCTGCCCTTCGGCAAAAAACGGGATGAAATGGAAAAGCAGGCGGAGGAATGGAACAAACTTCTCCGCAAAGTCGTCCGCCGCAAATATATTGAACTGATGTCCAAAGCAGCACCTGTCGTTCTGAAAGGAGATATAAGAAGCGCCATAAACATAATGAAGGACTACCCATCAAAAGTGGACGGATACAATTTCCCCGATATAGAGGACGGTTTGAAGCGGTATCGCTCAGTGCTGGAGAAACAGGACAAATGGACAGATGCGATGCGCAAGATGTATCAGCGGGCTGTGGAGTTGGCAAAGCAAGGCGACACCGAGTCAATATTTCGTGAGGCGAGTGAATGGGTGAAACCTGCCAACAAGATGTATAATGACGGCTACAGATTGATGAAGGCGGGTAAGCGTGAGGCGGGGATGAAGATGCAGCAGGATGCGCTTTTCCATCTGACGCTTCTGCAGGTGCTGTTAATAGGAGCGGCGGAAACAGAGTTGGCGCATATCTCCACCAAAGACCGTAAATTGGAGTATCTTGAAAGTCTGAAGAATTTCGGTGAAGGAAGACAAATCAGCGGTTATGTAACCAAACGGAAGAAACTGCTTCTGGGTAAGTAAAATAAATAAGCCGGCGTAGCTCAACGGCAGAGCGGCGGTTTTGTAAACCGCAGGTTCTGGGTTCGAATCCCAGCGCCGGCTGAAAGATGTTGGAGGGAAGGATAATGCGTTGGGCTGTTGTTTTCCTGTTTTGTGCGGCAGGAGTTGTGTTGGCTCAGAACCAACCACCTGTCATCAAAAAGAAACGCCGTCCTAAGAAACCAAAACCCCAACAGCAGGAGCAGGAAAAGGAGGAGCACTACCTGTCGTGGTATGCCAAAGCAAAGGAAGGCGATTGGGTGTTGTTTCTGACACGCAAAATTGAGTTGGCGCTTTGGACGGTGAAGAAATCTGAACGCAAGAAGATGAAACAGCAAGACGGAACAGAGGTGGATGCAGTGGTTATAACAATTGAGAAGAGGTACTTTAACGCGGACGGGACTGAGCAGGTGGAAGAGCGGCGGACAAAAACGGCGTGGGAACCGATTTATCGCGACGATATAAGGGCGAAAATCAGACTCGGCATTGTGCGCGAGGAGGATGCGGTCTTCACAACCATAGACGGCAAACAAATTGAATGCGTGAAACAGGACGCAGAAGATGCACAAGGAAGACGCTCACAGTCCCTTCTGAGTCGCGAGCAGCATGTTGGCGGCACGCTTTTCACCCGTCGCGGAATCACAACATATGTCGTCGCCTTGCAGTGGGGAGACAAAAACAAAAAACCAACCCTGAAATGGAACGCTGAACGCCTGCGCAAATTCTACTCAAAATACGACCGCTACTATGAAGAAGAGGAGGAAGAAGACCCTCCAAAAGAGCCGCCAGAACCTCCCGAATCCGATGAGGAAGAATAGCACCCTTGTAAGGAGCAGATAGGATGGATATTGAAAAAGTTGGAGTGGTTGGTGCAGGAACTATGGGCGCGGGTATCGCTCAGGTTTTCGCCCAAAGCGGCTTTGAGACAGTGCTTGTTGACATAAAGGAAGAGTTGCTGGAGACGGGGATGGAACGCATTAAAAAGAGCCTCGCCAAATTCGTGGAAAAAGGCAAACTGCAGCAGTCGGATATGGACGCAACGCTCTCACGCATAACGACCACAACGAACATGCGCGATGCTCGCCACGCCCACATTATCGTTGAAGCCGTCTTTGAAAAGTTTGAAGTGAAAGAAAAAGTCTTCAAAGAACTTGACCTTCTCTGCGCACCCGAGACGATTCTCGCAAGCAACACATCCTCAATCTCAATAACGAAACTGGGAGCCACAACCAAGCGTCCTCATAAGGTTGTCGGAATGCATTTTATGAATCCTGTTCCTTTAATGAAACTGGTGGAGGTCATTCGGGGATTCGCCACGGATGAAGAAACGGTCAACACAGTGGTGACGCTCGCTCAAAAACTGGGCAAAGAGCCTGTGCTGGTGAACGATTCCCCCGGATTTGTTTCCAACCGTGTGCTTATGCCGATGATAAATGAGGCGGTCTGGACACTTTATGAAGGTGTGGCAACAAAGGAAGCGATAGACACTGTGATGAAGTTGGGGATGAACCATCCGATGGGACCGCTGACTTTGGCGGACCTCATAGGACTTGATGTCTGCCTTTATATCTTGAATGTCCTATATGAGGAGTTCGGCGACCCCAAATACCGTCCGTGTCCGCTGCTGAAGAGGATGGTGGAAGCAGGATTTCTTGGGCGCAAGACGGGTAGGGGGTTTTATGAGTATTAGGAGGGGCAATATGAAACTGAAGGAACTGCTTGCGGCTGTGGAGGAGATAAAAAAGGACCTCTCTTACACAAGGAGTTTACAGGAGAGATGGCAGAAGGAACGGCGGCGTTTCCCCATTCTCTATGAGTATATAGGCAAGCAGTCGGACTTTTTCAGGGAGAAGATGGAGACTCTTTTTGAGGTAGAGGTGAAAGAAGAGAGTCTTGATGCGTATGTAAAATGGCGTCTGCAACAGGTGGGGAAGCAACCAGAAGGCGGAGGGGAGAAACCTGCTCCTGTGGTGGAATTGCAGACATTGGAGTCAGCGGCGGAGGAGGCGGCAAGACTTCGCCAACAGAAAGAGCAAGAAGATGCAAAACGCCTCGCCGAAAAAGTTCGCAAAACCGTCAAACAGCATGTCCCCGATGAGGTCAAAGACGCCGAGAAATTGGCTGAACTGGGCACCCAGATTGCTGATGAGATAGAGAAACGGAAGAAAAAGTGATGAGGCGGCGGAGGCGCAGTGAAGGGTTAGGGAGTGGGCGCTGATGATATGAAAATAACCGTTCGTGTAAGAGGAGTCCTCGCCCGCCACTGGATTGACAATATGCTCGTTTCCGTTATGACACGGCGTGGTGTGGTTCATCTCGGCGGACGTCTTCACAAAATCACCGCCGTTGACGAATATGACGATATAAATGAAGATGAATTGATGATAATTGAGCAGGAAATACGACGCATAAAGGGTGTCCGACGGGTTGTTTACAATATTGAGGGATGGTTGAAAGACGGCGGCAGGTTTGTAAAGGTAGAAACCGTTCATAGGGATAAGGAAGGGAAGAAAGATGGAGCAGAGCGTGCCCCCGCACCTTATGAGCCGGAAGAGTAAGATTCAAGAGGCAGTGAGAGAGTATCTCCCACTTCTTTTAGAAGAGTTGGAACGCGACCTTCAGGAGCATCCGAACTACGCGGACATCCACAACCGTTTGGGTCTGGTGCGCCATTTTGTGGGCGACTTCGGCGCGGCGCGCGCCGCATTCCTGCGCGCCCTCACCATAAACAAAAACTATGTAGACTGCATCTGCAATATGGCTTACACCTTGCTTGAGATAGAGGGACCCGCTTCAGCACTCTCGTGGAGCCGCACCCATATGAACCGCCTCTCCAACTGGAGGATAATCCATACCCACGCTCGTATGCTGGCACAGGCGGATTTCTGGCGGGAGGCTGCCGACACGCTGGACTCCATCCGCTCCCACCGCCTCATCACCAAAGTTGACGCCGTTCTCTGCCGCCTCGTCGCCGACCCTGCAGATACCCGCGCTCTCGCCTCACTTGAAAAAATACTCGGCGAATCAAAAACATACCGCCAACT
>CAZPBO010000076.1:0-7370 GCA_964584815.1 uncultured Planctomycetota bacterium
GCAACCACCGCAATGGATGCAACCAACGCAGGCGTATGGGATAGGCGAGTTTGGGAGAGGGGTGCCTCGCTGCGTATGGCATCGCGATAACATCCGTTTACGCGGTGGGCGGAGCGGAATGAACACGCCCCAAAAGCCAAGTTACGCTGAAACAACCTTTCCCACCAACAAAAAATGATAATTGCCTTGCACAGTCATCGGTGCTGACAATAATAAAGGATGCTGGAGGTTCAAACGGTGGAAAAGTTGGTCGTCTGCCGTAGGCATCATCATACCTTGTGATGGACCGCCCGGGTGGTGGTCAGGTTCCTTTCTGCTTCCGTTTCTACCCACCTGTTGATTCGGTCTTATAGCGGCTATGTTTGGAGGACTGGAGAATGCGTTTGCGGATAGCACTTCCCAAAGGTCGTCTCCTACGGGGAGTTTGTGAACTGCTTGAGGCAGCAGGAGTAGAGGTTCAGGTGAGTGGCAGGCTTCTTAGGGCTAATCTGGGCAGGCTAGAGGTAAAACTTTTCAAGCCGCAGAATGTGCCGTCACTTGTAGCCGCCGGGCGTTTCCAATTGGGCTTCACCGGTCTTGACTGGCTTAAAGAACAGAATGCCGACCTTGCCGTTCTTATAGAGACAGGTCTTGATGCTGTTGACATTGTAGCCGCCGCACCAGCAGGAGTCTCAATCAATGACCTCCGCTCAAGGAGCAATGTTCTTGTGGCAACCGAAT
The DNA here is from genome assembly GCA_964584815.1 of uncultured Planctomycetota bacterium. Lineage (GTDB taxonomy): Bacteria > Planctomycetota > SKW154 > SKW154 > SKW154 > CAZPBO01. The sequence goes on from CAZPBO010000076.1 coordinate 721, forward strand.
ACCCTAACCTCACCCGCCAGTGGGTCAGCAAACAGGGCATCCGTTGCACTATTCTTCGCACTTATGGGTCCACAGAGGTTTTTCCTCCTGAAGACGCCGATATGATTGTTGATAACGCAGCAACCGGTAGAACGCTGCGTGAGCACGGGCTCAATGTGCTGGATGTGCTTATGCGTTCTTCTACATGTCTTGTAGCGAATCGGGAGGCACTGGAGGGCGAAGCGGCGGGGGCGATACGAGAGATGGTAACGCTTCTTGAATCAGCGCTGCTTGCACGAAGGAAGGTGTTGCTTGAGATGAATGTTCCTGTGGAGTTGGTGGACGAGATACTACCGCGTCTTCCGTGTATGAAGGCGCCGACAGTAGCACCGCTTTACGGCGGCGCCGGTTACGCAATCAAAATCGCCGTTGATGAAGCCGAAGCCCCAGCGTTGGTCGTTCAACTCAAACGCATGGGTGCAACCGACATCCTACAATATCGTCTTGAAAGGATTGTGCCATGAAGCCAAAAACCTACGCACAGCAGCACACCCATCGCCTTGGTCTTCTTCGGTTGGATATGAACGAGAACCTTTGGGGACCGCCGCCTGGGGTGTTTGAGATGCTGGCGACAGTGTCGGTAGAGCGCATCTGTGCTTATCCGGAAGCGGAGCGCCTGATTACGGCACTATCCGACTTCTACGATGTGCCGACCGACTGTATCCTCCTCTCCAACGGTTCCAACGAACTGCTCCGCGCCGCTTTCTGCGCCTTTGGAACCCCTGCCGCGCTCATCCTTCCCTCCTTCTCTATGCTATCCGTCTGGCCAGAGGTTTTCGGGATTGAGGTGGTCAGCATTGACTACGAGGAAGACTTTGGTTTTCCACAAGGAACTTTCCACGACCTGCTCGCAGGCACGCACCCACGCGTCGCCTTCATCGTCTCGCCCAACAATCCCACAGGCACACAGGTTAACGCCGACTATCTGGATGAAGTTGCCCAGCGCTTCCCCGAAACCGTTTTCGTCGTTGATGAAGCCTACGCCGAATTCGCGGGTCAGAATCTGATACCGCTTGCAATGCGTTCCGTAAACATCGTCGTAACACGGACTTTTTCAAAAGCGTGGGGACTCGCCGGTCTGCGGCTGGGATATGCTGTGGGACCTGTGGGGCTGATTGAGAGGCTGCAAGCGCAGATTGGTCCGTTTACGGTGAATGCGCTGGCGATGGAAGCGGCGTTGGTGGCGCTGCAACAGAAGGACTGGCTTGAGCGTGTCATGTCCGATATGCGAAAGGAGAAAGAGCGGTTGGTTAAGGGGCTACAGGCGCTGGGGCTGGATGCCCGCGGAACGGTGACGAACTTTGTGCTCGTGCGGCTGGGTAAATGTGCAGACACCATCACCGCGGCGCTCGCTGACCGCGGTATCCTGATTCGCAACATCTCATATGCACATAGGCTCCTTCACGGCTTCGTTCGCATAACCGTCGGTCCGTCGGCAGCCACAACACTCGTCCTTAATGTCCTTACTGAACTTTTGGGAGGAGATAGACCGTGCGAAGGGCAGAGGTGAAAAGGGAAACGGATGAGACCAGAATAACCGTTACGGTTGACCTTGACGGTGCAGGTGAGGCAGAGGTCCAAACAGGGGTGCCCTTTTTTGACCATCTTCTGCAAGCGTTCGGGCTACACAGCGGTTTTGGTCTTGAGGTTCAAGCGGAATGGGATGGGATAGATGACGCGCACCATCTGGTGGAGGATGTCGGCGTGGTTCTTGGGCGTGCGGTGCGGAAAGCCCTGGGAGACGGCGGGATAGAGCGGTTTGGATGGGCGTATGTGGCGATGGATGAAGCGCTGGTGAGAGTTGTGGTGGATGTGTCAGGAAGACCATATCTTTGGTTTGGCATCAGTTTCGGTCGCCCGGTGGGCAGTTTCCACGCTGATGTTATGAGAGAGTTTTTCAGGGGTTTCTGCGCGGCGGGTTTCTGTGTGCATATTGATGGGCTGCGAGGCGATGAGCCGCACCATCTGGCGGAGGCGATGATGAAGGCGTTTGGGCGGGCGTTGGGAGCCGCCACGAAACCAACCTCCCGTCCAGACTCAACCAAAGGCGGTCTTTGGGTGTGAATCTTATCAGGAGGAACATCGTGAGGGTAGGTGTTGTGAGTGTTTGTGCTGGCAACACGGGCAGCGTCAGGAACGCGCTGCGACGGTTGGGTATGGACTGGGTCAATATTGCACACCCCTCTGATGCGCGCGGTCTGGATGCGCTGATACTACCTGGAGTGGGGCATTTCGGTGCGGTTATGGAACTGCTGCGCAAAAGCGAAATGGATGAGATGGTAGTTGAATGGGTGCGTAACGACAAGCCCTTTCTGGGGATATGTATTGGGATGCAGGTGCTTTTTGAGGGGAGTGAAGAGGCGCCGGAGGTGCAAGGACTTGGGCTTCTGCCCGGACAGGTCGTGCGTTTCAGAGCGGACCGTCTGCCGCAGATGGGGTTTAACCGTGTTCGGTTTTGTAGGTGGACGGCGAAAAGCGGCTGGTTTTACTTTATGAATTCCTACCACTGTGTGCCGGTGCGGGACGAAGATTGGCTGGCGGAAGCGTATTACGGCGTTCGCTTCTGTGCCGCCGTTAGACGCGGTTGTGTTTTCGGTGTGCAGTTTCACCCCGAAAAGAGCGGACCTGAAGGGCTTAATTTCCTTAAGGAGTGGCGCGATGCTTGCCAGAAGGATAATCCCCTGTCTTGATATAGCCAACGGATGTGTGGTTAAAGGGGTCAGGTTTGGCAATTTGGTGGAGGTGGGTGAGCCGGCGGCGATAGCACGCGGATATTATGAGGACGGTGCCGATGAGATAGCGGTTCTGGACATAAAAGCGTCGCTCCAGCGGCGTGGTCCTGACTGGTGTGTTGTGGGGGAGGTGGCACAAGCGGTCTTTGTGCCTGTGCTTGCGGGCGGCGGCGTCCGCGGTATAGGGGACTTTGAAAAACTGTTGTCTGCCGGGGCGGATAAGGTGAGTGTGAATACGGCGGCACTTCGCCGACCACAACTGATTAATGAGGCGGCGCAACGATTCGGCTCGCAATGTGTGGTTCTGGCGGTGGACGCCCGCAGGTGTGGGAACGATTGGGAGGTTTTGGCTGTCGGTGGGACGCAGCCGACGGGCAGGCGCCTGCTTGAATGGGTGCGCGAGGCTGGGGACCGCGGCGCTGGCGAGATATTGCTCACATCCTGGGACAAAGATGGCACTCGCAGTGGTTACGACTATGAGATGTTAGCGGCTGTGGTGGATGTCGCAAGAGTGCCGGTGATAGCATCCGGTGGCGCCGGCAGCCTCCAGCACATCCGCGACGCCTTCGTTAAAGGACGCGCCGACGCCGCTCTCATCGCCTCACTGCTCCATTTCAAACTCATAACTGTCCGCACCATAAAGGACTTTCTTGCCCGCGAATGCCCTGACCTACCACTGCGTTCGGTTCCGCAATCGGCTTTCTTGGAGGAATAAGAAATGCTCGTTCCCTCAATAGACCTGATGGATGGAAAGGCGGTGCAGTTAGTGGGCGGGCAGAGGAAAGTGCTTGAGCGGGAGGATGTGGAGTCGTTGGCTGTGGAGTTTGCGCGCTGTGGCGAGATTGCGGTAGTGGATTTGGATGCCGCCACTGGGCGGGGTGAGAACCGGCAACTCGTTGAGCGGTTGTGTCGTCTGGTGCCGTGCCGAGTTGGCGGTGGGCTGCGGAGCGTGGAGGCGGTGGAATGGGCGCTTAAGGCGGGGGCGGTCAGAGTTGTGGTGGGGACGGCGGCAACGGCGGAGTTCTTAAAGCAACTGCCGTCAGAACGCTTGATAGTGGCACTGGATGTAAAGCATGGGCGTCTGATGGAACGCGGCTGGCAGGTAAGCGCCGAGCAGACACTTGCTGAACGCATCCGCGAGACCGAACCTTACTGCAACGGCTATCTTTTAACCTCCATAGATGTAGAGGGGCGTATGGATGGTGTGGATTGGAAATTGGTTGAGCGTGTGCGGGGGATGACAGAGCGTCCGCTGACGGTAGCCGGCGGCATAACGAGCGTGGAGGAAATTGTGCGGCTGCACGAAATGGGCTGCGACGCGCAAATCGGAATGGCGCTCTATACGGGTAGGCTGGACCTGGCAGAGGCGTTCTGCGCGTTGGTGCGTTTCGGCTCTGATGGACTCGCGCCGACGGCGGTGGTGGATGAGGCAGGACGACCGCTGATGCTAGCCTACTCAAATCGCGAGTCGCTCCTTGAAGCACTACGCACTGGAAAGGGGGTTTACTATTCGCGCTCCCGCCGCACCATCTGGCGTAAGGGCGAAACATCGGGCAATACGCAGCACCTACTGCGCGCCCGACTGGACTGCGACCGCGATGCGATTCTGTTTGTAGTAGAGCAGCGCGGTGTTGCCTGCCATAACGGCACATATTCCTGTTTCCGTGAGGAGCCGTTCCGGTTGGTTGACCTTGAGACGGTGCTGTGGCGCCGTCTCCGTGAGGCGACTCAAGGAGATTCCTACACTGCGCGCCTCGCCAATGACCCGACCCTGCTGTCCACCAAAATCCGCGAGGAGGCAGCAGAACTCGCCGCCGCCCAGACCCCCAATGAGGTCCGTTGGGAGGCTGCCGACCTGCTTTACCACGCGCTCGTTAAGGTCCTCGCGACGGGACTTTCGTTCAGGGATGTTCTCGCGGAGTTGTCGGCGCGGCGGGCGATGGATAAAGCGCAGAAACGCTTGGAGGAAACAGAATGAGGCTGCTCAAGGTCGCGGAACTGGATGATGAGCCTCGGCGGGTGCTGTGGGGTTCGCCTGTTGCCAGATTGGAATTGGCAGAGCGTGTGTGGGAAATTGGGCAGCGGCTGATGCGAGAGCCGCAAGCGCTGGTTGAGTATTGCCGACTATATGACGGACGGGAGCGCGTAGAGGTTTTTAAGCAAAAGGACTTTGAAGCAGCAGGCAAGCGGCTCAACAAGCAACTCCTTGGAGCACTTGAGTCGGCGAAGAAGGCGATTGAGTCTGTCTCGCAGGCACAGATGAAGTCCATACGCGACATTGTCGTGGAGCAGAACGGGCTTGTGGTTGAAACAGTGTGGCGCCCTGTTGAGCGGGTGGGGCTTTATGTTCCGGGTGGCAAAGCAGTGCTTGTCTCAACCCTACTTATGCTGTCGTTGCCGGCACGAATGGCGGGCGTCGGACGGATTGCGGTGGCTACGCCGCAGCCGACGGACGCGCTTCTTGCGGCGGCGGGACTGTGTGGGGTTGATGCACTTTATGCTGTCGGCGGTGCCCACGCTATATTCGCATTCGCCTTCGGTATCCCTCCCCTTCCACGCGTGGATATGGTCGCCGGACCGGGTGGCGCGTATGTGACCGAAGCAAAAAGACAGGTTTTCGGAAGTGTTGGGGTAGATTTGCTTGCGGGACCGACGGAGTTGGCAATAGTGGCAGGAAGAGGTGCAGATGCGCGAACAGCCGCAGTGGAGTTGTTGGCGCAACTTGAGCATTCACCCGACGCGCGGGCGGTGCTCTTCACCGCCGAGCAAGACTTTGTAGCAGCAGTGGAGAACGAAGCAGCGCGGCTGCTTCAGAACAGCGGCGAACCAGAATGGTTGCTCGGCGCTCTGCAGGCGACTCCTGCTGTGCTGGCTGAACCGTTTGCTGCCGTTCGGGTTATCAACCACCTCGCACCTGAGCATCTGCTGTTTCTGGGCGACGCGTCGGCTCTCGCTGATAAGGTGCACAACTGCGGTGCCGTCAGTGTTGGTTCCCCATCTGTTTTGGTGGATTACTCAAGCGGCGCCAATCACACCCTGCCGACGGGCGGTTCGGCGCGTTTTGCATCAGCCGTTTCCGTTCACACATTCCTGCACCTTCAATATCGTGTTCGGGGCGTTGGTGAGGCGCGTGACGCGGCGCGCGTTGCAAAAACGCTTGCTTCCGCAGAGGGACTCCGTTACCACGCTCTTGCCTCGCTGCAGAGTTGCGACTGACTCAATCAGACCCTTTATATCAATGTCCGTAAACATAACTGGTGCAGACGAACAGCCAAAGATGTGCAAAAACAGAACTAAAGAATCGTCTTTGGAACTGAAGCCAAAGTCTGCGTCGCGTGGTCTGCAGTGCAAGCCCCTTATCCAGCAGGATCTTTTTGTAGTCAATCGCGAAAAATAACAAAAACGCTTTATGCATTGTCCCACCGGGCTGCTCCAGGGCGTCCCTTTCACGGATACGGGGGTCCGGTGCCGACTGCAAGCATAATGTGCGGTGTCTTGCGGTGCTGCGTGCCATAAACGAGATGAGGGGAAAGCAGGAACTGCCACCACTGAAACACGACCACAAACTTTGTTGCGCCGCTTTCTCTTATGCCCATAATGCGCCACCGCAGGAGGAGTTCCTGCTATCAGAAGATTATACCCGCCTAGGGCTTGCCTGTCACGGGTGAGCGTAATAACTTTAACGGGAGTTCAGGGTGGTCTACCTGGTCAGGCAGCAGGGCGAAGAAAAAAAGTTTCAGGGTGTTGACAGACGGTTTGGCTGCGTTATAATATAGCATTGTATTACCATAATAAGGGCTTATACGATGCTGCGAATAACAGAAAGCATATCTCTTGCCCTCCACGCGATGGTTCTGTTGGTCAACTCACAATCTCCTG
>CAZPBO010000077.1:0-7305 GCA_964584815.1 uncultured Planctomycetota bacterium
GGTTTTCTGTCGCTTCTTTCAGAGGCGGATGCGCTGAAGCGTCGTTCGCGTCTGACGGTGAGACGGGATTCGCCGCTTGAGGGACGCCTTCTGGGGCTCATTTTCCAGAAGCCTTCCACCCGCACAAGAGTCAGTTTTGAGGCGGCGATGGAGCGTCTGGGTGGCAGGGCGCTCTATCTGGGATGGTCTGACCTGCAGTTGGGACGGGGGGAGACGGTTGCTGACACAGCGCGTGTTCTCTCACGGTATCTTGACGCGATTGCCGCGCGCGTCTTCGCGCACTCCACACTTGAGGAACTCTCTCGCAACGCGTCCGTCCCCGTTATAAATGCGCTCTCGGATTCATTCCACCCCTGCCAGGCGCTTGCGGATATGCTCACAATAAAGACGCGCAAAGGCGCATTGGATGGGGTTAAGTTGGCGTGGGTGGGGGATGGCAACAATGTTTGCCATTCTCTGATGCTGTCGGCAGGGCTTCTGGGGCTGAAGATGCGCATTGCGACGCCAAAAGGTTATGAACCTGACGGGGCGGTGGTGGAGCGAGCGCGGATGCTGTGCGCGGAATCCGGCGGGGAGATTAGTTTGACGACTGATCCGCAGGAAGCGGTGGCGGATGCCGATGTGGTCTACACCGATGTCTGGGCGTCAATGGGGCAGGAGGATGAGGCGGAAAAGAGGCGGCAGATTTTTGCACCCTATCAGGTGAACGCCGCGCTTATGGAGTTGGCGGACAAGGACGCAATTTTTATGCACTGTCTGCCGGCACACCGAGGTGATGAGGTGACAGGAGAGGTGATTGACGGGCGCTGGTCGGTTGTGTGGGAACAGGCGGAGAACAGGATGTGGGTGCAGATGGCACTTCTGCTTGCGCTCTTGAGGGAGGGCGGTAAGGAGTGAAGGACGAGGAACTGGTGGAGAGAGCGGCGGGTGGGGATGAGGAGGCGTTCAAGGAGTTGTTCAAGCGGTATGCCAATCTTGCGGGCGCGGTTGCCTTCGGGGTTTTGGGCGAGTATGCCGCGGCTCAAGATGCGGTTCAGGAGACTTTTTTTCGCCTGTGGCGGCTTCTGCCCCGCCTGCGTGAGCCGCGCAAGGTGAAGCAACTGGTGGTAAAGACGGCGCGGAGCGTTTGTTTTGATGTGCTGCGCCGTCGCTCCGCCGCCAAACGCACACCAACCATCCCCTTCTCATCCCTTGAAACGGACGAGGAACGACCCATACAAGTTCCCACCGAAGCGCCACCATCTGACGCGCTTCTCCGAAAAGAGATTGTGGACGCCTTAATGCGGGAGGTGGACATCCTCCCTGAAGCGTATCGGGAGGTGGTGGCGCTGCGTTACATAACAGAACTCTCCTGTCAGGAGATAGCGGAGTTGCTGGAGACGACGGTTTCGGCGGTGGAGGCGCGGCTGCATCGCGCAAGGGAGCACCTGCGACGCCGACTTGAACGCATCATCGGAGGTTCGTCGTGAAAAAGATGTCCTTGTGGGACCATCTGGATGAGTTACGGAGCCGCCTTATTCTGTGCGCACTCTTTTTCGGCGTCTGCCTCGCCGCCGCCCTCACCTTCCAGAACCATCTTATGCGCATTGTTCTGCTGCCCCACACGGCTGTTGCCTCAAAAGTGAAAAGCCCGCTTCAGGACGCGCTCCTCAAAGCCGCAAAAGAGCAGCAAAAGCAGAACCCCGCTCTTGCCGAAGCCCTCAAAAGCCTTGCCGAAAACTTCAAACCCACAAAACTGATTGCCATAAAATATCCTGAATCGTTCCTCGCCTATTTCCGTGTCTGCTTGATAGCAGCGCTTATCGCCACTATTCCTTTTTTGGTCTTTCAGTTGTGGCGTTTTGTTGCGGCAGGTCTATATCAGCACGAAAGGCGCGTCGCTCGTTTCTTTGTTCCGTTAGGGTTGATTTTGTTCTTCGCAGGGCTTGCTTTCGGATACTTTCTTTTGGTTCCTGTGGCGTTAAGATTTTTGCTGACATACGGTTCACCTGATGTGGTTGTTGCCCGCATCAGCATCGGCGCCTACCTTGACTTTTTCAACACCATAATGCTGGCGCTGGGGTTGTGTTTTCAGTTGCCACTTGGGATGATGCTGGTGGCAGCAGCAGGGATAGCGCAGGCTTCAGAAATGGCGCACTACCGCCGTCATATAGTCGTCGCCGTCTTCGTAGTCGCCGCCGCCCTCACGCCACCTGATGTCATCACCCAATTTCTCCTTGCCATTCCGCTTATCGGACTGTATGAGTTTGGTCTGGTGCTGGCGCGTTTTATGGGGAGGAAAGATGAAAGCGATACTGACAGGTCCGCCGCAGGCGGGCAAGACGACACTGTTTGAGGGAGTCTGCGCCCATATAGGTGCGCGTTCCGCAGCCGCCTCAACACACCACATCCTCAACATCACCCTCTCATCAGATGAGCGTCTGGCGCGTCTGAAGGAGATAACCGCCCGTCCAAACGCTGTTCCTGCACGCTTTACCCTTTCTGACCCAACACCCGCCGCATCAGAAGGGCAAAAAACCGCGCTCATGCGCCAATCCGATGTGCTCGTTTTTGTTCTGCCGCTCTTTGCGGGAGTAGACCCGCAAAAGCAGCGTGATGAGTTCATAAACTGGCGGATTCAGCAGGACTTGGAGGTTGTGGAGGGGAGGCTTGAGCGGGTGGAGGCGGCGATTAGGAAAGGCGGCGCGGCGAAAAAGGAAGCAGAAAAAGAGCATCCGGTTCTTGTTGAGGTAGCGAAGCGTCTGCGGGCGCGGCAGGAACTTGCTGACATCACATCCGACCCCGAAAAACGCAGGTTGCTCGCCCATTTCGGACTCCTTTGCGCAAAACCGATTGTCTGGGTGGCAAACACCCCAGAGGATGCCGCATTAGACGGACCCGAATGGGCTTTTTGTATCTGTGCGAAGTTGGAGAAGGAGTTGGCGGAGATGGAGGAGACAGAACGGGCGGAGTTTCTGGCGATGTTTGGCTTGGAAAGGCTGCATTGGGACGAGTTGATAAAGCGAATATATTTTGGCGGCGGGTGGGGTCTGTTCTACACGGTAGGAGAAGAGGAGGTGCGGGCGTGGGAGATGAGTTGCGGGATGACGGCGCGCGAGGCGGCGGCGAAGGTTCATACCGACTTCGCCAAACATTTTGTGAAAGCAGAAATTGTGCGTTATGAGGATATGGTGGAGTGCGGCGGTTGGGACGCAGCGGTTGCGGCGGGCAAAATGCGCAGTGTCCCAGCCGACCATACGCTCAACGACGGAGATGTGGTCTATATAAAGGCGGCGGTGCGATGATAAGACAGGCGGTTTGCTATCTTCTTGCTGGAGTTGGAGAACCTTCGGCGTGGCAGCGCCACAGCCTCGCAACCGCTTTCCTTGCATCGCGCATCGCAAAAGCGCTCCCCAAATGCGACATAAAACTCGCCGTTACAGGTGCCCTCCTTCACGATGTCGGAAGACAAATCTCCTGCGGTCTCTTCCACGGACTATACGGATACTTCCTGCTCAAAGGACACAGGCTCTTCTCACAATGCGCCCGCTTCTGCGTCACCCACTGGCTTAAGGGCAGAACAGAAGAGGAGATACTGCGGGAAGGAGACCTGCCGGCAGGCTGTGTAAAGGCGCTGCTTGCGCTTGAGGATTTTGTCAGCCTGGGTGTTGAGGATTTGGTGGTGAATGTGGCGGACTCTGTGGCGCGGCGTGATGTGGTCGTCAGCATCCATACCCGCTATGAAGACGCCGCACGCCGATACGGCGCCTCACCCTGGCTTGCCGGCAACAAGCAGCGAACTCTCCGCTTCAAAGCCCAACTTGACCGCCTCGCAAAGCGCGACATTTACACACTTTTCCCGCCTTTTGGCACACGCATAACCCCCGATATGGCGTTTAAGGAGTTAGGACTGTAGGAGGACTGGTCTTGGGCATTGACCGCAGGGAGTTTCTGAAGCGAATGGCTGCGGGCGCTGCGGCATTGACACTCGGCTCACTCCTTGACGCACAGGACAAAGAAGAACCGAAGGGCAAGCCGCCGAGGAAGTTCGCGGATGCCGAAGTCTGGGTTGCGGAAGGCTTCAAAACGCCTCAAGATGCGGTGAACGCCGCCGTTGACGCCGCAGGCTTCCTCAAAACCCTGCCTGTTAAGGGCAAACGCGTGGTCTTAAAACCCAACATTGCGTTCAACCGCCGCCCCGAGGAGGGTGCTTGCACCCACCCTGATGTGGTCGCCGCCACGGTGCGCATCTTCAAAAAAGCCGGCGCCAAAGAGGTGCTGGTGCTTGACCGCGCCGTCGCCAACCCGCACCACACCTACAAAACAAGCGGCATAAAAGAAGCAGTAGAGCGCGCAGGTGGGAAACTCCTCTTCCCTGACTGGAAAGGCGAACTATTCTTCCTTGAACGGCGAATACCCAACGCCGTAGCACTCAAGAAATGGACATTTCTAAAGGAAGTGCTTGAGGCAGATGTTCTGGTGAATCTGCCCGTGGCGAAGCATCACGGACTTGCTGTTCTGACCTGCGCGGTGAAAAACTGGCTCGGCGTTGTGGGTGGGCGGCGAGGAAGACTGCATCTTCAGATACACCAAAACCTTGTTGACATAGCACGGCTGATAAAACCAGCATTTGTGGTCGCCGACTGCTGGCGGATGCTTTTCCGTCGCGGTCCCCAAGGACGCTCAAAGGACGACCTTATACATCCGAAAGTCGTTGTCGTGGGAAAAAATATGTTCACTGTGGACGCATATGTGGTGACGCTGTTTGCAAAACACAGCCCCGGCTGGAAAAATAGAAAACCGCACGATATAGGGTATCTGAAGTTGGGCTTTGAGCAGGGGTTGGGTGAGACGCGTCCAGAAAAGATAAAAGTGCACCCAGTGAGACCGAAGAAATGAGTCGCGAGAAACTCCTACTACTTCTCGGAGAGGTGTTTGAATCGCTTGCGGGGACGGGTCTACAGGAGGAGGGGGTTCTGGAGGCGGTTTTGGCGGCGGCGATGCGGGCAGCAGATGCTGAACGCGGCTTCGTTATAGCCCTTGACGAGGAAGGACGCGTGGACTGCATCGCCGCGGTGGGGGTGGACAAATCCGAAATCGCCACCCCCGACCAACAAATAAGCCAGACCATCGTGAAAAAAGTTGTGGAGTCAGGAGAACCCTTCGCATCAGAGGACGCGACAAAGGAGGAGTCACTGTCAGGCGCGGCGTCGGTTTTCCGCCTCAATATTAAGTCGGTTCTCTGTGTGCCGATACAGAACGCAGACACCACCATAGGAGCACTCTACCTTGAAAGCAAAGGACTGTCGTGCCGTTTTACGCAAGAGAAAATCTCCCTCATCGGCAAACTGGCACAGTGCGTCAGCACGCTTGTGGAGGGCGCGAGGAAAACACGCTCCCTGCAGCGTCAGGTGGACGCTCTTCGTCGCCGCATTAACTGCTCCTATCGCTACGGCGACCTCATCGGACGCTCCCCACAAATGCAACGCGTCTTCAAACTTCTTGAGCGCATCCGTAACTACGAAGCACCCGTTCTGATATGCGGCGAAACGGGAACAGGTAAAGACCTTGTTGCGCGCATAATCCACAACGAATCTCCCCGCGCGGACGGTCCGTTCATCGCCGTCAACTGCGGCGCCATCCCCGAAACGCTCCTTGAAGACGAGTTGTTCGGGCACATCCGAGGCGCGTTCACCAGCGCAGAAAACGACCGCGCAGGACTCATTGAGTCGGCTGACGGCGGCACACTCTTCCTTGATGAGGTTGAAACAATGCCACCCGCTATGCAGGTCAAACTCCTGCGTGTGCTTGAGGATGGACAGGTGCGCCGCATCGGCTCCAACACCACAAAACCCGTCAACATCCGCCTCATCTGCGCCACCAACCGCGACCTCCAACAACTCCTCAAAACAGGCGCCTTCCGCGATGACCTCTACTACCGCATCGCCGTCATCCGCATCCAACTGCCGCCTCTGCGACAACGCCGCGAAGATATCCCCCTCCTCGCCACAGAAATCTTGAATCAACTCAACGCCGAAACAGGATGTGAAAAACGCTTGTCTTCCGCGGCTATCAAAACCCTCCTCACTTACGACTGGAAAGGCAATGTGCGCGAGTTGCGCAACACCCTCTACGCAGCACTCCTTGCCTCACACTCCAACACCATCCAACCAGAAGACCTCCCAATCAAGAGCGCTCTGAAGGAGCCTCCAAAAGACCTGCGCCAGGCAAAAACCGAACTCACCAAAGCCGCGATTCTGGACGCACTCTCCCAAACAGGTGGCAACCGCACAAAAGCCGCCAAACTGCTCGGTATCTCCCGCCGTTGGCTCACACAACTCATCCGCCGCTTCGCCATCAAAACCTAACGGCACAAAAATTGCACCCCACACCAACGACCTTTGGAGGCAGAACAATGGCGCTTTCCTACGGTCCTTGGCACGAGCCGACCATTGAAAACACAGGTGGCGCAAGAGTGGGGCTGCCCCAACGGCTCATTATGCACCCTCAAAACCGCAGAAAACGCAGAAAAAACCGCGTCAAATACTACCCGCATCCCTCTGAAGAGTCGCATAAACGACTGGAGAAACTTATGAAACCCAAACGCGACATATACGGACTGATAATCCTCTTTCTGTTTCTCGGAGGCGCATTAGTTGGGGGGTCAATAGTGGCGCTGGCGTTCATACGCGCCGCAATCGGAAACCCGTAGTAATGAGAAGATAACTTCCTATATATGGGAAGTGTAGTTCGCATTGGAGGGAGAAAGATGAACGGCGGATGGATTCCGTGGAACTGGATAAACAAACAGACCCAGCCCTGGGGCGTTATGAAGAAAAGGATGTGGTTCCATCTGCCCACCTACGGGAAGATGCGTCAAAGGGGGAGTGAACGGCGGGGAATGAGCGAGCAAGAGCGGCGGAGATGGCGGGAGAACATCCAACGCAGGGTTGAGCGGTTCGGTCGCGGACGCGATTGGGGTGGATGGCTTGCTTTCCTTTCCATCCTCATCAGCGTGGCGGTGCTCGTTTTATGGTTTGCTATCTTGGAGTAAGCCACACCCAACACCACAATCGGCGAAATCGTCCCCGCGCCATCTTTGTAAACAGAAAAATCGCATTTATTCTTTGACGCTGAAAAAGCGGCAGATTAAACTCAAACCCCTTGTTCTAACATACCTTGTGTTGTTTAGGAGGCCGGATATGTGGCGATGGCTGGTTGTAGCAGTGATTTTGGGAGTCGCCATTGGCTGCGGAAAGTGGAAGGTTTCAGGTGGCGGTGGCGGTGGTTTACCCAACACCCTGTATGTTAACGCAACCAGCGGGA
>CAZPBO010000078.1:0-6788 GCA_964584815.1 uncultured Planctomycetota bacterium
CACTGTTTGTGTATCCGCGGCGCATTTTCCAGAAGCACAACTTTGGCGGAAGAGTGCGTGAAAGTTCTTGTTTGTGGTGCTTTTTTGGATGACGGCAGTCCCCTGTGGGCGGACTTCTACGATGCAGAGACCTTAAGGCGCATTCGCAGCGATATGGGACCGATTCTTTTTGCTATGCAGTATCAGAACGATACGAGTCTTGCTGATGGCAACTATTTCAAGCGGGAGTGGTTGCGATATTGGTCGGAGTTGCCTGATGGTTTGCGTTTTTATGCGGGCGTTGACTTGGCGGCGGGTCCTTCAAGTCGTCACGACAAATTTGCGGTAGTTGTTGTGGGGTCAGATGGGGAGAATTTTTATGTGGTAGATGCGGTTTGTGGTCGTTTTACGCTGGAGCGGCAGGTGGAGGCGGTGGTGGGTGTTTGGCGGCGGCGGGGTCTGCTTTCGGTCGGCATTGAGTCGGTGGCGTATCAGCGGGTATTTGCGGACTTTCTGGGTCGGCGGGGTTTGCCTGTCAAGCGGCTTAGCCAGACGCAGAATCGGCGTTGGCGGATGGCGCGTCTTGCTTCACACATTGAGGCAGGACGCCTTATCTTCTGCGCCGCACACACAGAACTCCTTGAGCAGGTCCTGCTTTGGCCTCTCTGTAAGCACGACGACCTGCTGGATGCGCTTGAGATGGCGTTGCGCGTCGCCCACAGACCCGGCGGCGAACTCCTCTCCATATCAGGAATTTGACAGCACTTTGGGGGATAGATGATGAACGCGGATGAAGCGATTGTTCTTGAAGCCGCAAGACGCAACATCAACCAGACCCATCCCGAGTATCAGCGGATGCTGCCTCAATGGGTCTTCTTTTTGGACGCCTATGAAGGCGGTTTTACCTTCAGCACAAAGCCTGGGTATCTTTTCAGCCACGCGAGGGAGACGGCGGAGGACCGCGCTTTTCGCCTGCGCCGTGTCGTCTACTACAACTACTGCCGCTCCATCATTGACATCTACACATCCTACATTTACCGTCGCGAGATAGTGCGCGAGAGCGACCATCCGCTTTTTGCATCGTTGCTTTCGGACATTGACCTGCGCGGCACAGACATCCACACATTTATGGCGAGCCGCGTGGCGCCTATGGCGCAGGTCTTCGGCGTCGTCTTTGTCGTGGTGGATATGCCGCCTGCGCCTGAAGGGCTCAAAACCGCCTATGAAGAGCGCGCCCTCAACATCCGCCCTTATGCGCGGCTGCTGCTACCCTTCAACCTCGTTGACTGGGAACTTGACGGCAACGGACAGTTCTTGTGGGTCAAGATAAAAGAGGCGGCACCCTCTTTGCGCTCACCGCTTGATGACTACACCCCCACACGCTGGAACTACCGCATCTGGACACGGCAGCGCTGGTTCCTCCTTGATGAGGACGGCAACTTTCTGAATCCTAACGGGCATAAGGGGGAGCCGCATCCAGTTGGGCGTGTTCCTGTGATTTCGGTCTTCAATGAGCGCTCCTTCATCAACACTCTGGCGGGCGTTTCGGCGTTGCAGGACATCGCTCCGATTTGTCAGAAAATCTACAATCTCGCATCCCTGCTGGATGAGTTTCTTTACAAGCAGTGCTTCTCCTTTCTTGCGTGGCCGGGGGATGTGGATGTGGAGCGTTTGAGCAGCGCCAATGTGGCGAGCCTTGACCCCGAGACGCGCCTGCTGCCGACCTACATAAGTCCGCCCACCGACCCTGCCCGCTTCATTGAGTCGCAGATTGACAAGAACATAGAGGAGATATACCGTCTGGCGCGGATAAGGTTTGCTGTGGCGGACAGGCGGGTTGAGAGCGGCATAGCGCGGGCGATTGCGTTTCACGATACCAACAATATTCTGGCTAAGAAAGCGCGCAACTTTGAGCAAGCAGAGCGCGAAATAGTCGCCACAATGTTCGGCTGGCTCGGAGAAGAGGCGGATTTCCGCATCGTCTATCCACGGGAGTTCAGCATCCGCGCCGCCAACGAAGAGATAGAGGAAGCCGTCAAGGTGATGAGGCTCAACTTGTCGGGGGCGCTGAATGCGCGTCTTGCGAAGCGTCTTGTGCAGCGCGTGCTGCCCGCACTTTCGCGGGAAGAGCAGCGCCGTATTGAGTCAGAAATTGACGCTAACTTCACCCAACCGTCCAAGCAGTAAAACGCCCTAACCCCATATCTGCTTGAAAGACGCCCTCCACGCGGATAGTTTATTTCTGCTGTGGAGGGCTGTTATGCATCTTGGCAATCTTGAGGTTTTTGCTGTTCAGGACAGCAGGTTCTGGTTGGACGGTGGGGCGATGTTCGGCATTGTGCCCAAGCCTTTGTGGAGCCGCCTTACCAAACCCGACAGAAAGAACCGCATATATCTTGGCGCAAACTGCTTTGTGGCGCTTTACAAAGATGCGGCGCTGGTTGTGGACACAGGCTGGGGCGATGAATGGAGCCAAAAGGAAAGACAAATATACCGCCTTGAAGGAGGAGGACTGCTACGCAGGCGTCTTGCGGATGCAGGTGTGGCAGAGGATGATGTGCGGTTTGTCGCCAACACGCATCTGCATATAGACCACGCAGGCGGCAACTGCAGGAACGGTGCTCCTGCTTTTGGGAAGGCACGGTATCTGGTTCAGGCGGCAGAGGTGGACGCGGCGCAGAACCCTTCCCCGCTTTCTGCAGGCTCTTACAGAGAAGGCGACTGGCGCCCACTCGTTGACGCAGGCGTTCTGGAGTTGCTCCGCTCCGACGCAGAACCCCTGCCGCACTGCCGCCTTATAAAAACCGGCGGACACACAAAAGGTCATCAGGTTCTCCTTGTTGAAACCGCTGATGCGACCATTCTTTTTCCAGGCGACTTGATTCCGACCCGCCATCACCTTAATCTACCATACATAATGGGTTATGACTTATATCCTGAGGAATTGGTGGAGAGGAAGCGACAATTTCTGGAGCAGGCGGTGAAGGATGGATGGCTGCTGCTTTTTGAGCACGATGTGGAGCCGGGGTTCTGCCGCGTGGAGAAGAGCGGCAAGCGTTTTTACGCCAAAGAGGTGGCGAGGGCGGTGCGATGAGGTGGAGTGTTTTCTGCTTTTTTGTGGCGGTGTGCGTTGGGGCTGTTTTGGTCTTCAGTTATGGTCAGCAGAAGGAGGGTGAGAGAGTGAGGTTGCCGCAGCCGAGGGTAAAGGGGGCGATGAGCGTTGAGGAGGCGATTTACAAGCGCCGTTCGCGCAGGTCGTTTCGCGATGAGGCGCTGACACTTGAGCAGGTGGGGCAACTGCTTTGGGCGGCGCAGGGGATAACCGACAAGCGAAGCGGCTTCCGTGCCGCACCCAGTGCCGGCGCCACATACCCGCTGGAAGTCTACCTTGTTGCCGGCAAGGTGAAAGACCTCAAAAGCGGCGTCTACCGTTACGACCCGCACAGCCATAGTTTGGAGTTGCACAAGGCGGGTGATGTGAGGGTGGCGTTGAGCCGTGCGGCGCTGGGGCAGGCTTTTATCCGAGCAGCGCCTGCGACGGTCGTTATCGCGGCGGTTGAACGCCGCACCGCCGCCCGCTACGGCGCGCGCGCAAAACGATATGTCCTCATTGAAGTCGGACACGCAGGTCAGAACATCTACCTTCAGGCGGAAGCACTGGGGCTCGGCACCGTCGCTGTCGGCGCCTATCACGATGAGCAGGTTCAGCGTGTCCTCAACCTTGACATCCCCGTTCTCTATCTGATGCCAGTGGGGAAGGTGCGTTGAGAGTGGCATTGCTTTTTCTGTCGGCGCTGATACCGGGCTTATACCATATGGCGACAGGGGCGCCGATACGGGGGGCGCTGCTCTTCGGAGGTGTTCTTGCCGCCGCAAACACCGCTTTCCTCCTCGCCGCACTTCCACCTTTCCACGCCCAAATTGCGCTTGTGGTTCTGGCGATAGTCGGAGCGGCACTCGCCTGGGCAGCCGCTCTCCTTACCGCAGCATCCAGATACAGAACCTTTCTGGAGTCGCAAAATGAGAGATGAGACGCTCACCTACAAGTCCGCAGGTGTTGACATTGACGCTGCCAACCAACTGGTGCAGCGTATAAAACACCACCTCGCCCGCACCTTCACCCCACAGGTGGTGCGCCATTACGGCGGTTTTTCGGGGCTTTTTCGGCTTGAGATAGGCGGCGCACGGCTGTTCGGACGCTACAAAAAACCACTGCTGCTTGCCGCAACCGACGGCGTCGGCACAAAACTCAAAATCGCCTTCCGCCTCGGCACCCATAACACTGTCGGCGTTGACCTCGTCGCTATGTGCGTCAATGACCTGCTGGTTTACGGTGCAAGACCGCTTTTCTTCCTTGACTACTTTGCCTGCGGAAAACTGGAGTTGGATGTGGCAGAACAGGTGGTGGAGGGGATAGCCGACGGCTGCCGTCAAGCAGGATGCGCGCTTATTGGAGGCGAGACAGCCGAGTTGCCGGGGTTTTACAGGAGAGGCGAATACGACTTGGCGGGGTTTGCGGTGGGGGTGGTTGATGAGAGCCGCATAATAACGGGGTCGCGGGTTGAGGCGGGCGATGTTGTGGTGGGGCTCGCCTCAAGCGGGCTGCACTCAAACGGCTTTTCCCTTGTGCGGAAGGTTGTGTCGCGCACACGGATGCGGCTTTCCAAATACTACATCCAGTTGGGCTGCACACTCGGTGAAGAGTTGCTGCGCCCCACACGCATATATGTGCGGGATGTTCTGGATTTTTTGAGCCGTTATCGTAGGTGGCGTCCTGTGGCGGCGATGGCGCACATAACAGGTGGCGGACTGGTGGAGAACATTCCGCGCGTGCTGCCTGCGAACTGCCGCGCCGTCATCAAAAAAGACTCCTGGGAAGTGCCCCCCATCTTCCGCCTTGTGCAGGAGCGTGGCAAAATCGCAGATGCTGAAATGTGGCGCGTCTTCAATATGGGCGTTGGCTTTGTCCTCATCTTAAAGCCTCCTCACCTCAACCCTGCTCTGCGCTTCTTCCGGCGTAGAAAGATTCCTGCTTTCCATATCGGCACCATTGATGAGGGACCCCGCGGTGTCAGCATCATCTGATGCCGCACTCTACATCCACATCCCCTTCTGCCACCGCCACTGTCCTTACTGCGACTTCTTCTCGGTGCGCTACCGCACCGATTTGGCGGAGCGTTTCGTTGCTGCGCTGCTGGACGAGGCGCATCAGCGCGCGCCCAAAAATCCACAAACCATCTACATCGGCGGCGGAAACCCCACATCCCTCCCCGCAAAACTGCTCAAACGACTCCTTGCGGGATTGTCGCAAATCTGCCGCCTGCAAACCGTTACGGAGTTCACCGTTGAGACAAATCCCGAAACGCTCACCCCCCAGAAAGCGCATATCCTGCGCTCCTTCGGGGTCAACCGCATAAGTATCGGCGTGCAGAGTTTCAATCCTGATATTCTGCGCTTCCTCGGTCGTAGACATGGGGTGAGAGAAATCCTTGTTGCCGTATCAACCGCGAAGAAGACGGGATTTCCTAACATCAACATTGACTTAATTTACGGTGTGCCGCACCAGACTTATGATGACTGGCTTGCAACGCTTAAAGCCGCCGTCGCGCTTGATGTGCAGCATATCTCCTGCTACGCGTTGACGGTGGAGGATGAGACAAAATTGGGATATGCTGTGCGGCGTGGATTGGTGAAACTGCCGCCCGAAAGTTATGTGGCTGATATGTATAAGGCGGCGGTTGAGACGCTCAAAACGGCAGGTTTTAAGCGATATGAGATTTCCAATTTTGCCAAGGCGGGTTTTGAATGCCGCCACAACCTGACTTACTGGCGCAGCGGGAAATATGTGGGGCTGGGACCGTCAGCGGCGTCTTTTGACGGCAGAAGGCGCTTGCAAAATTCCAAAGACTTGCCCAGATACCTTGCCGCACCGCGGCTGCCGGATGAGGTGGTGGAGTTGAGCCGACTTGAACGCGCCGCGCAGTGCCTCATCCTTGCCCTCCGCACAGAAAACGGCATAACCGAAACCGAGTTGTGCGAAAAGACGGGTCTGGGCTTTGACGCCTTCGCCGAAGAGATTGAGCGCTTAAAAGCGGCGGGTCTGCTCAAGCAGGAAGGGGCGGTTCTGCGTCTGACCGAGCGCGGATTTCTGTTCCACGACAGCGTGGCGGTGGAGTTAATCCGCTGAGACGCCGAACGCGTTGAGGATTTTGGCGGTGGTTGTGACGATGGCGAATCCGTGTGCTGCGGCGCGTAACGAGGCAATATGTATATCCTTGTTAATCGTTGCGGTCGCATCGGCGGGGATGAAAGGCACAACGCCGCGGCAGAAGAACTCCCGCGCCGCCGTCTCAACGCATAAATGCGTCATCACACCGCAAACCACCACCTGCTCAACTCCTGTCGCAAGCACCGCTTCGCCGAATTCGGTTCCCACGAAAGCCGAATATGTCGGTTTGCAGAAGACAGATGCGTTTTGGGGCAGTTTGATGCGTGGGTCAATTTGTGTGGCGGGATCATCAGGTGGTAGGAGATGGCGCCAGAACGCCGCCATTGCGGGTGCCTCATCAGGCGTTGCCGCATAGTATGTAGCGAAGATGGGTCTTTCCGCCCTGCTGAAAGCGTTTATCAATGTGTTGATGTTGGGGATGATATCTGGTGCTGCCTGCACGAAGGCGTGGCTATTCTGGTTACAGAAGAAGAGTTGCATATCAACGACGGCGAGGCAGACCTGTTGCGGTTTCAACGCAATCCGCCTGTATTTCGGCACCAACTGCTGTATCTGCTTTATCCATTGTGGGTCATCAAAC
>CAZPBO010000079.1:0-6637 GCA_964584815.1 uncultured Planctomycetota bacterium
CGCGTTTCCTTCACATTTCTATAAGTCAATAAGGATATTCCGATAGATAAGCCGCGCATTATAGGCAGTTGTTGATGACAGTTGACTGCACTCTTCTTAAGGCTTGCTGAAGGACCTGCCTGAAATATTCTATGGCACGTTTAACTCGCCTCGGGTTCAAACGTTTCCGAAACTCTTCTTTATGAATCGGCTGGTTTATGTCGCGCTCCCCGTCCATAAGCACAAGCACTTCAAGATTGACATCGGGGAACAAAGCGTCTATGGCGTTAACTGCAGGGCTGCGTTCTTTAGGAACTATCTCTTTTGAAAAATCGCCGCCAAGTTGGCTTTCAAGAAGTAGCAAGCAAAACTCTACCTTTTCAGCAGCTTCCTGCCCAATTTCGTGTTTCAACGCTTCCTTCATTATGCGACAGTCGAGGAGCACACGTTTATACATGGCAACTTCTGCGTAGGCTTTGCACTCGACACACAGAACCAGTTTATCAGGGCTGTCTCCGCCTATATAAATCTGTCTATCTAATCCTATCTTGTACCCATCCTTCTTATTGCCCGGGGCAGGCAATAAGAACATCCGCCTGCGTATGACAATCTGCTCCTTTCTGCCAAGCATATTCCACGCTATGTTGACCAACTTATCTGCACCTTCCTCCACAAGTTTGCCTTTCCGCGCGCGCAGTTTTCCACCTTCTGATTCTTTGAACATCTCCGAAAGTTGCTCGTCGAACCATTCACAGAACCGTTTAACTTCTTTTTCCATCGGTCTTGCTCCGATATCAGGTTCCGGTTATACTATCGGTAGATGTTTTTATGTGGGGTGGATGAGAAGATGAAGGTGAGTTGTCTGAAATGTGGTGCGGTGGCAGAATTTGAGGATGGGGTGTGTCCGCGTTGCGGCGCTAAACTCCGCCGTCCAAAGGTGCAAAACAAATCAGCCAAAAAACGCCGACGACTCGCCTCCAACACCCCGAAATCTGCGCAGACACCTTCTCCGTCCGCTTCGCTTGACCACTTCGTCAACCGGATAATCTGCGGCGATTGCCTTGAAATTCTGCCGCAGTTGCCAGATAACTCCGTTGACCTGGTCGTCACCTCACCGCCTTACAATTTCGGCTTGGACGATTATGATGTTCACGATGACGCTTATGACTGGGAGCAGTATTTTGCCAAACTTAATGAGTGCTGGCGGCAGTGCTACAGATTACTGAAAGATGGTGGAAGAATCTGTGTGGTTGTTCAACCGCTTTTTTCAGACTATGTTCCGACGCATCACATAATAAGCGCTCAACTGCGCGAAGCAGGTTTCATTTTCAAGGCTGAAATTCTCTGGGAGAAGCACAACTACAACTGCAAATACACCGCTTGGGGCAGTTGGTGCAGTCCGAGTCAGCCGTATCTGAAATACACCTGGGAGTTTATTGAGGTTTTCTGCAAGGGGTCGCAGAAAAAGCCCGCAACAGGCAAGGAGAGCGACCTTCTGCCGGATGAGTTTAAGAAGTGGGTTTATGCGAAGTGGGAGATTGCGCCGGAGACGCGGATGAAGAGGTTTGGGCATCCCTCAATGTTTCCAGAGGAGATACCACGCAGGTTGATAAAGTTGTTTTCGTATGTGGGCGATGTGGTGCTTGACCCGTTTAACGGAGTGGGAACAAGCACGGTGGTAGCGGCGCAACTGGGAAGGCGCTTTGTCGGCATTGACATATCGCCGCGATACTGTGAGGTGGCAGAGCAGCGATTGAAGGAAGCGCTGCGTCAGAAGGCGTTGTTCAAATAGTGGCGTGGCGGGCTATAGAGGACCGATTTGGGGTGGAGGTGCTTGGGGTAGGGTGCCGGAGGCGGGTCGTGCGCGACCTTTTGCCCAGCGCCGCAATCCTTCCACTCCTTCTCTCATAGTGACAGAGAGGGGAACTGTTTCTTTTAAGGCGCGGAGAATGTCTTCTGTTTTCAACTGGCGCATATTGTCGTCAAAGGCGTCGTAGAGTGCGGAGATGACGGCTTGTTCAATTTCGGCGCCTGTGAAGCCTTCGGATGCGGCGACGAGGGCGTTGAGGTCAAAGTTTTTGGGGTCGCGTTTGCGTTTGCGCAGATGGATTGAGAATATTTCGCGTCGTTCTTCGGGGTTGGGGAGGTCAACGAAGAAGATTTCGTCAAAGCGTCCGCGGCGGATGAACTCTGGCGGCAACTGACTTATGTCGTTGGCGGTGCAGACGACAAAGACGGCGCTTTCTTTCTCCTGCAGCCAAGTGAGGAAGTAGCCGAAGACGCGTGCTGTGGTGCCGGCATCCGACATTCCGCTTGATTTGACGCCGCTGAAAGCCTTCTCCACCTCATCAACCCACAGGACGCAGGGTGCCATGGTTTCTGCCATTTGCAGTCCGCGGCGGATGTTCTGCTCGCTTGAGCCGATATATTTACCGAAAATTCGGGAGACATCAAGTCGGAGCAGAGGCAGGCGCCAGAGACGCGATATCGCCTTGGCGCACAACGACTTGCCGCATCCCTGTATCCCTATCATCACCACGCCTTTAGGGTAGGGCAGACCGAACTCCTGCGCCTCCTCACTGAAGGCGTTCCGACGCTTCTTAAGCCATCTTTTCAACTCCTGCAGTCCGCCCACATCCTGCATCGTCTCTGATGCGTCAATGTACTCAAGGAGTCCTGAACGCTGCACCAGTGCCTTTTTCGCTTCCAGCACCAACTCCACATCGGAGTCATCAAGGCTTCTTTCGGTTATCATCGCCTGACAGTAAATGCCTTCTGCTTCGCTCATCGTCAAACCGAGACTTGAGCGGATGATACGCTCCTTGGCTTCGGGACTCAATGTTATTGACACGCGTGGGTCAGCACTGTAACGGGATATCAAAAGGTCAAGCAGCGATTCAAGTTCCTCATATGATGGAAGCGGAAACTCAATCACCTCAAAGTCTTTGTCCATATCGGGAGGGATGTTAAGGGACGGGGCGAGGATGATGAGTGTGCGCATAACGCGTTTTGATTCGGCGGATATCTCTTTAAGAAGGCGGATAATGGCGGGGTCGTTGATGAAGTGGTGAAGGTCAAGGAGGAGCCAGATGGCGCGGCGTTCCTGTTTGCGGATGTGCGTCAGCGCTTCCCTTGGTCCGTCACAGCGAACTATGCGCATACCGCTTTTGTCCACTATGCCATCCGTAAGCGTCCAGATGTAAAGATTCTTCTTCTGCGCTTCCGCAACCTCCGCGATGGCGCGACGCACCCGCAACTCCTCACAGGAAACCACATAAAGCAGCGGATAACGGCTGCGAATCAGAAGGTCTATCTTGCTTATCGCCTCAAGCGCTTTCTTACCCCACGCAACTGTCACCGCGGAATCTCCAAAACGAACTCATAAACCGCGCCATCCTCGCAGCAGACAACCACTCTCATCCTTTGGGGGTCGGTAAGCATCCTCACAGCAGGTGAGGGCAGGGTGAACCTCCGCACTCGGGCGAACACATTCTTCTTGGTCGTCAGCATCAGAGCGTCCAGTTCCCTGTCCTGTCCCACAAGCAGCACACCGAAGAAAGAAACAACCGCGTAAAGCCTTTTCTGGGGAACATTATAAGCGGTGCCGCCTTTTTTGATATCAAGCGCCCAGATTTTTGCTATGTTGTCGCCGCCAACACTCAACACCGTGTTGCGCCCGATACCTGAAAGGTGCTTCACAGAGCCGCTGTGGGCGGTGCGAAAAGCCAGCAACTGCCGTGTTACGGTGGGGTTGAAAACCCGCAAAGCGCCCTTCTCATCACCCACCACCACACGCCCGTCCTCCAGAACAAGAAGTGCCGTCAGACCACCTGTGGAAGCCTTCGTATGCTGCATCTTATCTCCCTTTGCCGAATTAAAACGGCACAGATGCTTATCGGCACCTGCAGAATAAACGAATGCCCCGTCGCTGGAAACGGCAACCGCACTCACAAGCCCCGTATGCAACTTCTTCTTCCAGAGAAGTCTCAACGCGGAACCATCAAAACTCCACACAGCAACCTTTCCATCCACAAAACCTACTGCAACCACACCCTTACGAAATGCGACCGCGGTTGGACGCCCAGAAAGCCCCACCCGCGTTATCCGCTGCCCGTTCGGCGTCAGAATAACAAGCCCTCCTTTAACAGACGCGCAGGCAAGATGCCCGTCCTCATCCACCCCCACAACACTCCCACCTCCGAACGAAGCAAGTTTGCGCAGTTTGAACCACTCCGGATGATTGGCTCTGACGGTGGAGATGACCGCCAGACGCGCTATCTTCGGGTGGAACTCCACAGAAAGCGCCCACGATGCGTGCTTTGCCGCCTCATCCCATTTCTTTTGACGAAACGATTCCAGCACCGCTTCCGCCAGTTTGCAGAAGTCCGCACCACGCTTTGCCTCCGGCGTCTCCAACACAAGCAGAGCCTGTCTGTAAGTCCTGAACGCCTCCGAAAAGAGCCCGTCTCTTTTATGGCGTTCCGCTTGAGCCAGATAAACCGAATATTTGCCGAAGCGTTGAGCGCCGCTTGCGACATCCGCCGCTTCAGCCTTAAGGGCACCTGTGGCGAGACGGGCAACCTCTTCAGCCAGAATACGGGCTTTCTGCCAGTTGCCTTTTTTCAGCAACTCTTTGGCACGAGCGAGTTTGCGTCTCAACTCCTGCTCAAGTTCGGCAGCGCGTCTGTCAACCTCTTTCAACCCCTCGCGCGCCTCCCGCCTAACCGGCATCAGACGCACCGCCTTCCTGAAAGCATCCTTCGCACCCTCAAGGTCGTCCCTCTCAAGCAGAGCGTATCCTTGCTCCACAAGGGCAAGGTATCTTCGGAGCCGCTCTTTGCGCGCCGCCGTCGCCTGCGCCCTCCGCGCCTTCGCCACACGCATCAAACCACGCCGTGCCAGCGCACCTCCCCTCACACCTAACGCACAACGAAATCTCCCCTCCGCCTCATCCAAATCCCCCGCTGATAACGCCTTCTCCCCTTCCAAAACATACCCCAGATACAACACCACCTTCTCCAGTTCCTTCACATCCTTCCAGTTCCCTCCTTTCAAAATCTCCAGAAAAACCGCCCCCTTTAAGGCGTCCTTACCAACGAACTTCTCTATCTCCAGAAGAAGTTCCGATATCCTCACCACCGCACTCGCTTTCCTCACCACCTCCTCCGGCACTCCCTTCATCCCCTTCAGTTGCTTAAGGATGGCTTTGGCGTCGTCCAAATCCTGCTTGGTCAAATTTCTTCTCTTAAGGACGCCGCTGAGGCGAGCCATCAGTTCCTTGTAGTCAGGCTTTGAAGAAGGTTTGCCCACCTCTTCTGGAGGCTGACTTGGAGTTTGAGTGGATGCGGTTGGGGACGGGGTGGTTGTGGAGGTTGCACCACCCTGTTTTCTGAATTTGAACCAATAAAGGCTGAAAGCAGCGGCACCGACGAGAACAAAAACCACAACGATGATGGGGAGGGCAGAGCGTCTGGGCGGTGCTGCGGTTTGAGGCGGCGCAGTAGGCGAAGGCGCACTTCCCCTAACCACAGGTTTCCCCTGCACCGTCAACCCATCAGGCTCGGTTGAAACCATCCCCGGAGTCTGCTCAGCGAATGTCATAAGGGCTTCAGGAGAGCGGGTGGTGGCAACATCAGCGGTCTGCCCACGCGATGAGGCGACTTCAAGAAGCGCCCGCGGTGGCTCACCACGCCTTATCCTGTTTATCTCCTCCAGCAAATCCTGCGGCGTCTGATACCGCTTCTCCGGCTCCTTCGCCAGCATCTTCGCAATCACCGCCGCTACCCCTTCAGAAACAGCAGGATTCACCTGACGCAACGGCGGCGGCTCCTCCAACAAATGCTGCTTCATAAACGCCATCGTCGTCGGACCCGGAAACGGCAACTTCCCCGCAAGCATCTGATACGCCGTCACCCCCAAACTGTAAATATCACTGCGGATGTCAAGCGGCTTACCCTCGCATTGCTCAGGACTCATATACGCGGGCGTGCCAATAACCTGTCCCGTCTGGCTGACCATTGTGTGCAGTTCGCGCGTGTCCTTGGCTATCCCGAAATCAAGCAGTTTTATGTCCCAACGCTCCATATCGGTGACGATGATGTTGTCAGGCTTTATATCACGATGAATGACGCCCAGTTCGTGCGCTTCCTGCAACACCCGTGCCATCTGCTCTAACACCCGCATCACCGCCACCTCTGAAAACGGACGAAATGTCGGCATCACGGGTGCTGCCTCTCCCGCAACCGTCGGCTGCTGCGGCGCCACCTCCTGACGCTCCCTCATCAACGCCGTCAACGATTTCCCCGTCACAAACTCCATCGCTATGTAATGGTGCTCCCCTATCTGCCCGCTCTCATATATCCGCACAACCCGCGGATGCGCCAACTTCTCAAGCAGCATCGCCTCCTGATGAAACCGCTTTATGAACTGCTCAATTTCTGCGATGTGGGGATGTATCACCTTTATCGCCACAACGCGATTTTTTTCTGTGTCCACCGCGCGATAGACCGCCCCCATCCCACCTGACCCCAGTTTCCGCTCAATACGGTATTTACCAAACTGTATACCCTCTTTCAGCATTGCAAACCTCCACACTCACATAAATTTTAACGCCATCCCGACTCCCAAACAACCCACGAAAACTTTCCACCACACAATT
>CAZPBO010000080.1:0-6067 GCA_964584815.1 uncultured Planctomycetota bacterium
TAGCGCGCCAGCATGGGGGGCTGGAGGTCGCGGGTTCAAATCCCGCCGCCCCGATTCTGTCTCTGCGTATCTCCAATCCAAATACGCTCCCCTCAAATACCCCCTTCAAACTCGTCACTAACTCCACCCTGCCGTCACCATAAACCCGTATCGCCTCTATATGCCGCCTTAACTCACCATACAGCATCTCAGGCGGCTTTTCGTCCAACGCCCCTAACAAACGCCATACCGCATCCAGCACCGTCTGCGCATACTTCTCCTCTATGTTCTCCTCCTGCATCATCTTTATCTGCGCTTCTAACTCCTCTTTCTCCTGCTTTCTCCTTGCCAGCCGCTCGCGTAACTCCTCTATCCCAACCCCAGACTCTATCGCATCCACAAGTCGCCCTATCTTCGCCTCTATCGCACGCTTCTTCCGCATTAACTTCTTCAAACTGCCAAGCCTTCGCTTGAGTCTCCTCTCCACCTCCTCTGCCGCTTTGTAGACGAGATACCTGAATGCCTCAGGCTCATAGACCTTCTCCTTCAGCATCTCAAGCACCACCTGCTCAAGCCGCTCAACGCGGATGGATGTTTTGTTGGAGCAGACGGCTTCGCCGCGTTGTATGCGTTTGCCGCAGACGAAGTAGCGGTAATGCGACCCACCGCGGCTGCCGCGCACCACAAACTTGGCTCCGCATTCCGCACATTCCACCAACCCCCGCAGAAAACTCGTCATCCGCGGTCGGGCAACCCCCTTGTTCGTCCCTTTGCCCACACCTTTTGATAACTTCTTGTTCTCTTCAAACCTTTTTTGCGCTGCCTCCCACAACTCCTCGCTCACTATCGCCAACTCCGGTATCTCACACACCACCCACTCCTCCTGTGGAAGTGGTCTCTTCAGCCGCCTACCATCACGCGTCAGAATGTCCTTTGTGCGGTTCCATATCAGCAACCCTTTGTAGATTGGGTTTTTAAGAATAGAGCGAACGACTGTTGGGGCAAAGGTGCCGCCTGGGTCGCCCGAGCGGTCGCGCTTGCGTATCCCACGGCTGTTCAGTATGCGTGCTATCCGTCTGAACCCAAATCCAGCCTGCACATACATCTCGTATATCTTCCGCACTATTTCC
Source organism: uncultured Planctomycetota bacterium (assembly GCA_964584815.1). GTDB lineage: Bacteria > Planctomycetota > SKW154 > SKW154 > SKW154 > CAZPBO01. Next base: position 1,110 of record CAZPBO010000080.1, read on the forward strand.
GCTTCTTCAGGCTCAATCTCAAGGCGCACGCCTATCCGCAGCGGGTTGCCGTCTATATCCTTCTCCTCTGGGTGATAAATGGGTTTCCTGCGGTAGCCGTATGGCGGTCTACCGCTGCACCAGTAACCGTTCCTCGCCTTAGCCGCCATACCACGCTTTGTTCGTCTCGCTATCTCCTTACTGTCCGCCTCCGCCTTGAGTTCCTTAATTCCCAGAAGCCACAAACCGCTTTCGTCTTCCTCGTCCACATAGCCATCTGCGACACTCAAGACACGCACCCCATGCTCCTGCAACAGGCGTCTGTAGCGGATGCTTTCCTCCCTGTTACGCGCAAAACGGCTTAAGTCCTCAACCAGTATGACATTGAACGGACAGTTCGGACTTGTAGCGATGTGAATCATCTTCCGAAATCCGGCTCTGTGCGCAACACTCCGCCCTGTTTCCGCCTCGTCAGTAAAGTGAGGATACTGTGCACAATGAATCCAATCAGGAAAGCGTCTCTGCACATCCTGCAGGATAAGTGCTATCTGGTCTTGACAGGAGCGCGGATTCTGCAGGTCAGAACTGTATCGCGCATAGATTGTGAACACAATCATACGCGGTGCCTTCATAACGAGCCTCCAACTCTTGTGCTATCCGAGACGGTCTCATCTGCCGCCCAGCATGCAAGCGCGTCAAGGAGTGCCCTCTGCGCCAACGGTAGACCGCTCCTCTCACCCTTCTCTGCCGCCTCCGCAAAGACAATGGCAAATCCCAACACCACCAGCCCCGCAATGAACGGTGACAGCAAGGCGAGAACAAATTCGCGAAAGCATTTATATAACGGGTCGTCCTTTTCCCGCTTACGGTCCTTCCTGACAGGCAACTGCGCATTTACTGGTATAGGCGCTCCCATAGATGCAAACACCGCTACGCGGAGTGGCTCAGGATATACAGCCGCAATCTTTGGGAAAACACCCACCGCACACATCGTCATTTCTCCTCACTGCGCTGCAGTAGTTGCAAGAAAAGCCACGCCAGTCCCGCACCAACACCCACTCCTAACAGGAACGGCAGCACCTTCTCCATAAAGTTCAGTGCTTTCTTGTCGTTGTTCCGCCGCGCACGCTCCACCTCACACGCTATGCCGTAGAGCCCCTCCAGCACCTGTCGCTGCGTTCCTTGGGCCGGTAATTCACCCGATTCCCAGCGATAGACGGAGCGTGGTGCAGCGCCCAAAAATCGTGCCAACTCATGAGGCTTCAGCCCGAACACCTCTCGTATGAATTTGATATGCTGTGGCGATAAGCGCCCAAATTTGGGACCTCCTATTGTCATGGCAAAACTTCCTCTTGTGTCTTTGCAAAGTATACAACATTTCGTCCGTTGTTTGTCACACTTCTGTAACCTTTAACCTCCGCCAAACCTTTCCCCGCAGCGTTGTTAGTAAGGAAACACTGCTTCAGAAGTGGATGACGAGGTTGAGTGCAAGGGTGGATGCGCCACTTCTTAATCGCGCTACTTCCCACCGCTCTATCGTTTGTGCAACCGTCCTCTTATGTCCGCCAGTATCTCGCTCTCAAGTTGTGTGTGGTTCCCCTTAGGAACCCACTCTTCTGTAAGACTATCATACTCCTGCCTTTCTACCTTAATCTTCACTCTGAATGGTTTTCTGCTGACGACCTTTGCCACGCATCTTGTTCTATACTGTGATAGGAATTTGGTATACTGTTTCCACGCTGTGCGCAGGTAGCCTGAGTCCTTGTCCACAACTTCTATATCAAACCGCTCGCTCACGGCGTCCACGACCGCCAGCCACGCATCTTCGTAACCGACCCACGGCGACGCTTCCACCATCTTGTAGGTCGCGGCACGCGCTGTCACACAGCCTGCTGCTAACAGCGCAGAAATAAGGCAAACCATCATCCCTGACCCCTTTTTGAACATCTGCTTCCTCCTAATGATCTATGGCACATCTATGTAGGTCCATTCCATATCATTGCCGCCGAACAGGTCTTCGGCGTAGAAACCGCAGAGGAAAGTGCCCGATGCGACCTGCCCGTAAACCATCTTGAGTTTATCAGCCGCCATAGAAGCGCCGTATTCGTCGTATGTGCCTCCGCTTGATGTGTCCACATATGTGTGAAGCGGCTGGAACAGGTCACCTGATTGCGGGATATACTCAACGACGAGCCCGAGCACATACACTTGAAACGCCAAAAGATTGCCAGAGATGTCAAAGTAGGCTTCGCAATCATACCACATTGTGCCGCCGTCAACACTGAGCCTGCCGTATGCTACATAGCCCAGACCTGAAACAACATCGTGCCCCACAAATGTCGCTGTTGTGCCGTCGCTTATCAGTATTGACTTTGCGTCCCAATTCCAGGAAAGAGACCATGCCGTTGATGTGTGCCATTTGCCAATCTCTTTGCCGTTGGGCAGGGTTTGGGTGTTTTGGATTGGCAGATACATATAGAAGTAGAGTCTTGAGCCGCTTTGACGCATCAGAAGGCAGCAGGCATTGACTATCCCGTTGCCCGTCAGGGTTGCCGTAATTTGCACAGGGTTTGAAGGGGTGGCTGTTGTGCCTGACGCCTGCAGGTTGGTTATGTCTATATCGGGCGTCCAAAGGGCAGCGTAGACATAATAGGCGACCAGCATATCATCCCAACTGTATTGGCTGGCAAGCCATGTGCTCTGATACGCGGATGAATAATTGTTGTAGGTCTGGTAATCCTTCGGGAAGAAGATGGAGAACCCGCCGGAGTATTGGTGCCAACTGCCGCAATATGACTCAATCACCATGTTCGTCAACGACTGCAGCGCAAGCAGAATGTTTGCCTGCAGTGTTGTATCGCTTGTGATGTTGTAAAGGGTGTATAGCAGGTCAGCCAGACCAACGGCGGTGTCGTTGCTGCTCTGCGTGTCGGAGAAGGTATCGGCATAGTAGCGCGCATATCCAAGGTCCATGCCGACAGACGAGATGTTGTTCTGCAGGTGCTGCGCCACAGAGTCAAGGTCGCTTAAAAACTGCGCCGCATTTGCGGTGTCAAGCGCAATCAGGGTCGCCTTCTCCGAACCGTTCTGCCGACACGCCGCAGCATAGTCGTTCACGATGCGGCTGGCAAGGTCAGAACCGCTCGCCGCAGGATTGCTCCTCAGATACCCCAGACTCGCTTTGTAGTCCCAGCCGAAGCCGGGTTCTGTCTCCGCCGACATCACAAGTATCTCTGCCACATCGTAAAATGCCGCCAGCGTCTCAACACATCCTACAAGACACATATCAAACCCTAACAGGTCAAGTCTCTGCAACCCCGTCGCCTGCAATGCGTTGTATATCGCGTTGTAGACCGGCTGCCATGTCAGATAACTGTTGTCCGTCTCATCCTGCGAATAAACCATCCAGGTCATTCCGTGGTTCCACAGCACGAGCGCATAATGCTGCGCCTTAAACCGCCCCATCGCCCATTCAAGGAAGTCCTGCAGCGTCGCCTGCGCACACATGTCCACCTCACCCAAGTCCGCCAACTCCTCCGACGCGATGCTTGATGTGCTGTCACCCTTCACATAAAAGCGCTTGCAGGTGGTCCAGTTGCCGTTTGAAGTGTCATAGTCGGGATGCCTGTCAAACTGCACCACGATATTCACATCAGATGTTGAACCACCAGATTCTTCCATCTCGTTGATGTCCGTAATGCCCGCTTCCTCAAGGTTGTTGTCGCCATTGATGTAGACCATCACCGTCCACGCAGCGACCTTAACTGTGATGGAAAGCCCTTTCTGCACCGTCTGTGCAGGGCTGCTCCCGTCATCCACCGCCACCGTGAAACTGTATGTTCCCCCCGCCGTCGGATAGCCAGATATCTCCCCTGAACTGGGGTTGATTGAAAGTCCTGGCGGCAACTGTCCTGCTACAAGACGCCAGTTGCTGTAGGGTTGCCTGCCACCCCGCGCCTCAAGTTGAACCCAATACGGCGCTCCCACAGCCACATCCGGCAGACTGCTTGTCGTTATCTCAAACGGCGCCATATTTACAACAAGACTGAACGACCTGTCCGCTGTCTGAGTGCCATCTGTTACCGTCACAACAACGCTGTAGGGAGAACCCGCAGAGGTTCCCCAATCCGGCGTGCCGCTTATAACGCCTGTTGTAGGATTGATAGAAAGCCTCGACGGAAGCCCTGTTGCACTCCAGGAATAATTTGCAGAGTTGCCTCCCTGCGCCTGAACAGTGTAACTGTAGGGACTCCCCTCTGTAGCATCAGGAAGTGATGTTGTAACAATCTCAAGTGGCGCTACCTTGCTTTTGGACTTCTTCTTACCGCAACCAGCAAACGCCAGCACAACAACCACAACGAACAACCAGCGACGATGCATCTGTTTCCCCTCCAACCCAGCCGGTCGGGCGTAGAAGCAGCCGACAGGAGTAATGATATGGCATATGTGCCCGTTGTCAATAGAAAATGACGTATCTATGCGGTGTCAAAGTGTCACTTTTTCATTTATACTGCCCACGCTTCAGGGGTTAGGGGTAGGTATGAGACGCAAGGTTGAGGCGTGGTTGCAGGGTGAGATGCGGTATTTCGGCAGGCGTGTGCGCGATCTGCGTATTATGCGTAGAATGACGCAAGAGCAGTTAGCCGCCAAGGCGGAACTTGACCCCAAATCACTTGGAGCGGTGGAGCGTGGAGAGCGTAATGTCACGCTCCGTAATATTCTCAAAATCGCGCATGGACTTAATGTTGAGCCTGCGATGCTTTTCCTTTATGACCGCAATCCAAGTTCTGGAAGTCTTGATGATGTTGCGTTATCCGCCGCGATAGAGGAGTTGGACGAAGAGGGTGTGGCGGCGTTGGCGGAGATAGCGCGTGTGCTCCTCTCTTACCGCCGTAAGCGTCTTTAATTATTGAATTAAGACGAGCGACTACAGTGCACTGTAGTTAGACTGAAGTCACTGCGATTAAAGTTTCCAGTCG
>CAZPBO010000081.1:0-5846 GCA_964584815.1 uncultured Planctomycetota bacterium
TGAGTGATAAGATTGGGTTGAGACAGATTGAAACATTCTACTACGCGGCAAAACTTGGCTCCTTCAGTAAAGCAGCAGAAACACTGCGGGTCTCACAACCAACAGTCTCTGAACATATCGCACGGCTGGAACGCCTGCTCGGCGTAACCCTTTTTGAGCGCACCAGAAGACGCATCACCTTAACCGACGCAGGTCGCCTCTATTACGAATACTGCCAGAAAATAGTGCGCCTAAGAGAGGAAGCCTCACAGGCGGTTGAGCAGTTGAAGGGTTTGCTGCGCGGGCGACTCGTCCTCGGCGCCTCCACCATCCCCGGCACATATCTTCTGCCCGACATTGTGGCAGCGTTCCACAAAAGATATCCGCAGATAGAGATAGAAGTTCGCATAACCGACAGTGCCAAGGTGGAGGCGGGACTTTTGTCGGGAGAGTGGCAGGTAGGTTTTATGGGGCGGCGTCCGCAACGGAAGGAGTTGGAGGCGCTCGCTTTTGCGGAAGACGAGGTTGTGCTTGTCAGCAAGCGCAAGTTGGGGAAGATGAGTGCACAGGATTTGCTGGGACTTGATTTTGTTGTTCGGGAAGAGGGGAGCGCGACACAGGCGGTTTTTGAGGAGGCGCTGCGGCGTTGCGGGGTTGATGTTAAGGGGTTGCGGATTGTGGCGCGGTTTGGCTCAACGGAAGCGCTGAAACAGGCGGTCTTGACGGGTTTGGGGGTTGGGGCTGTGTCGCGTTTGGCGGTGGAGAAGGAGATAAAGTTGGGGCGGCTCCATATGGTGGATGTGGAGGGGCTTCAGGTGCGGCGTGCGTTTTATATGGTGTTTCGTGGGCGAGGGGCGGTGTCGCCTGCGGCGCGCGAATTTATTCGCCTCGTTCATACTCGTTAGGCGGCTTTGTCTTGACCGCGCCATTCTGCGACATAAAATATCCCCAAAAATGGTCTGGAGGTCGTAAATGCTTAAGGTGACTGTTCGGCAGTTGATGGAGGCGGGTGTCCATTTCGGACACCAAAAGCGTAAGTGGAACCCCAAAATGGAGCGTTTTCGTCTGATGCGCAAGAGGGGCGTGGACTTGATAGACCTGCGGGAGACGGTGAAGGGGATAGTGCGAGCCAAGAAACTTTTGGCGGGTCTTTCTGCGGAGGGAGGAGAGTTTCTGTTTGTGGGGACAAAATTGGCTGCGTCGGAGGCGATAAAGGAGGCGGCGCAGAGGTGTGGTATGCATTATGTGAACTACCGTTGGCTCGGCGGCACACTCACCAACTTTGACACCGTCCTTTCCCGCATTGAACATCTGCGCAAACTTGAGGAGATGGAGTCAAGCGGCGAGGTGGAGTTGATGAGCAAGAAGGAGCAGGCGCGGTTCCGCCGCGAAAAAGCCAAAATGGTTCGCAACCTTCAGGGCATCCGCCGTATGACGCGTCTACCCGCCGCACTCATCGTCGTTGACCCCGCAAACGAAAAAATCCCTGTCAGTGAAGCCGCCCGTATGGAAATTCCCGTTATCGCAATCGTTGACACAGACGGCAACCCTGACGAGGTGGACATACCCATACCCGCCAACGATGAGTCCGTTCACTCAATACGGCTGATACTGGATGAATTGGTGGAGGCGATAATGAAAGGTCGCGCCTTCTTTGAGGAGGGCAAAAAGGGAGTGGAGGCGACTGAATCCGAAACTCCAACAACCCAGCAAACGCCTCCTCAACAGAAGGAGCAAAACCAGAAAGAGCAGAATAGTAGGCAACAGGGGAAGGAGGAAGCCAAATGACGATAAGCGCAAAAGATGTGAAGAAGTTGCGCGATATGACAGGCTGTGGGATGATGGACTGCAAGCGGGCGCTGGTTGAGACCAACGGCGATTTTGAGAAAGCGGTGGAGTTGCTGCGCAAATGGGGAGTGGCTAAGGCGGAGAAAAAAGCGCTGCGCCCCACAGACCAAGGCATCATTACCGCATACATCCACCCAGGCAACCGCATTGGTGTTCTGCTTGAGATAAAATGCGAAACCGACTTTGTCGCCCGCAACGAACTTTTCCACGAACTGGCAGAAAATATCTGTCTGCAGATCGCCGCTATGCGCCCCATTGCTGTTGACCGTCAATCTGTCCCACAAGATATCATTGAGCGCGAACGCCGCATCCTTATGGAGCAGGAAGACATCAAAAAGAAACCCGAGCACATACGCCCCAAAATTGTGGAAGGGCGTCTTAAAAAGTTCTATGAGCAGGCGTGTCTTCTGGAACAGCCCTATATTCGCAACGACAAGATAACGGTGGGCGACTACATAAAGGAGGTCGTTGGCAAGTTGGGCGAGAACATCCGCGTGACGCGATTTGTGCGGTTTGAGTTGGGTGAGGAGGTATGAGGCGCAACTGGCAGCGGGTTTTGGTGAAGATAACAGGAGAGGCGTTCTGTGGTGAGGACGGTTACGGCATAAATCCCGATGCGGTGGGATTTGTGGCGGAAGAGATAGCCGGATGTGTGCGCCTTGGGAAGGAAGTGGCGGTCGTTGTGGGGGGCGGCAACATAATCCGTGGCAGAGAGTATTCGCGCAAGGTCGGGATAGGGCGTTCAACCGCCGATTATATGGGTATGCTGGCAACCCTTATAAACGCCCTCGCTCTGCAGGATGCCCTTGAAGCGTCCGGCTTTGAGACCCGTGTTATGAGTGCGATATACGCCCATCAGGTCGCAGAGCCTTTCATCCGTCGCCGCGCCACCCGCCACCTTGAAAAAGGACGCATCGTCATCCTCGCCGGCGGCACTGGCAACCCTTACTTCTCCACAGACACGCAGGCTGCAATCAGAGCGCGCGAAATCAACGCCCAAGTCTTCCTCAAAGCAACAAAAGTGGACGGCGTCTATTCTGCCGACCCCGAAAAAGACAGCAACGCAACACTCTTTGAAACAATATCTTATACGCAGTATCTGGAACTTGACTTGAAGGTGATGGACAGGGTGGCAGTGGAGTTATGCCAGAGAATGGAGTTGCCGATAGTGGTGTTTAGGTATTCCGAGAAGGGCGCACTTGCGGATGCAGCAAGTGGGCGCAACATCGGAACTTTTATAACCGATTTGGAGATGCGGCAGTGAAACATCCACTTCTTAAAGACGCAGAAGAGAGATTCCAGAAGTCCTTAAGCGTCTGCAATGAAGAGTTGGCGGGTCTGCACGCAGGACGCGCTACTCCCGCACTCGTTGAGAATGTCAAGGTCAACTACTATGGAGTGCCGACACCGCTTAAACAGTTGGCGGTCATAACAGCACCGCAGTTCAATCTTTTGGTGATAAAGCCCTATGACCCGGCAAGCGCAGGCGAAATCCACAAAGCAATTCTGAAGGCGAACCTCGGCTTGGGCGTGCAGTCAGACGGCAAGGTGGTCAGGGCGACTGTGCCGCCGCTTTCTGAAGAACGGCGAAAGCAACTCGTTACCCGCGCAAAAGATATCTGTGAACAGGCAAAAATCGCTATGCGCAATGTCCGTCGCGATATCAACAAACGCATTGAGCAACTCAAAAAAGACGGTCAACTCTCCGAAGACGACGCCTTCCGACTCAAAGACGAAATCCTCCAACAACTCCGCGATTATGAGAAGAAAGTTGACGAGTTGCTTGATAAAAAAGAAAACGAACTTATGAATATATAACGGAGGGCGTAGCTCAGTCGGTAGAGCACGGGATTTTTAATCCCGGGGTCGCAGGTTCGATTCCTGCCGCCCTCATTTTTCTTGCCCCCGTAGCTCAACTGGATAGAGCAGCGGATTTCTAATCCGCAGGTTGGGGGTTCGAGTCCCTCCGGGGGCATTCAACTCTGCGGCAGGAAGGATTTGGGATGCGCTGGTTGTTTCTTTTTGCGATTTTGATCGTCTCCTGCTCGCCAGAGAGGAATCCCCACTCAAAATGGGACTCATATTATCCTAACTGGCGCAGCAGCACATATCTTGGGATGAGCCTTCCAGGATGGTGGCGCCCCTTCTCCGACTCAAGTCCTTGGAACACCCCTATCCCTGACAACCCGCAAATCCTGCCCAACTCCAGCGCCATAGTCGCCAATATAAAGCAGTATTCAGGACAGGCGACGCTGAAGCCGCAGTATAAGGAGTGGTGTCCACCTCTGCATATTGTAAATTCTGATAACATTCAGGGAGAACCCGTCTACTGCCACAACGCGCTCGCTTATCACGAATCTGTGGACAAAGACCAAAACGGCGTTTCCGATAGCCCAGTTCCCTTCACTTCCGATATGTGGTGGGAGCCGTCAAACGACGCCCATATGATTATCGTTGACCCATTCAAAGGAATTGCGTGGGAGTTCAGCATAATCCGCTACAACACACAGACATCAAAATGGGAGTCCAGCACCCACGCCGTCTGGGATTTGAACGGGGAGGGGCAGGGTGTGCCGTTCTCCGGCAAAACTTGGTGGAAACAGGGCTGCAGGGGTTCAGGAGTTCCTCTTATCGGAGGGCTTGTGCGTCCCGAGGAGATAGAGGCAGGCGAGATAAGGCACGCGCTCTGTGCAGGTTGCCCCTGCAATGCGAAGAACCTTGACCAGTCGGGCAAACGCCAACTTGTGCGTCCCGCCTGTCGCACAGACGGCTGGCTTGAAGGCGCCGATTTCCCACTTGAAGGCGCAAGACTACAACTTGACCCTAACCTTGACCTTGACTCCCTTGGGCTTTGTGAGGAGGCAAAGATAGTTGCCCGCGCTCTTCAGAAATACGGTCTTTTCATCGTGGACAACGCCGGCGGTTTCTCCATCTACTTCCAATGCCTTGATAAGGACGGCTCCGGCTCCACCTGGCGGCAGCGGTTTCCAAGTCTTATGGACGACATAAAAAAGATTCCACTTGATGCTTTCCGCGTCCTTAAATACGGTTCCATCTATGAGAAATGACCCCTCCCCGGGAGCGCTACTTTGTGCCGGAGTGCAGAAACTGCAGGACATGCACCGCTGACAACCCACGCTCCAGCAGCCGCTCCACACACCGTGGACACTCACTCACAACCGCACCCATCACCACCTCAAACGGCAACTCCTTCTTCACCCCAGGCGGGTTGCCGCAACACGATTCAATCGGAACCACCTTTAAGTCCACCCCTTCAAGCGGGGATGGAAGTTCCTGCCCTGCCGTTGCACAACCCCTTAAATGCCAGACCACATCCACCCCAGCAGGCGCCACTCCACGCACAACCCCGCAAAACCACACAACATCTGCCTTTATCCTACCCCTCTCCTTTGCCTTCCGCAAAGCCGCATAACAATGCGGACATATAGTCAGAATTTTTTCGGCTTTTCGTGACGCAACAGCAATCGCATTGATGAAAGCCTCCGCCAACCTTTTGCGCCCTCTCTTCTCAAACGGCGCACCACAACACCCCGAAAGAACCTCCACATCGCCAAAAACCGCACGCGCATGCGCTACCGCCGCCTCCACAAGCCCCGCCACTCTCGCCGCAGAACATCCCACAAACAGCACAACTCCTCCCCTACTATGCCGCACCTTAACCCGCCCCAACATATTGCGCCCCACACGCCGCCTGCCCATAATCTCCTCCATCACCACAACCCCCGCAGGACACACACTCACACACGCACCACAACCTATGCACGCCGACAAAAACGGCTGCAGCGCATCCGGATAACGCGCCTCCCCCATACCCTGCAGAATCCGCATCCAACCACGCGGTCCTAACTCCTCCCGCCTGAACGCCCGCCATACAGGACACACAACCTCACACTTCCCGCATCCCGTGCATAACTCGTATCTGCTCACAAATAACTCCGCAAAACAGAGCACAATTGTAACCCAAAATGCCGCTGAACCGAAAGGAAAGCACAACGGCG
>CAZPBO010000082.1:0-5671 GCA_964584815.1 uncultured Planctomycetota bacterium
TCTTCGCCGTGGGAGTCGTCGCCGTCGTAACCCGATGTTCCGCTGTCGGCGCCGCCATATTCTACCACGCAGTAACTGAGGGTGCTGGCTAATGTGTCAGGGTGGAAGAATATGCCGACCCAATCGCCGCGGGAAGGTGAAGCCGAGACAGATGAGAATGTTATCGGTGCAGACGATGTCCCTTGTGCGTTCAAGCCGCCGTTGGAACTGTAGCCCACAATCAAGCCGTAGCCGCTGCGGAAGAGAAGCGTCGCTCCCGCCTCAATGGTCAAAACAGGGTTGGAGGGTCCCTCAACATAAAGATTGCTTGTAATCTCATAAGGCACGCCGGGATTTATCCAAGTGCAGGTTGTCTGAACAGCGTAGGCTGAAGAACTATCTGTGTTGACAAGGATTCTGTCTATGCCGTTTCCTGTGAAGGAACCCAGCGCAAGGGTGTGTGCAAAAGCAGCATCAATTTTTAGGGGGTAACCGTCGCAGTCGGTTATGGTGTTGTTTTCGGAATTCGCCGCGAAGTGACCTCCCCATCCGAGGACGATGCCGAACGCACCGCTGTTGGTAGCACCTATGTAGCGGATATTGCAGTTGGCAACTTTTATGGCGGGACCTGTTGCTCCGCTACCTTGAATCAGCACACCGCCATCGCCTTCGCCCCAACCAGAATCAGCACCCGCATACTCAATGTCGCAGAACTCCAACTTGCTCGTGGAAAAAGCGGATTCGGCGAAATATATACCGCCCCAGAAACCAGCAGACGGATGAGGTGTATTGGCTGTAAAGGTGATTCTCTTTGAAGCAGTGCCGACCGCAACAAGACCGCCGGGACTGTTGTATCCCACATAAATGAAGACATTTTGGTTGACCTTAACGGTTGCGCCTGCCTCTATCGTCACCGTCGCGTTGTCCTCTATGTAGAGGTTGTCGTCAACTATATGGATATGCTGGGCATCCCAGGTTTCATCGCTGCTTATGGTGCCGCTGTGGTGCGTTTCTTGTGCGGGGTTGCCGCCGCCACCACCACTTCCTCCACCATCTCCACATCCCCAAAGAAGCAGCGCAAACACAACTCCGCAAAACAACGCCTGTCTCATCACCTCTCCTCCAATCACAGACATCCGACTACGAACATTTTATATACCCTGTCGCAACAACACCACGAGATATTCATATCCTTCTCCTTAGTAAATGAGGGAAAAATCCTTAAAGCCTTGCAGAGACAGCGCGGGTTGAGCACTTTTCTGGCATTTTTAAAGGTCTCAATCGGACGGTGCTGGAAAAAACAAAGACACAACACATAGGGCACGCAAACTCTCCCTCCCAAGCAAAATTGTTGACAATTTCAACGCCGAACCTCCTCAAAAGTTACGCTTGCATTAAAGTATGTCGCTTGACAGAGATAGTAAAATAAGGTAAATTTGAGGTGTAGAGGTGCGTCCGTATGGGCTTATGCAAAGGCAAGTCTGAAAAGGAGAACTTTGAGGGGTTGCTCCGCCTCTTGGGCGCTGTGAATCGCTCAATTTTTGTAGCGAGGAGCCAGCGTAGTTTGATGCGGCGGATATGCGCTGCGGCGGTGGATGAGGGTGGTTTTAATTTCGCCGCGTATTTTCAGGTCGCTCCACGCGGGGAAATCAGGGAATTAGCCGCGGCGGGTTCCAAGCCGGCACAGTTGGATGAGAAACGCTTAAAGGAGTTGTGCGCAAGGATTGCGCAAGAAAAGATGCGACAGCGAATAACGATGCGTAAGGCGGGCAATGTATGCATTCTTCTGCCGTTGTGGTATAGGAAAAGATGCTACGGGGCGCTCATCCTTTGTCGGGAGGGAACCAAGCGGCTTGGTGGGAAGGGTGTTGAGATTGTGGTGGATGTGTTGAGGGGTGTGGAATATGGTTTGGCGCTGTTGAGGCGGCGGGCAGAGTTTGCAAAACTGACAAAGCGTCTTGAGCATCACCTCAAGATGCAGGCAGCCTTAAACAGGGTAATAAGGGCAGCGCTTGAGTCCTATTCGCTTGAGGAGGTGCTGCGACGGGCTCTGAAGGAAGCGATGTCGCTTGGGTGGCTGGCGTTTGAGGCGAAGGCGGCGGTCTTCCTGGCGGAAGAAGGAAGGCTTGTTTTGAAGGCACATCTGGGGCTGGGCACAGAGCGGTTGAAAGCGTGTGGCAAGGTAGCATTTGGGGAATGTCTGTGTGGTGAGGCGGCGGAGCGGCGTCAACTCGTTTTCTCTCCGAGGGTTGGAAAAAGACATAAGAAATTGCTGGGCGATGAGCGCGACCACGGCGATTACTGTGTTCCGATAATGCGTGGTGATGAGTTGCTGGGTGTTCTGAATCTTTATGTCAAGGCGGGACATAAGACGGAAGAAGGTGAGGCGGCGTTTGTGAAGGGGGTATCGGATGTGCTGGCGGCGCTGATAGCGCGGGTGCGTGCAGAAGAAGCCGCCCAAAAAGCGGCAACCCTATACCGCGACATCCTTGAAAACACAACCGACTTGGTGCAAAGCGTGGATATGAACGGACGCTTCCTCTATGTCAATCGTGCGTGGCTCAAAACGCTCGGCTACACAAAAGAGGATGTGGGAAAGATGACGCTGTTTGATGTGCTGGCACCATCGGTTCGCGAACACTGCACCACCATATTTACAAGGGCTAAGGAAGGAGAACAGTTGGAACACATTGAGACAGTCTTCTTAACCAAGGACGGTCGCGAAGTGGAGTTGGAGGGAACCTGCAGCCTGCAGTATGAGAGAGGAAAACCTGTAGCGTTGAGGGCGATGTTTCGTGATGTGACGAAGAGGAAAGAAGCGGAGCGGCAGGCGCGTGAGGTGGAGGCGCAACTGGTAAGGGCGCAGAAGATGGAGGCGTTGGGACTGCTTGCCAGCGGAGTAGCACACGACTTTAACAATGTCTTAACCGCCATCCAAGGCACCGCTGAACTCGCCCTTATGGACCTCCCAGAAGACGACCCAACACATGAGATGCTGAGAAGAATTCTCGCGGCTTGCAAGCGTGGCGCATCTCTTGCCCGTCAACTCCTACTCTTCAGCCGAAAACAGCCCGTCAAACCCAAACCCCTCAACCTCAACCGCACCGTTGAAAATCTGCTCAAAATGCTGGAGCGCCTCATCGGCGAAAACATCAAAGTCAAGGCTGAATTGGAACCTGCTCTTTGGATGGTCGTCGCCGATGAGGGAAGCATTGAGCAGGTCTTGATGAACCTTGTCGTCAACGCCCGCGACGCTATGCCCCACGGCGGCACCATCACCATCAAAACCGAAAACATCATCCTCACCAACCAAGATGTGGAAATCATCCCCAACGCAACCCCAGGACGCTTTGTGCGTCTGTCCGTGAGCGATACAGGAGTCGGTATGGATAAGAAAACACTGGAACACATCTTTGAGCCGTTTTTCACGACAAAGAGCGAAGGACGCGGCACAGGGCTTGGACTCGCCGTCGTCTACGGAGTCGTCCGCCAGCATAACGGCTGGATAAATGTATACAGCGAACCAGGTAAAGGCACCACTTTCAAAATCTACCTCCCCGTCACAGAAGAGACGCCTACAGAAGGTAAGGAAGAAAAGGCAACCGAGACAGTTCCCACAGGCAACGGGGAAACCGTTCTTGTTGTGGAAGACGAGGAGCGTGTGCGCTTCTTCACCGCCCGCGCCCTTGACGGCTACAACTACAAAGCCTACGAAGCCCCAACCCTCAAAGACGCCCTGAAAATCGCAGAAAAACTGCAAAAACTGGACCTCCTCTTCACCGATATGGTCCTGCCTGATGGTAAAGGAGAGCAGTTAGTGTCACGATTGCGCAAAAAGTGGACAGACCTGCCCGCCATCCTCACAAGCGGCTACTCTGTCGTCCCCAAACCGCGCAAGCGTGTTATGTTCCTTCAGAAACCCTACGGACTGGTGGAACTTCTGCGGGCTGTGTATAGGGCATTGCATCCCGACAAGTGACGCTCATCTCTGCAGCCGTTCCTTAAGCCAAGCGACAAGGTCTTTGCGAGGAACCGTTATCTGCCCCGCGCGTTTTTTGAGCCACTCCTCACGCCCCTTTATCCTCTCCGCCGCCTCCTCACCCACACGCAAATCCTTCACCGACACCATATCCTGCGACCACTCTTCCTCCCCAACTATCACAACAAAACGCACTCCCTTCCTGTCAGCGTAGCGCAGTTGCTTGCCTATCGCCCGACTTGCCCCCATATACACCTCAACACACAACCCCGCCTTCCGCAACTCATCTGCAAGACGCATATACTCCGCCACCTTGTCCGCCATCATAACCGTCACCAGAACATCACTGACCGTCCTGCGACGCCGCCACAAATCCAACGCCTCCACCACAAACGCCAGCCTGTCCACACCCACCGACGCCCCCGTCGCTGGCAAATCCCCTCCACCAAGCGCCCTTATCAGACCATCATAACGCCCACCGCCCATCACACTACCATAACGCTCTCCACCCACAACCTGCGCCTCATACACAACACCTGTGTAGTAATCCAACCCCCGCGCTATCGTGGGGTCCACAACCGCCTCCTCATCACCCACCCCCAACGCATCCAAAACACCCGACACTTCCTGCAACTCCTCTATCCCCTCCTCCGCCTCCGCAATGCCGCCCAGTAAATCCCCAAGCGCCGCAATCACCTCCTCACGCCTCTCCCCTCCCACACTCAAAAAACGCTCTATCTTCCCAATCTGCGCAGTCTCAAGCCCCAAACCCTCTATCGGCGCCCCAGAATCGTCCACATATCCCTCACCTAACTGCTTCAGAACACGCTCAAAACCTATCTTCTCCAACTTGTCAATGATGCGAAAAACAGGATGCGCCAACTCCTCCCCAACCCCCACATAGCGAATAAGCCCATTCAGTATCTTGCGGTTGGAAAAACGGATGCGGAAAGGCACCCCCAGACGACGAAGCGCCTCTGCCATCGCCGCCATCGTCTCTCCATCAGCCGCCACCGACGCCGCTCCCACCGTGTCTATGTCAAACTGTAAAAACTCCCGAAAACGCCCAGGGTCAGGTTTGTCATACCGCCATACAGACTGCACCTGATATCGCCTAAACGGGAGCACCAAATCAGGATGCGACAGCACAAAACGGCATAACGGCACCGTCAAATCAAAACGCAACCCCACACGCACACCGTCAGGGTCCTCAAAGCGATATATCTGTTTGGACGCCTCATCACCATAGCCCAAAAGCACGCTTTCGCGTTCAAGCGCAGGCGTCGCAAGCGGCTCAAAACCGTAAGACTCAAATACCTCCCGCAGTGTCTCAACTATGTGTTGCCGCAAAAGCATCTCTTGCGGTAGATAATCCTTAAACCCCTTCAACAACAGAGACTTGGATGCCATTTTCCTCTCCGCCATAAAAAATACCGGGGCCGGGAATCGAACCCGGACATCCTGATCCACAGTCAGGCGCCCTAACCGTTAGGCTACCCCGGCAACCCTTATCTATTATACTGCCAATATGGCTGTGTTCGCAACTTTTTCCTTTTGAAAACGGCAACCGACACTACCACAGCGCTCTCCACCAACTCTGCCCCTCTTTTCTTACATCTGCCGCAGACACATCAAGTGCCATCGCCGAATAATCCCCGAACTGAAGTTCGGGGATTCCAGAATGGACGCATTGCGTTGTGCAGAAAGTCCGCA
>CAZPBO010000083.1:0-5631 GCA_964584815.1 uncultured Planctomycetota bacterium
GAGAGGACGGCGCCGAGCATAGCGCCGAGGGGGTGACGCAAGAGTAATGCACCGCCCGCAGTGGAAGCAACAACGACCATAAGCGCGGTGGGACGGAGTAGATTTGCGCCGACGACCATTCCGACGATAGCGCCAGCCACGGCACCTTCTATCCGTCCCACTGGACCGAAGACGAAGCCTGCTACAAGCCCGATCAATCCGAAGAGCGCGGCGAAGAAGACGGGTGCACAGCCGCCTTCTTTGGGGGCTACATCCTTTTTTGTTCCAACGACTTCGGGACGCCGCACCACCACCCGCTTCGGCTCATCTTGAAGGAGAGGGAGAAGTTCGGCGGCGGTTTTGGCGCGTTTTTGACGGCGCACAAAGCAGCGTGAAAAGAGTTTCTCCGCCCATTGTGGTGCCGCAACAAAATCGGAGATTTTGTCTCCTGGGGCGGGTAGTTTCCCTGTGAGGCATTCAAAGAGCACGATTCCCAGTGCCCAGAGGTCGTCGGAGGCGTCGGGCTCCTCGCCTTGTTGCTGTTCTGGGCTCATATACAGTGCGGTTCCGCCGCGGGGTTCGTCCTTCGTCGCCAGTGTCAGGGAGAGTTTGCCGTCCCGCGCTAACTCGGCTTTGTAGCGCCACATTCCAAAATCGCTCAATTTTGCGACGCCGTCTTTGTCAAACAGGATGTTTTCTGGTTTTATGTCGCAGTGGATTACGCCTTTGTCGTGGGCAAACTGCAGTGCTGATAGCAGGTTCTGCATAAGGCGTTTTGCTTGGTGTGGTTGCAGCGGCGCATCTGTTAGGAGTTGTCGCAGAGAGCCGCCTTCCATATATTCCATAACGAGATATGGCGGGTCGGTGTCCATATCTGCGCCGAGGATTTGGACGATATTTTCGTGTTGGAGGCGGTCCTGCACGACGCCTTCTCGGCGGAGATAGTCTCTGTAGCCGCTGTCGGTGGGCAGTTTGACCGCCGCTTTACGCTCCTCAAACACACTGTGATGTGCCAGCCACACCTCCGCAAATCCCCCCTCTCCTATCTTTTTCTCCAGAACCCACTCTCCAACACGCTTACTCATCCTTTTCAACCTCAATAGCGGTAAGGTCGGCAATTTGGGTGGCGAAAAGGCGGTGGACGGCGAGACACAGCGCCACGCGATTGCGTTTTATCTTTTCTTCTTTCACATTGACAAAGACGGTGTCAAAGAAGTTGTGGACTGCGTCTGTGAACGCTTGGTGGAACAGGTGTGCTGCTTCGTAGAACTGCTCGTTTTGGACGAGGGCGTTAAAGCGGGGCTGGGTTTCAAGCAGGCGCTGATACAGGAGGCGTTCTGCTTCTTGCTGGAGCAGTTCGGGGCGCGGCTGCTCGTTTTCGCTCACCTCCGCAACGCGCGTTATGCGTTTTGTCCTCTCCACAGTTTCACACAACTTTCTCCAGATTTGTTCTTGGGAGAGCCGTTTGAGGGCGTCAAGGCGTGCTTTTATTGCGGGCAGAGATGTGAGTCCTGTTCGCAGAACAGCATCCACAAAATCTCCGCGCCAGCCCACATCCACCAACTGCGCTCGCAGACGCTCCACAAAGAATTTCAGCACATCGTTCAGCACATCTTTGGGTTTTATCTCTTGTGGCAGCAGTTCTGCTGCCAGGGCGAACAACTCTTTTACCTCAATTGCGATATTGTAGTGTTCAAGGATGCGCACCATAGCGATTGTTTGTCGGCGGATGCCGAAGGGGTCGCGGGTGCCGGACGGTTTTTCGCCTGCTGCCCAGAAGCCCAGAATGTTGTCGGTTTTTTCCGCCAGGGAGAGGAGCATACCGCAGGCGGTTTTGGGCAGTTCGCCGTCTGCGCGTTTGGGTAGGTAGTGTTCTGCTATGGCGGTTGCGACCTCATCTGGGAGACCGTCCAGACGGGCGTATTCTGCGCCGATTTTGCCCTGCAGGCTCGGCATTTCGGCGACAACTGATGTGGCGATATCGGCTTTGCAGAGGCGGGCGGCTTTGAGAAGGTTTTCTCGTCGTTGCGGACCGAGTGCGATGTGGTCCGCGAGCGCTTCGCATAAGTGCAAGAGGCGCGCGACTTTATCCGCATATGTCCCCAGTTTTGCGTGGAAAATGATGCCGTTGAGGTCGGCGGCGAAATCCTCAAGCCGTCTCCGTCTGTCCCGCGCAAAATAGAACCGCGCATCTTCCAACCGCGCCTTCAGAACCCGCTCATTGCCCCCACGCACCACATCAAGCACATCTTCCGGTCTGTCCACCGCAAAGCCGAATATATTTATCAAACGCCCGTTCTGACTGAAGGGGAAGTAACGCTGATGTTCCACCATCGCCGCTTCCACCACCACAGCAGGCAACTCAAGATATTCTGTGGGGAAACTCCCTTCTCCCACGGTGGGGCATTCCACCATATTGGCGACCTCATCTACCAAGTTGGGGAACAGTGGTTCGGCGTTGTGTTTGCGCCCTATCTGCCGCAGTCTTTCCCTTATCGCGTCTCGCCTTTGGTTGTATTCAAGCACCACAAAGTGTTTTTTTAAGAGGTCAATATATGTGCGGAAAGAGGCGCCTTGTAGGGTCAACTCTTGGGGGCGAACGAAACGGTGTCCTGTGGTGCGGTTTGTGGCGGTGAGTCCTGCGAATGAGACGGGGACGACGGTTGCGCCGAACAGCGCCATAAGGCGTCTTATGGGGCGCGCGAATCGCACACCGCCTCGCTCCCACACCATTGATTTTGGGAAACGCAACGCCCGCAGGATGGAGACCAGACCTTCTGACAGAACCATTATCGTCGGGCGCCCCGGCACCTCAACACGCACAAAGCAATATGTGCCGCTTGATGTCTCCCTGACCAGCAACTCCTCCGGCTTAAGCCCGAATTTTTTGGCAAAGCCCACAGCGGCGGATGTGGGTTTGCCGTCTGAAAAGGCGACTTTGGCTGGCGGACCCTGCACTTCCTGAACGCGGGAAGGCGTCTCTTCTGGAACATCTTCGGCGAAGAGGACAAGGCGCCGCGGTGTTCCTTCCGCGCCGAGGTCCTTATACGCCAGGTTGTGCTGCAGCAATATTTCCTTCAGCAACGCTTTCATTGTCTTCAGCGCAGGCTCTATGTATGCGGCAGGCAACTCTTCTGTCTGCACCTCAAACAGCAGGTTCGGCATTCCCCTCTCCTTCCGCTGTGGCGTTAGAATTCTATCAGCAAACGGGCTTTGAGACAACCTCGCCTTTCATCGGCGCGTAAAAAGGTTTGATAAACGGTGCATATCGGGGAAAATATGTCAAAGCCTGTTGGGAGATATCGTATGCGCTGGATAGCGGCGGTTGCACTACTGTTTGGGGTAGCCTTTGCGGATGAGGGGCGCGCTGTGTGGGTTCAGCCGCGCGATATCAGAACCCCTGACGCTGTTGACTTGCTCATTCGCAATCTCAAACGCGCGAACATCAAACTTATTTTCGTCTGCGTCAAGGACACCCGCGGACGCATTATCTGGCATTCAAAACGGTTTCCCGACGCGGTGCATCCTGATTTCCGCCACTTTGATGGACTCGCCGTGTTGCTGCAGCGTGCTCACAAAGCCAACATCAGAGTCCACGCTTGGTTCTGCTGCCTCACGGAAAGCGCCGAAAGCCCTGTCGTCAAAAAGCACCCCGAGTGGCGACAGAAAAATCCCGATAACCAGCCAACAACATCTGAAACCACCGCCAACGGCAGAAAATACCCAATCGTTTGGATGTGTCCTGCACGCAGACCCGGTTATGTTGACCAGTATCTTATCCCGATGATGGTGGAATTGCTCAAAAACTACCCTGTGGACGGAATTCACTACGATTATCTGCGTTATCCCGGGGATGTGGCGCCAGACAGGTTCTGCTTCTGCGATTGGTGCACCCAACATATATTCCGCCACGCACATATGTTCTATGAGAACTTCCCTGATAAGGAGTTTGCACCAAAAGAGCCGTTTCTCGCTCGTCCCGCCGCAAACTGGCTCAAAGACTACACCATCCGCCCATCGCAGAAAACCTGGAGAAACGCTCCCAAAACAGTTAAGGCGGAGTTTCTCCTGCGCGGCTCAACCCTCTGGAAAAAATTCTCACCTCAGAAGACGCCCAACCCTTATGATATGGACTTTTTCTTCTACACCTATCGCTGCGACGCCATAAAACGGTTGTTGGAGGAAGCCCACGAAGCGGCGATTAAGGTGCGCCCCGATGTCGTCTTCTCCGCCGCCGTCTTAAAAAACCCCATCCTCGCCGCGCGCTTTTGCGGACAAAAATGGAACGATTTCCTCCATCTTCTTGATGTCGTCGCACCTATGCTTTATCGTTCACGCTTCCCTGACTCCTCTTTCAACGACTACCTCACCATGCTTTCTGAATATGTGCGGATGGAGAACTACTGGGCTGGTGGCAATTGCCACACATACTGTGGCATCTCTGTAAAGGACCTTTACAAAGAGGAGCGCCAGCCGGTGGAGCGCCTCGCCGCCCTTTTGGGCTTGAGCGGTAACAAAGCCCAGCGGCAGAAAGCGCTTGATAGTCTGGCGCTTTTGAGCGGAGAGGCGTTGTCCTCTTTCCTCTCTGATGTGCGTAAAGCCTTTGGTGTTTTCGGTGAGCACCTTAAAAGGTGCAGCGCCCAACTGTTTGACGACTTTAAGAAGTGTTTTGCTGCGCTGCAGAAAGCGGCGAAAGAAGGAGGCGACACGAAGACGACCTTCCGCAAACTGCGCCACCTGACAACAGTTCTCCTTAACGACCCACCGCCCAACTTCTATCCACCAAGAAAACTGACCGCCGCCGTCAATGCCCTCCGCAAAGCAGGTGCTGAAGGTATCGCCCTTTTCTGCGCTTCTTCCATCACACGCTTCAAACTCTGGGACGCCCTTGCCCAATCTTTCAAACAGCCGTCAGAACTTCCGCATCTCGTCAAACCTGTGCGCGTGCCCTCCACACAACTTCTGCGTCTGCTCTACCTGCGTGAGAAGGAACTTGCCCAGACCGCAGATGAAAACCGTCAACTCACCCGCAAACTCGCATCCGCAACCGCAAAAATCAATGCTTTAAGCGATAAGGTTGCAGAACTTACCCAACAGGTGAAGGATTTGTCGGCAGCACGGGACAAGACGCTGCGTCAGTTGAAGGACGCCACCGAGAAGGCGAAGAAAGAGATGGACGACCTTAAGGCAAGGTTGCAGAAGGAGATTGAGGCGAACAAGCAGGCGCAGCAGAGGATAGAAGGGTTGGAGAAGGAGTTGGCGGGCAAGGAGGGGTTGCTGAAGACGCTTCGCTCTCGGCTCAAGGCGGCGGAAGACGAGGCTGACCTTCTGCGAAAACAGAACCGCAGAGTTCTTGTTGAGTTGCAGGACTACCGTCAGAAGGTGACGGAGACGGAGAAGCGGTTTGAGAATCAGCGCTATTATGAGCGGTTGCGTCTGGTGATAGCGTTTGGTGTGGCAGTAATTGCTTTTGCAGTGGCGCTGATT
The DNA here is from genome assembly GCA_964584815.1 of uncultured Planctomycetota bacterium. Taxonomy (GTDB): domain Bacteria; phylum Planctomycetota; class SKW154; order SKW154; family SKW154; genus CAZPBO01. Next base: position 5,467 of record CAZPBO010000083.1, read on the forward strand.
GCGACGATGCTGAAACGCAAAAGTGGATGAGTGACTTGAAAGAGGGGTTCTTGTGCGTATATAATTTTTGTGATAGGGGAGGTGCCCGAGCGGCCAAAGGGGGCGGACTGTAAATCCGCTGGCGATTGCCTTCGCAGGTTCGAATCCTGCCCTCCCCATTGTAGC
>CAZPBO010000084.1:0-5446 GCA_964584815.1 uncultured Planctomycetota bacterium
GACATCGGCGCATATGAATATCAACCCTGATGTGTTGGCGGGTTTCGGAGTTTGCGTTGGGGCGGGGCAGGTTGTATAATGAGGGTGGTTCTGGGGAGGTGTGTAAATGGAATGTATCTTCTGCCGCATAGTTTCAGGAGAGGTGTCGGCGAAGAAGGTGTATGAGGATGATGATGTGGTGGCGTTTGAAGATATTCGTCCGCAGGCGCCTGTTCATATCCTTGTCATCCCGAGGCGCCACATTGCCACTGTGAACGACCTGACCGAGTCAGACGCGCAACTTATAGGCAGACTTGTGCTTGTGGCGAAAAGGATAGCGGCGGAACGCGGCTTGGCAGAGCGAGGTTACAGGCTCGTTCTGAACTGCAACCGCGACTCAGGACAGGAGGTTTTCCATATCCATCTACATCTTCTTGGTGGGCGCAAGTTCACCTGGCCGCCTGGGTAATGCTTAATTTTCGGGGCGGTTTTGCCGAAGAGATGGTAGCAGTCGCTTTTGGAGGGGGTTGTATGTCTGCTGTGGGGTTACCTGTTGGGCTTTATGAGGGGGTGAAGGAGTATCTGCCGCGCCCGCTGCGGAGCGAGGAGCGCACACCCAGGTTGCTTGCTGCGATATTTTTTGTTCTTTGGGGCGGCAACGATTGGTCGGATGTGGAGAAAGCGGGTTTCGGGTGTGGTGGGGATGATGCGCGCAGGTTGTATAAGATGCTGTGTGACTTAAAGACCTGGGCACGGATTGAGGCGGTGGTTCTGGGTGAGATGAGTCGTGGGCGGTTCAGGAAATGGGCTGCCGCATAGAATGGCTGTGCTCTGCTGCGGAAGCGGACCGCTTTACAGTAGAAAACCTTGGAGCAGCAGATAAATGAGGGAAGTGGGATTGCTTTTTGCCGTGTTGGTTTTGCTGGCAGGTTGCGGAGGCGGAGCATCGGGTGTGGTGGAAGGACTCGGATTTGCCATTAGGATGCCGACAGGCTGGGATGTGAAGGCTGACGACGAAGACGAGGTGGTGGCGCTTGAACCGAAGGAGAGCAAAGACGACAAGTTTAGAGAGAATGTGTCCGTAATAGTGGAGAATGTGAAGGAAGGAACCGAACTTGAAGAATATGTCAAAAGACGAGTAAGAGATATGAAGCGGTTATCAGAAGATTTCTATTTGTGGGGGAACACGAAAGCGGCTCTTTACGGCGTCACTGCACGGCGGCTTGTCTACTCAATCACTTTCGCACGCATCAAGTGTAAGTGCTTGGCTTTCATAGCAGTGCGCGGGGCTTATGGATATGTCGTGACCTGCGCTGCCGAACCCCACCGCTTTGACCAACTCCTGCCGTTGTTTAAGGAATGCGTTGGAAGTTTTCGCTTCAAATGAGCGGGTTGCAGTTTTCTGACTCTGGCGGGAACGCTTAAAGGATGTAGCGGGAGACATCAGTGTCTTTTGCAATCTCTTCAAGTCGCTGGCGGACATAGTCGGCGGTTATAGTGACTTTGGCACCGGGCATATCGGGTGCTTCAAAGAGCAGGTCCTCAAGCAGTTTTTCAAAGACGGTGTAGAGCCTGCGCGCGCCGATGTTCTCCGTCCTTTTGTTAATTTGTGCAGCGATGCTTGCCACCTCCTTCAACGCCTCATCCTGAAACTCAATCCGCACACCTTCTGTGTCAAGCAGTGCGGCGTATTGCTTGGTCAGGGCGTTTTCGGGCTCGGTTATGATACGATAAAACTCGTCTTCTCCAAGCGGTTGCAACTCCACTCTGATGGGAAAGCGTCCCTGCAGTTCTGGGATGAGGTCTGCGGGTTTTGCGACATTGAAGGCGCCTGCGCCGATGAAGAGGATATGGTCGGTGCGGATGGGTCCGTGCCGTGTCAGGACGGTTGTTCCTTCAAGAATCGGCAGTAGGTCGCGCTGAACACCTTCGCGGCTCACATCAGGTCCTGCGCCTTTTTCACGCCCCGCCACCTTGTCCAACTCGTCTATGAAGATTATCCCTGACTCTTCCGCCCGACGCAACGCCTCTTTCCGTATCTTATCGCGGTCAAGTTGCTCCTCCGCCGCCCGTTCTGTCAGCACATCCAGCGCTTCCTTCACCTTCATCCGCTTCCTCTGCTGCTGTTGCGGTCCCATTCCCTCAAAAAAACTCTGAAGGTCAAAACCCAGATGCTCTATGCCGCTTGGACCGAAGACTTGCACTGTAGGTGTTTGGCGCACCAGAACCTCTATCTCAACCTCGTGCTCGTTGAGGAGTCCCTGACGCAGCATCTTTCTGATGGAAGAGCGGTCGGTGGCGGGCAGTTGTGTGACGGTGTCGGGGTCGGACATAAGCGCTTCAAGGACGCGTTTTTCGGCGGTTTTGCGGGCGATTTTGCGGATGCGTTCAGTTTCTTCGGTTCGCACCTTATTGAAGGCGACCTCAACGAGGTCACGCACCATTGATTCCACATCGCGTCCGACATAGCCGACTTCGGTGTACTTTGACGCCTCAACTTTCAGAAAAGGTGCTTTTATGAGGTTTGAGAGACGGCGGGCTATTTCGGTTTTGCCGACGCCTGTTGGACCAATCATAAGGATGTTTTTGGGTGCGACCTCATCGCGCATAGGCGGGGCGAGTTGTTTTCTGCGCCAGCGGTTGCGTATCGCAATCGCCACCGCCTTCTTTGCCGCTCCTTGTCCCACGATGTAGCGGTCAAGATATTCAACGATTTTTCTCGGCGTGAGTTCTGCCTCATCCATTTTCGCTGCTCCAAACAGTGCCGCCCGCGCTTATTCACCGACAGGCAGTCCCGCAAACCCCATAAAGGCAAGCGCCATCAAAGCGGTGCATATGAAGGCAATAGGAGCGCCCTTGAGTGGCTTGGGCAGGGGCGCTAACTCCAACCGTTCTCTTATTCCCGCCATCAGAAGCATCGCCAATGTAAAACCAAGTCCTGCCGCGAATCCTTGTATCAGGCAGAGGAGGAAACTGAAATCGCGCGGCATTCCCTCGCCCATATTTGTCCAGAATGTCTCCGCGTTCAGCACCGCAACGCCCAGAACTGCGCAGTTGGTCGTTATCAGCGGCAGGTATATCCCTAACGCGTCGTAAAGCGGCTTGGACGCCTTCTTTATGAACATCTCCACAAACTGCACAAGCGTCGCAATGGTCAGAATGAAGACCAGTGTTCGCAGTATCGGATAAAGGTTGAAGTCCGATGTGCTGTAGTCGCCGAAGAGGCGTCCTATGTGGTAGAGAATATTGGTCTTATAAGGGGCGAGGATGAGAAGGTGTAGGAGCCAAGTGACAAGCGCCGCCAAGGTCATAACGAATGTAACGGCAAGTCCCATACCGAGTGCGGTGTCGGTCTTCTTTGAGACGCCTATGAAGGGGCAGAGTCCCAGAAAGCGCGCCAGAACAAAGTTCTTGACCAGAATCGCGCCGATGACCACCCCCACTATCTGCACAAAAAGCGATGTCTTCTGCGCCGCAGCAGCAAGCATTATATCCATCGTCTGACTCCTTTATTCGGACGACTCTTCGGACTCTTCTTTTTTCTGCTTTTTCTTAGCGGCTCTTTCGGCGGCTTCGCGGGCGAGTTCCTCCGCTATTGTGCGCTGTTTGGCAAAAGCCGCCTCTTTTGTGTGCTCCTCTTTGCGCATCCGCGCCCACTTAAACAGTCCCAGAAGCAGACCTATGAGGAGGAACGCGCCGACAGGTTGCGTCATCACAAGCGCTGGCTGAAACCACGGCTTGAGTCGTTCCCAATGCGCGAGTGGATATCCCCACAACTCACCTGCACCTGTCACTTCTCGTATCCCGCTTATTATCACAAGCGCCAGCAGAAAACCCAACCCGATACCGATGCCGTCGGCAACCGAATAAACAGGTTTGTTCTTGGACGCGAACGCCTCCGCACGACCCAAGATTATGCAGTTGACCACTATCAGCGGGATGAAAATACCAAGCGCTTTATGGAGGTCGGGCAGATATGCGCTCATCACAAGGTCAACTATGGTGACGAAAGTGGCGATGACGACGATGTAGCAGGGAATGCGCACGCCTTCAGGGATGGCACGGCGCAGAAGTGATATTATCAGGTTGGAGAATATGAGGACAAAAGTAGCCGCCGCCGCCATACCGATACCGTTCTTCAGACTTGTCGTCACCGCAAGCGTGGGACACAAGCCCAGCATTATCACGAATATCGGATTCTCACGCCAGATTCCCCGCACAACCTCCCCAAAGAAACTCCTTTTCATAACCCCCATCCTATAATCATTAAGCAATTAATTTTCCTGTTTGACGGTGGGATGGTCAACCCAAAAACGGCTTTTGGCGAGCAGTGCCATAAGGAGCGCCGCTGCGCAGGCGAACAGTGCTGCGTATGAGAAGGCAAATTTCGCACTTATGCGCTGCCAGATGGTGCCGAAGAGGATGTTTGACACAAGTGCGGCTCCGCCGGCTGTCAGGTAGAACGCCGCGAACGCACCGCCTCTTCCCAACCGCGCCCGCTCTGCCACCAATGCCCTTACAGGTCCATCATAGGAGGCGTGATAGGCGCCATACACCGCGAAAAGAAGCACCACCGCGCCGCGACTCAAAAAATGCGCAAACGATACAAGTAGCACCCCTTTCACCAGCATCGCCGCGCACACAACGCGCCAAGCCCCGAACCTGTCCGCCGCCCTCCCCACAGGCACGCTCATCCCCGCATAAACCGCATTGAAAAGCGTCCACAAAAGCAGCATCTCCGATTGCGTAACCCGAAACTGCAGCGCCCGCAGAATATAAAAGGTCTGCGCCACACGCGCAAAACCGAAAACCGCCATCACAAAAAGGAGCACCCCAAACCCCTTCTTGTCTCCCTCTGCCTCCGCCGCCTTCCTGTGTGTCACCATCCTGCGACTCGGCTTCACCCACAAAACCACAACAAGAACCGAAGCAAAGGCGGGCAACACCGAAAAGAGCACCACCTCGCGAGTGGTGAGAGCCAAAAGCAGCACCGCGCCAAGGAGGGGTCCCAAGAATGCACCTGCTGTGTCAAGGGCGCGGTGAACGCCGAAAGCAGCCCCGCGTTCCGCCGTTCCCGATGCCTCCGACAGCATCGCGTCGCGAGGGCTTGCCCGCACACCTTTGCCTGCTCTGTCTGCCACCCGAAAGGCGAGGATATGCGATGGCGCAGCCGCCGCAAACAGTATAAACCGACTTAATGCCGCCAGAAGATAGCCGACCCACACAAAAATGCGCCGCTTGCGCACCCTATCCGACAACACCCCACAGCCCACCTTCAAGGCGTGCTCCACCACTTCCGCCAGTGCTTCAAGGAAACCCAGATACTCCGCCCCCGCGCCCAGACCCCGTGTCAGTATCACAGGATATATCGGGCGCACCATCTCACCCGACACATCCATAAACAGACTCGCTATCCCAAGACGCACCACATTCTTACGCATCAGCAACCTTTCATCAGTCGCCGAAT
>CAZPBO010000085.1:0-2713 GCA_964584815.1 uncultured Planctomycetota bacterium
ATTAAAAGACAGTTGCAAGTTATAGCAGCAGCGACCATTGGTATAGAAGCAATGTGCACACCATCACAACATGCGACAACCACCACTCCACTTTTTACCCCAACGCAACTTTTGGCTCTACAACGGGGCGAGCGTTCCTGCCGTTACAACTGCTACCAACCGTCGCAACAGAACTCCGCACAGCGTTTGTGGCGGTTTGCGGGAAACAGTTTTTCTTGCGGAATAAGGAATTGACGCCGCATATACACATTGTCAGCCTTTTGCGCCGCTGGAGCGTTACAGGCGTGACGAGGACGCGTATGGGCGCTGCTTGTAACTTCGCTTCAGGATATGCCTTTGCCTCGTTACAAGCAGAAAAAAATTTTTCCACAAAAATTTTGAACTTGACCTCACCGCATCGCTGTTCCCCGCAAAAAAAGATTTTGTTTAGAAACATTCCGGCACGGCGTCATTTATTTGCTGCGTGCTCATTTAGGAGATAGGTTTATGGGAAGGTGGGTTGCGTTAGTGATGGTGCTTCTGCTGCTGTCATCCGCTGCACGGATTGCGTGGGCGGATGTGCCGGAGGGGCAGGGTGATCCACGGCAACTTTACAGCGCGTGGACGACGAAGCCGCCTTTAATCAATGGCTGCATTACTGATGCGACCAACCCGAAGGGTTCGGCTGCACCTGGAACCGACAACGACGAGTGGGACGACGCATACGCCCGAATCATCACGCTCAACGACGGCTCAACTGTCACACTACTTCTCAAAAATGACGCCAACTATCTCTACATCGCGGTGGTCTACACACTGGCAAGCAACAACAGCGCTAACAACCGTGTGACGCTCTATTTTGATCAGGGTGTCGGCGGTGGAGAGAACGACGACCAGTTAACTGCCAACAACGAGAATATGGTCAGTTCCAACCGTGCCAGTGCAGCGTCGCACGACCCGTGGGACCGCTACTGGGACGGAAGTAGTTGGGTGGACGACTCATCTGGGATTGATTTTGATGTTTACGAGGGGTATTTCAACGATGTTTATCAATGGGAATTTGCGATTCCACTGAACAACGGCAATGCGGACGACCTCAATGTCAATGGTGGAAACGGCACCAATCCTGGCGATGAGATAGGCTTTCTGCTTGAGGTTTTCAAGAACGGAAGCGGCACATTTTACTGGGCGGACACCAACATGGACCCGAACGATTCTACTTCAGGTAACGGGTGGGGTGAGATACGACTTGGCAAGCCGCGGGAATTTCTGAAAATTGCCGCCACATACGCCGCCAACGGCAGCCCCACAATTGATGGAGACATATCTGAAGACGCCTACCGTGGTTGCTACCAGCGCGACATCGTCCTCACAAATTATAAAGGTGCTACTATTCCAGCGCGCATCTACGCTCTGCATGATCCTGGGTCTAACAACATTTACATCGCCGTTAAGGTGTTTGATGCAACCCAGAACGCCTCCGACTACTGCCAAATATATTTTGAACAAGTAAATCCTGGTCCGACCAGTGCACGAGATTACATTTTGGATGACGACTATGAGAACGCGATGCGTGTTGACGGTGGTGGTAATGTAACTGACCTATTTTTTGATAATCAGGGAGGTGGTGTGCCCGGAACATGGTTGGACGATGCTTCTGTTGGTGATGGTGTTGATGGTGCCGCCGCTGCGTCATACAACACCACTGATGGATGCTGGATTTTTGAATTCCGCGTTCCACAAAACGCGGGGCAATACGACCTTGATCAGTTGAACGACGACGCGTTGATTGGGTTCCTTATCCGCTATTATGATGCCGACAAGCCAGCGGGTGAGCAGGACTTCTGGTGGGACCTAACCGTTAACACCGATGTTGAGTACTTTGACAATATAAGCGACACGAACTTTGCAATAGGCTGGGCGTCTCTCCAGTTGGGTGCTCCCTACCTACAAATTGTGCATCCTGAAGACGGTGCCACTGTTGAGGGCACCTACCCGATAGATGCGTGGGTGGTTGCCGCCTCTGGTAGCATTGTTAGTGTTGAGTATCAGGTTGAGGGAACAGCAACATGGGTGCCGCTAACGAGGGTTGCAAGCACTTCCTACTGGGCGGCGGACTGGGACACCACCGCCGTCTCTGATGGAACCCGTGAGTTGCGTGTTCGTGCCACCGACTCAAATGGTCTTCAAACCACACGAATTCTCTCTGTGACGGTGAGCAATGTAGGTGCCACAGCCGCCCCCACCGTTACTATTACCTCCCCTGCTTCGGGCTCCGTTGTCAATGATGTGAGCAACATCACATTCAACATTGACCCAGAATCTGGGCTTTCCATAACCGATGTGGAAATTTCTATTGACGGCGCCAACTGGATTAATGTTACAAATATGCCCACCTCAGGTGGCAACTGGGACGACGGCTCCCACACATGGGACACAACTGCTCTTCCCAACGGCTCCCATGTCTTCCGCGTGCGTGCTCAAGACTCCAATGGACGCTGGGGTTACTCCAAAGTCCACCTCGTTGTCGTATCAAACGATGTTGTCGTCACTATTACCTCGCCCTCTGCCGGCTCCGTCGTCAACGGCACCACCACCATCACCTTTAACATAGACCCAGAACCAAATGAGTCCATAACAGCAACACAGATATCCATTGACGGCGGTGCGTGGGTAGATGCAACCAATCCGCCAACATCCGGTGGTAACTGGGATGATGGCTCGCATACCTGGG
>CAZPBO010000085.1:2813-5417 GCA_964584815.1 uncultured Planctomycetota bacterium
ACACCCTGACCTATCCGAACGGCTCGCACACGATACAGGTGCGGGCACAGGATTCCAATGGACGCTGGGGTTACTCTGAAATTCGCCTTGTCGTTGTTTCAAATGTTATCACAGTGACCATAACGGCCCCTTCTGCGGGTCAGGTGGTTAAGGAGACGGTCACAGTGACGTTCAATATTGACCCACCTGCTGGGGAGACCATAACAACAACGCAGATATCCATAGACGGCGGCACGTGGACGGACGTGACAAACCCGCCGACATCAGGCGGTAACTGGGATGATGGCTCGCATACCTGGGACACCCTGACCTATCCGAACGGCTCGCACACGATACAGGTGCGGGCACAGGATTCGCACGGACGCTGGGGTTACTCTGAAATTCGGCTTGTGGTGGTGCAGAACGAGGTTAAGGTAACGGTAACGTTCCCTGACCCCGGCAGTGTGGTTAACGGCACGGTTACGGTGACCTTCAGCATTGACCCGCCTGTTGGCGAGACGATAACAGCAACACAGATATCCATTGACGGCGGCACATGGGTTGATGTGACCAATCTACCCACCTCTGGTGGTAACTGGGATGATGGTTCGCACGCATGGGATACCACCGCTTCTGCTGATGGAACACATACATTTATCATCCGCGCCTGCGACTCAACCGGTCATTGGGGCTACTCGCTTGCACGAGCCGTGATTGTGGATAACACTCCACCTGTGATAAGTGGCGTTATGGTGCACTATCCTCACGGCAAGTCCACCGTCGTGACTGGTGATACTGTATTGATAACCGCGAAGATTTATGATAGTCCTGCCGGCGTGGATCCGGCTACCGTGGTTGCCGATACCAGCGATGTAGACGGGACCACACACCTCATGGTTGACGACGGTACAGATGGGGATGCGGTGGCCGGTGATGGTGTCTACACATGCAAAGTCGTCGTCAAAAGCACAAAAGACGCGGTGCTCTCTTTCACGGTAGCAGCAAGCGACACTCTTGGTAATGCGGCACAGCCTGTCAAGGGCTATGTTGACCTGCGCAATCGCACACGCGCTTCAGGAGGCGGCTGCAGTTTGATGACAGGAGGAAGACTTCCCCCGCGCGATTTCTTCGGATGGCTTCTGCCATTTATGTTCCTGATACTCCTGATGACGGCACAAAGATGGCAAAAACCCCTCACGAAAGCCCTCCTGAGGATAGCACGCTTTTCCGCGGTCCCAATTGCTGCCGCTTCCTTACTGTTAGTGTTCCTCATCCCGCCTGCCTTCGCCCAGCAATCCCCTCCCCAACAAGAAACCAGTTTGGATGAAATATTCTCAAGTCCCCTGTTAACAAAGAACAACGATTTCCTGCACGCGCTGCTGCTTGTGCCACCACTAGAAAGCGCTGTAACCGTTCCGAAAAACGCACTACTTCTGCGCCTTGGCTCAAACTATGCCCACATGAAATTCGCAGATTCAAACGGCACCTCTTACATTGATACAAAAGTCGCCTTCGGGGAATCCTATTTCTATCTCGCTTATGGCTTGACGCCAAAATTGGAGTTGCGGGGGCTGCTGCTTTATGGCGGTTGGGATGGAAGTATGGTCTTTGTAAAAGACGGACAATCGGTTTTTGACGCATCAGAAGTGGGTGACGGTATCCAAAGCGTGCGGTTAGGACTCAAATATCATTTCTATCATTGCAGAAGATACGCCTTAGACATAGCCGGCGTCTTCTATCTCAAATTACCAAACGGTTCCCGTGGCGATTACCTGACAACCGGAGGAACCGACACATCACTTGGTTTTCTCCTTGAGAAACGCTTCAAAAAAGTGTCTTTTTTCACAAATGTCTCCTTCACGATAGTCGGACACCAAAAGGTCTTCCGAAGCGATGCTGACCTTAACCTAAAGAACACGCTCTCCTTCGGCATAGGAAGTTCCTTTGACATAGTGAAATGGTTCAAACTACTGGCTCAGATTCAAGGTTACACGAACGCAATAGATGTGAAAGTTGAAGGCTGTGCCTCCATGCCTGTGAGCCTACTTCTTGGCAGCCGTTTCAAGTTGGACAAAAACCTCTTCATAGAAATGGGAATCGGCTTTGGGTTGACAGCAGATGCATCTGATCTGGCTCTGCACATTGCCGCGACCCTTATTCGTTTTTAACGGTGAGCCAAAGGACAAAAGGCAATCACAAAATTGCGTCAGAAAAAAGAGCAGGAGAAACAGGAGAGGGCGGAGGCTCTTTTAAGGCGTGCGAAGGAGGCGCTGAAAAAGGGTGCACTGAAGGAAGCATTAGAACTTGTCAGCCGCAGTATGGCGGTGCGCGAGTTGCCTGACGCCATCAAACTGCGTCAGGAGTAAAAAAGGGACTGAAAGAGAAGGAGCAAAAAGCGCAGGCAAAAGCCAAACTTGGAGAAATGATGGCACAAGCGCCCACCGCAAACCAGAGAAAGCGGAACCACGAGGGATTCAGGTGGTTGCGGGATGACCCAGAATTCAAGCGGCTTACCGAATAATAACCGTCACAACAGCAGCGCACATAGATAAGCAAACAGCAGTTCTGCAGTAAAGGTGTCAGCAAAAAGTGGGGTTGTGGCTTGACAGCGGCGAAAGTCTGTGT
>CAZPBO010000086.1:0-5254 GCA_964584815.1 uncultured Planctomycetota bacterium
GGGCAAATCTTGCTCGCAGGATGCGACGACCGCAGGACAGCCCATTTGCTGTTGCCCTTCTCCATTGCAATGTCGGGGGCATAAAGGAGCACGACAACTACGCGCCCTGCACGCTGGATGACCTGCGCCACAGCGGTTTTGACTACTACGCACTTGGACACATCCACAAACCTCAAGTCTTAAGCCAACGCGACCCCTGTGTTGTCTATTCAGGCACGACTCAAGGCAGAGCGGTGGATGAGACGGGTGAACGCGGTTGCTATCTGGTGAGGGTTCACGCAGGAAATATCTCGCTTCAGTTTGTGCCAACATCCTCTGTTGTGTGGCAGAAAAAGAGCGTAGCAATAGATGGTCTGGAGACGGTAGATGACTTGCTGCAGAGACTTCAGGATGCTTTTGATGGTTTGCGAAGGGATAAAGGTGGGGTGCTGTTGCATCTTGTCCTTGAAGGGTCGGGGATGCTGAACGACATTCTGCGACGGGAGGAGGACAGAGAGGACATTCTGACGCAGTTGCGCGAGTGGGAGGAAGGGCGTGACGATTTTGTCTGGACTGCGCGGATGGATGTGAAAACCCGCAGAGTGCAGGATATAGATGAGTTGGCGGAAAGGCAGGACTTTGTTGGTGACTTTGTGCGTGCGGCAAAGCGGTTGAGAGCCGACCCGCAAAAAGTGAAAGACCTGCTGCTTGAAGGGTTTGCGCAACGGGAACTGCGCCAAATCGTTGAGCAAATGGATGAGGACGGTCTGCGGGGGGTGGTTGAGGCGGCAGTTGAGTTGGGGCTTTCGCGTCTGCTCTCGGAAGAATAGGATGCGAATTGAGAAAGTGCGACTGGAAGCGTTTGGTGCGCTGCATAATCTGGCAGTTGAGCAACTGTCGCCGCATCTGACCGTTTTCCTTGGCGCAAACGAAAGCGGCAAAACTACCTTAAAAGAGTTTATTCTGTGGGTGTTCTTTGGCTTTGAGCGTGGAGGTAAGGGCAACAGATATGAGCCCGTAGTTGGCGGCAAACCGCGGGGAAGGGTTGTAGTGCGGATGGCGGACGGCAGGCGTCTCACCTTTGAACGGGTGGGGACAAAGGAGTCGGTCTTCACGGAAAGAGGAGAGCGTCTGGATGCGACACCTTCTGGCGTAATGGCGCCGGGGTTTGACAGACGCTCGTTTGAGCGCGTTTTTGCGGTCGGGCTTGATGAGATGCAAGGGGTGGGTGTTCTGACGGAGGAAGGGGTGCGGACACGGCTGTTCGCGGCAGGTGGGGGACTCGGACGGCTCTCGCTTGCAAAATTGATGAGCGACCTGCAGGCGGCTATGAACAAGATATACAAGAAACACGGTAAGAAACAGAGGCTGAACAGCACTATCTCAAGACTGCGCAAACTTAAGGGGCGCCTTACCGAAAGCCGCGCTCTCCTGCAGGACTACGAGAAGGTGTGCGCAGAAGTTGAAGATGTTAAAGCAAAACAAGAGGAACTGCGCAAAGAGCGGGTTGCTCTGCGTCGGCGGATAAGCCATTTGGAGTTGCTGGGCAGAGTGCGAAAAGGGCTTGAGAAACTGCGGCGGCTGGACGCGGAGATTGCGCAACTGCAGCACGCCGAACAACTGCCCCCCGAAGCGAAAACACGGTATAGGGAACTGAAACGCGAAATCCAGACACTACAGCGCGAGTTGGACGATGAGGTTGCGGATTTAAACGCCAAAGAGCAGCGGTTGAAGAGGCTTGCGGTGAGGGAGGAGTTGCTGAAGGAAGAAGAAAGGATAGAGCGGTTGCGTCAGGAGAGGGCGGCGCTTGAGCGGTCTCTTCGCGATATTCCAGGACTTAAAGAAGAAACAAAGCGCCTGCGTGGCGAACTGGACGAAGCATTGAGGCAGATAGGTCCTGACACAACAGAGGCGCTTCTGGACGAGATAGACATATCGGTTGTTGCGGCTGATGAGGCGCAGCGTCTGATGGATGAATTGAAGGATGCTGAAGACCGCCTCAAACAGGCGCATGACAGAAAGGAGCAAGCCGAGAAAAGGCTTTCTGAAGCCAGAAGCGACTACGCCGGCATTGAACAGAAACTGAAGCAGAGGCTTGCGCAGGTGCCTGACGAGCAGCAGTTGCAAAGGCGCTCTGATGCCCTGCAAAACCTGCGTGCACTGCTTGCCCAGCGTGGTAACATTCAGCAATCGCTTGAAACACTTTCTATGACGGAGGCAGCGCTGCGGCAGACTCGGCGAGGCGCTTTGGCATTACCGTCGTGGTTGTTCGTTATTGTTTTGGTTGCGGGACTTGCGCTGGCGGCGCTGTTGGCGGGCATCAGGCAGTATGTAGGCGCGGCGGTCGTCGCAGCCGCCACTATAATCCTATTCTTCTTCCTCCTCCGCAAAACCGCCTCGCCGCAGAAAGACGCCCTTTCGCAGGTGATGACGAATATGGAATCCCAGAAGGAAGAGTTGCGTCGTCGCCTCAACGACCTACAACGGCAGTTAGACGCCTGTGTTGAGGTGCTGCGGCTGAAGAGCGTTGATGAGGCAGAACTTACCAAGGCGGAAAACGCTCTGCAGCAGATGAGGGATGAGTTGGAAGCGCTCAAGCGGCTTAAGGAACGCTTTGAGACGGCTGCTGCGGAACTGGAAAAAGAAGAAAAAGAACTTAATGAAGCCGATGAGGCGCTGCGCAGAGCAAAAGTAAGGCAACAGCAAGCCCTCAACCGATGGCGCAGTTTTCTGTCCGCTCACCACTTCCCAGAAAACCTTCGCGAGCAAGGGTTTTCGGCGTTCGTTCAGATTGTGAAGAACGCTCTTGATAAAAGGCGTAACCTGACAGACTATCAAAAAAGAGTGCAGAAAGTCCAAAACCATATAGATGCCACAACAGGGGAGTTGAAAGCGCTGCTTTCTGCTTTGGGTTACAACAACACTTTTGCCGACCCTTTGTCCGCCATAGATAAACTGGTGCGCGACTTTGAGGAAGCAAGGGACAATCAGGCTGAAAAAGAAAAACTGGAGGAAGAAATAGCCCGAATAAGAGAGAAAGTGGAACACCGCCAAAATGACCTCCACCAACTCAATGAGGAATTGAATTCCCTTATGAACGCTGCCGGTGCGCAGGATGAAGACTCCTTCTATGCGGTCTGCAGGGACTACGAGGCGCTTCAGAGCCTTAAAAAAGAAAAAGCCAGTATTAGACAAAACTTATTAGAAGATGTGGGTGGGGAGGAGGCGCTTCGCCGTCTCGCGGAGGAGGTGGAGCAACTTGACATATCGCAGCAGCAACAGGAAGAGACGCAGTTAAAGGAGCGTCTTGAGCAGGTTGAGAGTGAGGAGAAAGAGGCTGCAAGGAGACTGGGACAGTTGCAACAGAAGATGAAAGAATTGGAAGAAGACCAGACAGGAGAGTTGCATCAGGAGATAGCGCAGATAGAGGAGGAGTTGAGGGAGGGGGTTAAGGATTGGGCGGCGTATGCGGTGTGCTGCCAACTGCTGCGGCAGGCAAAAGAAGTCTACGAAAAGGAACGCCAGCCTGAAGTGATAAGATACGGCAACGACTTTCTCGCCCACATAACTGATGGACGCTACCGTCTTTTGTGGAGCGTGGAAGGCAATGAGGTGCGGCTTGAATCGCTATCTGACGGCGCCTACAAAGAGGAGGTAAAATGGAGCAGCGGGTTGGCGGACCAGGTCTATTTGAGCGTGAGGCTTGGGCTTGCCCGTGAATGGGCAAATCTCTCTGAGCCTTTGCCGCTCGTGCTGGACGATGTGCTTGTGCGGTTTGACCCACAGCGTCAACGCGCCTGCGCAAGGATGCTCGCTGAAGTCGCCAAAAGTCTGCAAATTCTGCTTTTCACCTGCCATCCATCAACGAAGGAGTATCTTCTGCAAGCAGTTCGCGATGCTGGAGTTAACGCACTTTTTTATGAGTTATCCGACAGTTCCTGCACCACTATGGAACAACCTTAACAACTGTGATCACAGACCGAGGGCAGAGCGGTTCTGGCGCCGTTCACATTACCATATTGCACGACAAGGTGTGCATAGCGGGTTTTGCCTTTTGACCACCCCCTATTCTCTAAACTCGCATACGGGAAACTGACCACTGAAGGGGCATTTTCTACAGACATCGCTTTGATATTCTCTTTTTAACTCGTCAAAGACAACTCTCAGAACCTTTTCCCTGACTTCGGGTTCGTCCATTAACAAAGCCAATTTTAGAAGGTCATTTTTGATGATAGGTTTAATTTTGAGCCTTACAAGTAGTTCTTTGAACTGCTTATCCGCATCTTCTAATACCAAAACCACTTTCCCATCGCGTATTCTTTCTTCTCCAAAATTCCCTCGTAAAGTGTCATAGACATCAGTGGTCACTCGTTCGCTTCTTAAAACCAGTTTCTTAACCTGATATACGACCCCAAAGTCCGTGCTTAAATCTGTCCCTCTATCGCTTGCCTCAGTCCTAGTCTCACGATAAATCTTGCAACCAAACCGTTCCATATGAGTTTTTATCAAGGCGAAACTCACAAGTTCAAAACAGGTTCCACTTATACTCATTGCCCATTCTATAAAAGAGATAAAACGCTCCACTGTCTCTGACAGTTCCATTCTTTTGAGCCGATTTGATAGACTGGGAAGGTTGCCGAATCGCTTTTGGATCTCTTCTTTGAATTTCTGGCAGATATAGTCCAACATCTGAGCAGCGTTTTGTGTCGCTATCAGTTGAAACATTCTTGGTCCCAGCGCTTTTAGAACGCGGTACTTGGTAAGGTTCCGCGTCGGGTACGCATCATAAAACTGCCCACCGATGTGGAGACTGTGTCCTAGGTGGTTTCGCACTATCTCGCACACAGCGGTTTCATAGAAGTGTCTTACCTCCTGCGTTGAAAAGACGGTTTTACCATTTTGTATGTAAGCAGACAGTAACCCGTAATACATTGCCGGGAAGATGAATTTTTTCTTGCCCTTTTTGAACATTCGGTCAACTATTTCATACATCTCTTGAACCCTCTACAACTAACATCACCGAGGGTTTCGTCTGCTTTTGCGTTGGGGGCGGCGGATGAGCAACGCATAAACTCTGCCCTGAACCGTCTGCGACAATGATATGCGCTTCCGCCTGTTTGTCAAGCCGCTGTTCGCAGACGATGACTAATCCTTGACGCAACACTATCTTTACGGCATAATGTCCATAAGGAACCTGTCTGTGGAGGAACAGTTATGAAAATACGCTGGCTCGGACACGCCTCTTTCCTGATTGAAGGGCAGGGTGTGCGCATCG
>CAZPBO010000087.1:0-5230 GCA_964584815.1 uncultured Planctomycetota bacterium
GCTCTTGCTGCTTCCGCGTCGCGACGCAGAAAGGCTTTGATGCTCCTCCTTATCATATCGGTCGCTTTCTCCATCATACGAGGAATATCTATTAAGGGTTTTAACAACGGTTCGTCGCCGATTTGGATGACGATTCTGGCGATTCCTGCGGCGTTGTCGCCTATGCGCTCAAGGTCGCTTATGATGTTCAACAATGCGACGATTTCGCGTAGGTCGGTGGCAACAGGCTGTTGGGTGGCTATCAGATTAACACAGCGCTCCTCTATCTCCCAGCGTTTCTTGTTGATGAGCAGGTCATTGGATGTAATCTTTCTTGCTTCATCCACATCGCGCGACTTCAACGCTTCCACAGAGCGCTCTATCGCTGTTATCGTCATCTCTCCCATCTTGACAAGTTCTTTCTCAAGGTCTTTTAACTCTTTGCGGAGATTCTCTCTCAGCATAAACTCCCTCCTTACAGGTTAGCCGAAACGACCGCTGATATAGTCCTCTGTGAGATGCTCTTTCGGGTTGGTGAAGATGCGCTTTGTCTCGCCAAACTCAATAAGTCGCCCAAGATACAGAAATCCTGTAACGTCTGAAACTCTGGCTGCCTGCTGCATATTGTGGGTGACTATGACAATTGTGTATTGTTTCTTAAGCCTCATCATCAATTCCTCTATTTTGAAGGTAGAAGCAGGGTCAAGAGCCGAGCACGGCTCATCCATCAGGATGACTTCAGGTTCCACCGCCAGCGCTCTGGCGATGCACAGCCTCTGCTGCTGTCCACCCGACAGTTCCATTGCCGAGGCATGCAGACGCTCTTTCACCTCATCCCACAAGCCGGTGTCCCTTAATGTCCTCTCCACAACTTCGGAGATTGTGCTTTTACTTTTGACTCCCTTTATCCGCAAGCCGTAAGCGATGTTGTCGTATATTGATTTCGGAAACGGATTCGGCTTCTGAAAAACCATGCCCACTCTTCGTCTGATGTCTGTCACATCAACATCCTCGGCGTAGATGTCTTTCCCGTCAAGAAACACCTGCCCGCTGACCTTTGCTTCAGGGGTGAGGTCAATCAATCTATTCAGACACCGTAGGAGGCTGGATTTGCCGCATCCTGATGGACCGATTATCGCTGTTATTTTGTTGCGGCGAATTCTTAAATTGATGTTTTTTAAGACAACCCTTTCCCCATACGACAGAGTGAGTTCTTTTGTGACGATTTTATCGTCTTCCATAGTGCAGAAGCCTCCATATTAAGCTACATTTTGAGTTTCTTCCTTGCCCTATATCGCAGGATGATTGCGAGCAGATTCATTGCCAACACAACAGCGAGGAGAACCAAAGCGGTGCCGTAAGCGATGGGTTTAACCAGTTCAGTAGCGTGGTGCTGTGTTGAGAGGATATACAGATGGTAGGGCAGCGCCATGAACTGGTCAAATGGAGAGGTAGGGAGTTTTGGGATGTAGAAGGCGACCCCAGTGAAGAGGAGAGGGGCTGTCTCTCCTGCAGCGCGTGAGAGTCCCAGAATCGCGCCGGTCAGTATCCCCGGAAATGCATATGGCAGAACATTCGTGCGGATGGTCTGCCATTTGGTTGCTCCCAGCGCCATCGCTCCTTCTCTGAACGACTTCGGAACCGCTTTGAGCGCCTCCTCAGAAGTGGTGATAATCCACGGAAGAGTCAGAAGCCCTAATGTGAGACCTGATGAGAGCACCGAAGCGCCGAAACCAAGCCCCCTCATAAACAGAACCACGCCGAACAGACCATAAACGATGGACGGAACTCCCGCCAGGTTCCTGATCGCCGCACGGATGAGACGCACTACCTTTCCTTCTCTGGTGTATTCGCTCAGATATATCGCTGCGCACACGCCAAGAGGAATTGAAAAAAGCGCGGTTATGAATGTCACAAACACCGTGCCGACAATCGCAGGAAATATTCCGCCTTTGGTCATCCCCTCCCTCGGATAGTCTGTTAGAAACTCCCAACTTATCACCCCCGCCCCCTTGAAGGCGATGTCAAAAATGATGACTCCCAGTATCAGGACACTTATGACGGCGCACAGCCGCAATGCTCCAAAACCTAACATCCCTTTGCACTTTTTAAGGTTCATCCCGTCAACCTCCTATGTTTTGCGGTTATCATCTCCGCGACAAGATTGATACCTAGGGTGATGATAAAGAGAACGGCGCCGACGGCAAAGAGCGCGTAATAGTGTGCGGTGCCGTAAGGAACCTCCCCCAACTCAATAGCGATGGTGGCGGTGAGGGTTCTGACCGAGTCAAGGAATCCGTGCGGCATAGCCGTCGCATTACCGGTTGCCATCAGAACGGTCATTGTTTCGCCGACAGCACGCCCAATCCCTAACACAACCGAAGCCGCAATTCCCTGGAAAGCCGCCGGTATTGTCACGCGAACCAGTGTCGTCCAACGACTCGCCCCCAGCGCATACGACGCCTCCTTGTATTCTGTCGGAACCGCCCTTATGGCGTCCTCAGAAACGCTTATAATCGTTGGCAACGCCATGACCGCCAGAAGAATAGAACCGTTCAGAGCATTCAATCCGGATGACAAGCCGAACACATCCGCAATAAGCGGTCCGACAAGAACTATGCCCAAAAAACCTATCACCACCGACGGGATACCTGCCAAAATCTCTATCGCCGGTTTCAAGATTTCCCTGACCCTTGGGCTTGCAACCTCGGCTATGTAGGCTGCAGCGCCCACCCCTAACGGCACCGCTATCAGCATAGCCCCCAGCGTCGTCATAAATGTGCTTACAATCATCTGAACTATCCCATACGACGGCTCACCATAAGCCGAAGGATTCCATCTCGTTCCGAAGAAGTCCCAAAAACCCACATCCTCAAAGGCTCGTATGGCGTTGAGGACGAGCATCAGAAAAATTCCCGCAAGGATGACGACCGCCGAAAACGCCGTCAGAAAGAACAAAAAGTGTATTGCCTTCTCTTTAAGCCTGCTCAGCATCATTCAGACAGCCCCAAAACCTTCTTGTTGGCTTTCATATGGTCGGGAGTGATGGGATAAAAGCCTTCCTTGGTGACTATCTTTTGCCCTTCCTCGCTCAACTCAAACCGTATGAACTCAAGTATTGCGCCTTTCGGCTTGCCGTTTGTGAACTGATACAGCGGTCGCGCAAGGGGATAAAGCCCCTCCTTCACATTCTCCACTTTAAGAGGCGTTACAGCAGGAGAGGAAGCGTCTTTGGCTATCCTCAAAACTTTCAATGCCGCTTCAACTCTTCCCTTCTCGTCCACCGCATAGCCAATACCGACATAGCCAATTCCCGCTTTGTCCTTCTTAACCGCCTCCACAATATGGCTGTTGCCTATCATGCCCTTCATCCTCGGAGAGTAGTCCCCTTTAACAACCTTGTCCCTGAAGTAGACAAAAGTTCCTGAAGCGCTTGTGCGTCCGTATAAGGATATCTCCATATCAGGTCCGCCAACCTCACTCCATCTTTTAATCTCACCCCTATAAATCCGCCCTAACTGCTCAAGCGTCAGAGAGTCAATGGGAAGACTCTCGTTAACGATTATGGCTAATCCGTCCAGCGCGATGACCACTCCTACAGGTTCCACACCTCTCTCTTTCGCCAGTTTTATCTCTTTACTCTTCATCGCGCGCGAGGCGTCCGCTATGTCAACCTCCTTGTTGATCAGAGCCGCTATCCCCGTCCCAGAACCACCTCCTGTCACCGCAACCCATATATCAGAACGCTTCTTCATAAACTCCTCCGCCAGCCTCTGAACCAGATTCACCAATGTGTCTGACCCACGAATCCGAATGAGAACCTTCCCCGTTTTTCCACTCGGCGCAACTCTTCCCTCCTCCTCATCCCTGCTACCACAGCCAGCCACCGTCACTGAAAGCAGAACCATCCCCACTAACAGACCACCACGCGCAGACCTCAACATACCAAAACCCTCCAAAGTTACCTCATCCCCCAATGGGGACCTGCTGATACCCATTCAGGAAACCTGCTCCTAAAATCTGATCTGAAGCAGCACCTCAAAAATGTTCTCATCGCCTTCGGCAGGGTCTCCTTCACGCAACTTGCGCCAGTTCAGTTGCAACTTCGCCGTATGCGGCTCCTTCGGATTGAAAAAGAATGTCACACCAACCGTGATAACCTCCGTTCTGTAATGCTCACTTCTGTTTCTGTCCCATAACTCGTAACGAACGCCCGCCTCAACATTCTTCAGTAACCCCACGAACGCTTTGACATAGTAACCTTCAAAATCAAATGCATCGGCGCCGTCCTCTATGCGTCCACTCATAAACTCTCCGCCGAAACGGCAAGGCTTCAGAAACACAGTCAAATCAACCGAGCCGTATTCCAAATCATTGACATAGTCGTAAGGAGCGTCCATCTTTGTCGGTATCCACTCATCGTGTTGATGGTTCTTAAGATAGCAGGTGCCGAACCGAAAGAGTCCCTTAAGTTGAAACTCCATCCGTGCGGTATACATAAGCGCCTCATTCTCGGCTCCTTCTTTGCCATCCGTGACCGAACCGTAAAGACGAAGTTTCAGTTCCCTTCCACCAACTTTCCGCTTCAGCGCATCGCCGTAAAGCATAATTCCTATATCCCGTGACTGCGGTAGACGCACCTCCGAGGACATTATCGGGCGTGTCGTAAAATCCATCTTGCCTGACGACCAGAACGCCCCAAATGAGCCCGGATACTTGAACTTGCCCGCCCGTATCCTAAGCGGGGAAACCCCCAGATAATCCACATACATATCTGACCCGACCAATTTCCCTTTGCCAGGCTCATCCATCTTGTAAGCAGGTCTTAGACGATACTTGAAGTCACCGCCGAGTTTTCCTTCTACGAAAATATCAATATTGACTTTGGAGTAGATGTTATAGTCAGTCTGTCCGTGCGGGTCCTCAAAGAGTGCCGACAGTTTAATCTGCGCCTTGACCTTCGTCTCCTTCCTCCATCCTTCCTCGGAAGGCTTCTTATGCTCACCCGCGAGGAGGCAGAAACCTAACACGCAGGAGACCGCAGCGACCCCACCTCTAAGCATAACCAACCTCCTAAAAAGACAATCCCCCTCGCTCCACGCCGAGGGGGGAAACCAGATTGTCTGCAACAACCAAGGTATGGCAAAAAAGGTGTGCAAAAAGCCGATGCGGTATACACGCTGCGGAAATGTGTTATACCGCCACAAAGAGGAACTTTCTGATTCGCTCTCCGTTTCCACCACTACGGTGT
>CAZPBO010000088.1:0-4839 GCA_964584815.1 uncultured Planctomycetota bacterium
TTGTGGTTTTGGAAGGAGTGAGTGATGCGTGTTGTGAGGACGGAGAAAGCGCCTGCGGCGGTAGGACCGTATTCGCAGGCGGTGGTGGCGGGTAATTTCGTCTTCGTTTCGGGGCAGATACCGCTTGATGCGCGCACGGGGAAGGTGGTGGAAGGCGGTGTTGATGCGCAGGCGGAGCAGGCATTTCGCAATCTTGCCGCAGTTCTGGAAGCGGCTGGTTCCTCACTTGACCGTGTTGTCAAAGTGACGCTTTACATCAGGAATATGTCGGATTTCTCGGTGGTGAACGAGGTGTATGGACGCTTTTTCGGTGGAGAGGTGTTGCCGGCACGGGCGTGTGTAGAGGTATCGGCGCTACCCAAGGGCGTTTTGGTTGAGGTGGAGGCGATAGGGATTGTCGGCGAGGCGTGATATTTGGCGTTTTGTGGCGGGGGTTTGTGTTGCTGCTTTTATGGTGGTGGTGATAGTTTATGCGTTTTTGAGGATGCGGCGTTTGGGCGGTGGGGTTGGGGGTGAGGCGGTGCTGAATGTGTTGAGTGTGCGGCGTTTGGGTGGTGGATGGTTGCAGGTGGAGCGCCGTGTAAGCGGTGTGATGTCAACGGAGGCGCGCATTGTGGCGCAGGGGCGGGATGAGCAGAAGTTGCGCGAGGCGACATATGAGGCGGTGCGGGAACTGCTTGCCCTGCAGAAGCGCCTGTCGCGTTTTGATGCCGATTCGGAGTTAAGCCGTTTATGTGCCCGCGCTCACAAGGAACCCGTTCTGGTAAGCGAGGACTTATCATATCTGCTTGAGAAGGGGGTTTACTGGGCGCGTCGGACTAATGGGGCGTTGGACATCACCTGTGTGCCGTTGCTTGAGGTTTACCGCCGCGCGGCGAAAGAGGGAAGGGAGCCGACCCGAGATGAGATAGTGCAGGCGTTGAAGCGGCTTGGCTGGCAGAAGATAGTGCTTGATGGGAGGAGAGTGCGATTTAAGGAGCCGTTGCGGCTTGACCTTGGCGCGCTTGCTAAGGGATTTGCCGCCCAGAAAGCGGTTTCTGTGATGCGAAGGCGCGGCGTTCAGCATTGTCTTGTGGAGGTGGGCGGTGAGGTGTTTGTATGGGGTGGAAGGTGGGATGGTAGTTCGTGGCGTGTGGGGATAAAGGATCCGCGAAGGAGGGGTGCGTTTCTTGCGGTTGTGGCGCTTAAGGATGGTGCGGTTGCCACGAGTGGCAATTATGAGCGTTACTTTGCTACGGCGAAGGGACGGCACAGCCATATTGTTGACCCGCGAACGGGGGGGACTGCGGACGCGGCGGTATCGGTGAGTGTCGTTACCAAGGACGGCACCGATGCGGATGCTCTTGCCACCGCCATATCTGTTCTGGGACCCAAGAACGGGCTTGCCTTAATTGAGCGTTTGAAGAGTGAGGGTTTATGGGTGGATGCGTTGATATTATGGCACGACAAGGAGGGTGAGCGGCTGGTGAGGTCTTCGGGATTTGGGGCGCTGGAGGTGAAGTGATGCGTGTTTTGTTGGGGCGGTGGGCGGGATTTTGTTATGGGGTTCGTCGTGCTGTATCGCTGGCGTTGCGAGCAGCGCGAAGGCACAAAACCGTCTACACGCTTGGTCCTCTCATCCACAACAGACAGGCGGTGGAGGAGTTACGCGCCAATGGTGTGAAGGTGGCAGAAGATGTGGAGGAGTTGCCGCGTGGAGCGGTTGTTGTTTTGCGCAGTCACGGTGTGGAGAGGCAGGTTCGGCAGCGCCTGAAGCAAGGCGGGTTTTGCGTTGTGGACGCGACCTGTCCGCGCGTTGCACGCATACACGGCATCATCCGCAACGCCGCCGCAAAGGGAGAGCGTATCGTAATTTTTGGCGACCCTGACCATCCTGAAGTCAAGGCATTGCGTTCTGAGGTTGCTGATGCCGTCATTATTGCATCTCCTGATGATGTGGAGAGACTGCCGTTTGACGAACGCGCTATATGTCTTGTAGCGCAGACGACGCAGGACGCGGCGGTTTATGAGGATGTGGCGGCGGCTTTGCGGAGGCGTTTCCCTTCTGTGCGCGTGCATCAGACGATATGCGACTCCACCCACAGGCGTCAGGAGGAGTTGCGCTCGGTCTTAGATGATGTGGATTTGGTTGTGGTGGTGGGCGGCAGGCATTCTGCCAACACGCGTCGTTTGGCAGAAATTGCCACCGCATCGGGCAAACGCACCCTCCACATAGAGACGGCTGATGAGTTGCCGCAGCGGATTGATGCGGAGTCGGTTTTTGTTACTGCTGGCGCATCAACTCCCAACTGGGTGATACAGGGGGTAATGGAGCGGTTGCGAGGGGGGGCGAGTTTGTGGCGTGGCGTTTTGTTTGCTGTGGTGAGGTGGAATCTTACGGCTGCCGCTGCTGCGGCTGCGCTCACTTATGCCGCGTCCTGCGTCCTTAAGGTTGATTCCGCTTTGAGTGCCGCCATCGCCGCGCTTTATGTCTTCTGTGTCCACACTTTCAACCAGATAATCGCCCTGCGCTTTGAGCCACTGACAAAGCGCTGCCGCTTTGAGACGGTAAGGCTTGTTTTTGCGTTTCTTGCCGGCAGCGCCGCCGCAGTTGTTGCCTTCCACGCAGGAACATATCGCTTTCTTCTCCTCATGCTTGCTCTTGTGGGGGGTTTTCTTTACGGTCTTGATGTCATACCAGCGCCGGCAAGACTGCGCAGTCTGCGAGACCTGCCGGGGTCAAAGGACATTTTCTGCGCCCTCGGTTGGGCGGCTGTCTGCACACTGCTGCCGGCTTTCTCATCCAGTGCGTCTACCTATCTTGTTGTTCTCACTTTCTTTTTCATCTTCATTCCCGTTTACATCCGCAGCGTGCTGTTTGATGTGCGCCAGATGGAGCGCGACAGATTCCTTGGACGAGAGGCGTTTCCCGTGGTGCTGGGTGAACGCTCAACGGTGATTGTGCTTATCTGTGCCAGTGTTGTCTGGGGGTTGCTTGTTGTAGGGATGGTTGCCTTAGGGATGGTGCCTGCGTTGGCGCTTGTTCTTCTTTTCCTTGCTGCCGTGCTGGTTGTGGCGCTTCTGCGTGCCGGCAAACTTTCCCGCTTCGGCGGGCTCTATCTTGAAGCGTCGGCAGATGCGGGTCTTGCTGCCGTTTGTCTGCCGTTTCTTCTCGCTTAAGGGGTTGGGTTGAAGAAGCGTTCCGCCTTTTTGCGGAGCGTATCAATGATGGCGGCGCGGTCTGTTTTCTTAAACACCGCTGAACCCGCCACAATCACATTCGCCCCTGAGCGCGCCGCATCCTCAACTGTCTCGGCATTCACACCGCCGTCCACCTCTATCAACGCCTCCTCACCGAGCCGACGACGCAACTCCACAACTTTCCCCAGCGCCTCCTTTATCATCCCCTGCCCACCAAAGCCAGGGTTCACCGTCATCACAAGCACCATATCCACCGCCTCAATCCACGGCAGAACTCGTTCAAGCGGTGTCGGCGGATTGAGCACTATCGCCACCTTCTTGCCGGCGCTGCGCACCGCCTCTATCACATCGCTCGGCTCATCTTTGCTCTCTATGTGGAAGGAGATTAAATCCGCGCCTGCTTCCGCAAACGCCTCCACAAACATAAGCGGGCGCTCAAGCATTAGGTGAACATCAAGGAATAGCCCCGTTACACGCCGCAAACACGCCACCACCGGCGGTCCGAATGTTATGTTCGGCACAAAATGCCCATCCATCACATCAATGTGCACCCAGTCCGCACCACCTGACTCTATCTCCGCCACCTCGCTGCCAAGCCGCGCAAAGTCGGCGCTCAATATGCTCGGCGCCACAATAATCCGCGACACACCCTCACCTCCCAACAACTCCTCCTATTTTAACCCCTCACCACACAATTGGTATTTCTGCCCCGCATTTTGCACATCTTCTGTTGCTTATGTTCACCGCAACGATTTCTGTATGAAAGCGCTTCACCACACACGCGCCGCATTCAGGACAGTATGTGCTCTCCGCAGGATGCCCAGGCACATTGCCCAGATAAACGAAATTCAATCCCGCCGCAAGCCCTATCTCCCGTCCCTTCTCAAGCGTCGCAATCGGTGTTGCGGGAAGATGCGATAGGCGCAGATGCGGCACAAACCGCGTCAGATGCCACGGAACATCCACACCGAGATTCTCCACTATCCATTCCGCTGTTCTCCTTAACTCATCCTCCGCATCGTTGACTGTAGGAATGATGTTTGAGATTATCTCAATGTGAACGCCCATATCCTTTGCGATTTTTGCGTTTCGGCGCACAACTTCAGGATGCCTTAAATTCGCCGCCCGCTTCGTCACCTCCTCGCTGAATCCCTTAAAGTCTATCCGCGCCGCATCGCAGACATCCACCAACCGCCGCCATACATCCTCGCACGCATATCCGTTTGTCACAAGATTCAAAAGTAGCCCCGCCTTCCTAGCCGCATACCCTGTTTCAACCACATATTCCCACCAAATAATAGGTTCGTTATATGTGAAGGAAAGCCCCACACAACCTGCTTCTTTTGCGATGCGAACGAGTTGTTGCGGCTCAAAACGCTCAAGTTGCGACAGTTCCTCATCCCCGACCTTACTGTGGGCTATGTGGTGGTTCTGGCATCCCGGACAGCGCAGATTGCAACCCAGACTGCCGACGGAAAGCCACTGCGCTGCGGGTTTGAAATGGAAGAACGGCTTTATTTCAGAAGGCGCGATATGCAAGGCTGCCACAGCACCATATGTGCGGCATATATTACGCCCATCCCGTAGCATCCGCACACGACAAAACCCTATCTTGTCTTCCTGCAGTCTGCATCCTCGCGGGCAAACATTACAGATATA
>CAZPBO010000089.1:0-4819 GCA_964584815.1 uncultured Planctomycetota bacterium
AAAGACCATAAGGCGAGCCACTGCCAGTTTCCCCAAAAGAGAAGGGCGCTAAACGCGCCCCAGCCGGTAACTTCAGTAACTCCATATAAATACTAACCGACACAAGACGCTCTTTGTCAACTACCTTTATAGATTTTTCCTAAATTTCCAAGGTCGCCGACAAATCTCAACAGGACTACAGCGTATTGTGAAATCATACTTCGGGGTAGACATTAAGGGCTTTGTGCCAACGCTTAAGCGCCGCTATGCGTTCCGCATCGCTCTCTGGCAGCGTCAAAGGTCTTCCGCGGGCGTCAAACACAACCCCCACAACTCCGCCGCGGATACGCTGTCTCACCGTTCTGCCCTTGCCTGCGCCCACATCAAATCCGCGTCCGGGATGCACCTCCAACTCCGCCTCCTCGCCGACTCCCAGTTCCTCGCAACTCATCTCACCAAACGCCAATGTCCGCTCCGCTTTTCTGCCGTCGTCGTAGCGCAGGATATAGTGCATGGCATCGTCGCGCGGTTTTGATGTGTTGGTAAACGAAACGCAGGTGCCCAACTCAATCATACAGTCTTTGACGAAGACATCTGTGGCGGCTTTTTCACTGATAGTTGCGAGAACGCCCAGATGCGGCATCATAAATATGGAGTCAACCGCCAGTTGCGTCACTCCAACAGGTTGAAATGCATCAATCATCATAAGCATCGCCTGCACCCGTCTTGGCGCGTGGCTTAGGATTCCGCCTGACCCGACAATCAAATCCAACTTCTCCATCTTGACGAGAGTCTGCTCTTCCACCTGCTCAAACGCTTCGGCGAGCGACTTGACCCGCTGCACGCCTTTAAGCGGGGTCACAAGCAGTTTATGCTGTGTCAGGGCAAGGCGCAGCGCTTCGCGTGCCAGCGCCTGCTCTATCTTCAACTCCTCAAGGGTTTGTGGTATTGTGGTGGGGCGTATCATCTTGTTCTTGACGCGGTTTTGTAGTTCCTGCTCATCCATTTCAAACGGCACCCAGCGCATCACATTTTCAACGCCGGCTTCTGTCAGAACATTGCTGACGGAGTAGGACATACCCAGATTTGCGCTGACGGTGCGGTTGAAGACCTTGTCAAAGACGGAGAAGACATCGGTTGTTGCGCCGCCTATGTCCACTCCCAGTATGTTGATACCGCTTTTGCGCGCTATTGTCTGCATTATGTTGCCGACCGCCGCCGGTGTCGGCATTATTTCGGCGTCCACCCATTCCATCAATTTTTTGTATCCTGGAGCGTGCGCCATCACATGTTCCAAAAACAACTCCTGTATCCGCAGTCTTGCTGGTTGCAGATTTTCTTCCTCCAGAGTCGGGCGGATATTTTCGGTTATGGCGAGGTCAACGACATCCTCAAGGATTTTGCGTATCTGCTCGCGGGCGTCTTTGTTGCCGGCGTAGATGACTGGGAGTCTGAAGGTGGTGCCCAGACGCGCTTTGGGGCGCGCTGCTCTGACATATTCTGCTAACTCCACGACATGTTTTACTGTGCCGCCGTCTGTGCCGCCTGACAGAAGCAGCATATCGGGGCGCAGTTTGCGGATGCGTTCAATTTTTTCGTGTGGGGGGAGGCGGTCGTTTGAGGCGAGAACATCCATAACAATGGCGCCTGCGCCGAGCGCCGCCCTCTGCGCGCTTTCTGCCGTCATCATCTTCACCGCCCCCATCACCATCATCTGCAGCCCACCACCTGCGCTTGATGTGCTCACATACACATCCACGCCGACATTGCCTTGCGCAGGCTTTATTATGCGTCCACCCTCCAGTATCTTACGCCCGCTTAAGTCCTCCAACTCCTCAATGGAGTTGAGCACACCGCGTGTCACATCTTCAAACGGCGCCTCAACGGTGGTGGGCGCCTCGCCCCTGTATGTCTGTCTGTAAACATCGCCTTTTTTTTCTATCAGTATCGCTTTGGTGGTGGTTGAGCCGCAGTCCGTTGCCAGTATCACCTGCAACTCCCGCTCTGCCATCTTCTTCTCCTTACAGATAACCGTGCCGCAGTCCTACGCTTGACTGTGCCACTATTATACAGAAGATATGTGTAACGCAAAATAGAACACCTGCACGCAAAAGAGGCAACCCTCACCACGCGAGCGGTCTGTGCCAGGCAGCGTAAAGATTGCGCACCGCCTCCTCCACCACAACCCTCCCTTTAAGCCCACTGATAATCAGGAAGGGCTGCTCAATAACGCGTCCGATTTTGGCGAACGGGGTGCCGGCGAAGAGTCGTTCAAAAGCGGCGGCTTTATCGCGCGCCACTTCCACCACCACCCTACCTGTTGATTCCGAAAAGAGCACAAAATCGTCGCGCGCTCTTCCCTCATACTCCACATCCGCAAGCGAGACTTCTGCCCCTATGTCACCGCCGAACGCCATTTCCGCAAGCGCAACCCCCAGTCCGCCGTCGGAGCAGTCGTGTGCCGCCACCACCATCCCCTCCTTTATCGCCTGATGCAGACGCAGATAACGCTGCCGTGCCGCTGCCGCATCTGTCTTTGGAACCTCCACTCCAAGGTGCCCGAAAAGAGTGTAAAACTCCGAACCGCCCAACTCATCACGCGTCAAACCCAAAAGATAAAGCGGATTGCCCGCCTGCTTCAGGTCGGATGTCACGCATATATCCACATCAGGCACAATCCCCAGAGCCGAAATGAGGAGCGTATGCGGAATCGTTATAACGCGTCCATCTTTGGCGACGAACTCGTTGTTGAGTGAGTCTTTGCCGGAGATGAAGGGTGTTCTGTAGGTGGTGGCGAAGTCGTAGCATGCTTTGCAGCATCTGACGAGTGCGCCGAGGATTTCGGGGCGGCTGACCCTTCCCCAGGAGAAGTTGTCAAGGAGTGCGATGCGGTCGGGGTCAGCACCTAGGCAGACGGCGTTGCGGATGGCTTCGTCAATCGCGGCGGCTGCCATCCAGTAAGGGTCTATATCGGCATAGCGGGGACAGATGCCACAGGTCAAAGCAACGCCACGATGAGAGTTAAGCCGCGGCAGAATCACCGCACCATCTGATGGTCCCCTCATCTGTGGTCCGACAAACGGCTTGACCACCGTGCGTGCCTGAACTTCGTGGTCGTATTGACGCACCACCCATTCCTTTGAGGCGACATTAAGACAGGAGAGAATCTTAAGCAAGGTTGGGGTTAGGTCGGCACGCTCAGGAATGTTGGGTTCTGTTAGGTCGGGTGGGTTCCAGACCGCTTCGCGCCAGGTCAGCGGCAACCCCTTATGCAAAAACTCCATATCCAGGTCCGCAACAAGGTTGCCTTCATAGAACAGACGCAGGCGTTTGTCCCCGCTGAAGCGTCCGATAACGCTCACCTCAACCTCTTCTTCTGCGAAAATCTGTTTAAGACGCTCAAGTTTGTCGGGCGGCACAGCCAGCACCATCCGCTCCTGCGCTTCCGATATCCAGATTTCGGTGTAAGAGAGACCGCGATATTTAAGCGGAACGCGTTCAAGGTGGACCTCAACGCCGAGTTCTGCGCCCATCTCGCCGACAGCGGAGGAAAGCCCGCCACCGCCGCAGTCGGTTATCGCATTATACAGGTGCTCCCTGCGCGCACGCATCAAACCCTCCACCAGTTTCTTCTCCTCAATCGGATTGCCTATCTGCACCGCGCTTCCAGCCACCTCCTCAGATTCGCTTGTCAACTCCACAGACGCAAAAGTGACGCCGTGAATGCCGTCCCGCCCTGTTCTGCCGCCAACAAGCACCACCAAATCGCCAACCCGCGGCTCCTTATGTGAGCAGTCCTTCGGCAGGATTCCGAGATTGCCGCAGTAGACAAGCGGGTTGCCGACATAGCGGCTGTCAAAAAGCACCGCTCCGTTGACGGTTGGTATGCCCATACGGTTGCCGTAGTCGCGCACACCCGCAACGACGCCTTTCATTATCCGTTTGGGATGCAAGCATCCTTCTGGCAACTCCTCATACGGCAGACTGGGCGGACCGAAGCAGAAGACATCGGTGTTGGCAACAGGCAAAGCGCCAAGTCCTGTGCCAAGCGGGTCGCGAATAACGCCGCCGATTCCTGTCGCCGCCCCTCCATATGGCTCTATCGCGCTTGGATGGTTGTGCGTCTCCACCTTAAAGCAGAGGTTGAACTCCCCATCAAACTCCACGATACCCGCATTGTCGCGGAAGACGAGGACACACCACGGTGCGGCTATTTCCTCTGTCGCCGCCATTATGTAGGTCTTCAAAAGCCCCTTCTCTATCAGTTCGGTTTTGCCCGTTGATTGGTCGGTATAGCGGATGGGTGATTTGAAGGTTTTGTGGACGCAGTGTTCGGACCAGGTCTGCGCGATGGTCTCCAGTTCGCAGTCGGTCGGGTCGCGTCCCAACCGCTCAAAGTGCGCCTGAACCGCCCGCATCTCCTCAACGCTCAACGCCAGCATCCCTTCCCTGCTTATTCTTTCCAGTTCCGCATCGTTTTTGCCGGAAAGTTTCACCGTCACAAGGCGGAACTTATACTCAGGTGGCTCTTTGGGCACATCAAGCGGCTGACTGCCAAAATGCGCCTCCTCCACCGTCTCGTTCGCCAGAACACGCCGAACCACAGTGTCAATGTCTTGCCGAGTTGGGCTGCCCTTAAGGATGAATTTCTTTGCGGTGCGCACGGCATCAGCGGCGAGTCCCATCTCCGAAAGCGCCTTTTTGACTGTCAGGGCGACGGTGTCCATAACGCCGGGTTTTTTTGCGACCTGCACAACAACGGTGTCTTTCTCGTCAAGAACAGGCGCATTTATGGCGTATATGTCGGAGACGGGGTCGGCGAGAATACCTGCAATCTTTT
>CAZPBO010000090.1:0-4785 GCA_964584815.1 uncultured Planctomycetota bacterium
CGAGTGTTCTTTTTGGACTTTCAAGCATTTCGCGCAGTGTTTGCGCGTGACTTTCCAGCCCTTCAGCAGCAGACCTATATCCTTGCGCACCTTCTACGCCATCACGAATCCTACGCAGAATGGCGATGGCTTCTTTCTGTCGCGCGTCTGCTACATCCTCAAACATCCACAACGGCAGCCTCTTCTTGCTGATGATGTGTCTAACAAAGTTTTCGGGTTCTTTCACCTCGTCACATTTGATTCCCGATATGCTTTGCAGGCTGGCAAGCAGGTGCAATTTTTGAGCCAACTCCCTGGCAGCGTGTTTTGCGCTGTTCTCATTCCAGAAGAAGAGGTCACCTTCCAGTCTTCTGCGGAGGTCATCTGCAACCGACCGCGGTGTAAGTTTCCAACGCACAAGAACATCTTCTGTCAGACCAGAATGCGAGATAAACTCCTTGAATCCCTCCTCCAGACCGTTCGCCTTTATCTTGTCGGCTATCTCGCCTGAACAACTCGCAAAGCATAACAGATATTTGTTTAAGAAATGGTCAATCTGTTCCTGCGACCGGTCACCCGCGATTAGGCGAGACAAAGCATCGCAAATCTCTGCCGGCGCCCCTGACAGGGAATATTTCAAAGACCACAGCGGCAGTTCCTGTTGCGTTACCCATATTCGGAGTTGCTCAAGGGCTTTGCGTGGCGGCATTACATCAAGCCCCAGCCCAAACGCCGTATTAAGCGCCTTGCGAAACTCCCTGTATAGAGGCGTGTCCTGGGCAACCCGCCATCTGCCCTTGCCACTAAAGGTGTCCAACAGCGCCTCTTTCAGGACCATTTCAGGTTCAAGATACCTGTCGCCGTCAGTCAGGAAATAGCCCTTTAGCAGTTTTTTAAGCAGAGTAGTGATTATGTAGGCTGAACCATCGCACGGATAGAGACCAAACGGGCAGCCGCGAACCACCGCTAACAACTCCGAAAGCGGAAGTTCTCCGCCCGTCTTCTTCACACGCTGCTCTATTTGCTCCGCAAGTTGCCTCTTCATTTCCCTCAACCATCCCACAGGCAGAGAGTCTGCTTTGTCGATAACCCGAATTAGCGGCTTAAGGGCGCCTTTGGGTCTCTTTTTGCCAAGCGCAGCCTCAATAGTGGCTGCTGGACGGTCTCTTGGCTCCCATATCCCGGACTTTGCCCCAATTGAAGTGTCAAGTTGCGGGTTGTGCCTGTAACGCTTTCGGAAAACCTCAAACAACAACTGTTCAATATCCGCCATCAGCACTCGCTGGGTTTTGTCCTCCATTACGACTGTAACATAAGCGCCGTCCATCTGGTTCAGAGCCGCCGTTCGGATCTTTTCTGCGTTCTTTTCGTGAACCTCTGCAGCGTCTGAGCCACGACTTCCCCTCACTATCTCAGCCCACGCCTTTGCGCGTGCCCAGTCGCCCAGCATCTTCTCATCCAAATGCCACTCAGGCACCAGAACAACCCAGCGCTCCCCAAAATACGAACTGATTTTCTTCAAGAAATTTTCCTGCTCCCTTCTCGGGGCAAGGCACAGACACACCCCAACATCCCACGGCATCAAGTGTCTTGGCTTGAACACACCTTGCATCAGCCTTTTTGAGTGGCACGCCTCGCAACGGAAATGCGCTACATAAACATCCAACGGAAGTTTCCTCTCCACATACTCCTGAAGAAGGTCCTTGTCCATAAACTTCTCCCAGTCTTTCAATTCTTTCTCAAGTTCCTTCAACTGCTTATCCGAAACTTCTGCCCAAGGAAAATTAATATTGCCGGTTACCGGGTCTTCTGTTAACACCTGCTTTGCGAATAGATAATCAAGGCACGCATTCACCCTGACATCTGTTCCTGCGAAACACAATTCAAGTGATTCTCTGAACGCTGCGCGCAATTTCTTAACAGGCAGGTCCTGCACGATTCCGCTTTTGTGTTGGAGAATGACAAGCAGAAGTGCCGTCTTAAGCACTGCTTTCTCAGCCCCTTCCAGATTTTTCTCGTTCTGTTTGAACCATCCTAACGCGTCCCGAAACATTTCCTCATGCTCTGACATTTCTTCAGCGAAGTAGTCAAACAAAGCATCAGGCGTCACAAAGGCGCCTATTTCGTTGTTCTTCAAGAACTGGATAAATGGACCATCTCCCTTTTCCTGCGTTCGGGTAAGGAACGAGAACAGTGTTCTTTGAGCGGAACTAAACTCCTGTGATAGATGGGCAAGCAGCATCGCAGTTGTAGGGTGCAGCGGCAGTAATCGCCTCAACGCCTGCACGCTTATCTGTGACTCAGGTCCTGCCTCACTCACAAGTGTGTTAATCACCTCGCCCGTCTTCTCATAAAGGTCGTTCTGCACCTCATCCCAAACCTTCCTGTCCACAGGAGCAAATGGTTGACACATAAGGTCAAACACAAGACTGTGCTTAAGACGGAAAGTTACGACCTCAAACCTATCCATTAGTTTCTTGAAGGTATCAGCGCCCATCGCGTGTTCAAATGTCTCTGGATGGCGGTGTGTGCAGATGACAAGGAAGACATTGAACTGCGACAGAGTCTGCACCACCTCCTGAAACAGGGCTATATTCGCGCTGGGATTAAGCAGGAAGTCTGTGAACTCATCCCAGAGCAGGAGAACAGGATAAGGCATCACTTCGGCGTATTTGGGCAGCCAGTCTTTGAACTCTTCCACGGTGGGAGCGGGTGCGCGGCGGGCACTCTCCAGCGCCTCCGCTATCCCTGCAACTACTTGCGCATCTCGCCCCTTTATCCGCTCCAGCGCCTCGTCTATGCTCAAAGCCCCAAGACCAGGCGCATAGCGCTTTATCACTTCTCTGAAACGCTCCTCCTTCATATCCGCTATGACATCGCGCACCGTCTCAAAACCGCTGTAGGGTGGCGTCTCAACACCAGCCTTATCCGCCGCTTCCTTCAACGCGCTTACCATCCCGAAAAGCAACCCGCCTTCTGTCGCCCGCGGCGCAGGTGAACGATACACCACCCTCACCTTCCTCTGGTTCCGCAGATAACCTATATGCCCCCTCAACTCAGAACGCGCCACACGCTCCCACTTCTCAAAATACTCCTCTACCTCCTCCTGTTCCTCCTCCAGCAGGTGTTTCAGCGTCAGAACCCCATATGTCTTGCCCGTTCCATACGCTCCCCACAACCACAGCCCGCCACGATGCCCCTTCTCCTTCGCCAGATTCTTCCGAACCTCTTCCACCAGCCGGCAGAACTGCTCGTGCGGCACAAAATTCTTCCACATTTCCGGATTGTTTCTGTCAACATTCTCGTTGAACACGCTTACCGTCTCTTCCTTAATGCGCAGATAGTTCCAGTATCTCCTACTGCTCATTTCAGCACCTCCTCAAGCACATCGTATGGGCTGCAGGGAGCGAGAATCACGCGGCTTCTGCTACCAAGCCCTTCGCATCTTAGGAGTTTTTCCCCGAACCGTCTTTGAAGTCCCAGCAACAGCGACACAACCCCATCACCGCTCACCCCAAAAACCGCGCTTGGCGTCTCCGCATAAACCTCCTCATCCCGCCTCAACAACTCAACCACGCCAAATTCCCTCCCCAACAACTCCCCACAACGATAAACGCAATACAGCAGCGCCTCCTTTTCCGGCGCTACCCGCACACATCTTTCAACGCCCCCTTTGCTCACAATCCCGTATCCAAACTCCTTCCCTAACGGCGACTCTTTAAACATATTCAGCAAAGCGTTCACCGCGTTCCTTACCGTCCTCTCCTTATATCCAGGAGGCGAGAGCAACTCCACCAACTCCGCCTTGCTGTATGACCTATCCCAATCGGTGCGGCTGAGGAAAAGGCGCACAATGCGTGAATTCCGCGCCAAATTCACCCATATCACCTGCCACACCAACCTCCTCCGCCTACCCCAAACCCCGCTCAACAACCCGCACAACCTCGTCTTCTGCTTCCTGCCGTCTATCAACTCCGCATCACGCAACCAAGCCACACAACCAAGATACTGCATCGGTCCACATATCACCTCCAGCGCTTCCAAACCGCTCTCAAAGAACACCTTCAACCATATCTCGCGAAGCCCAAACCTGTGGTACTTAGCCAATCCGCGGTTCATTTCTTTGCCAGCCTTACCGCCAACTCAAGAACATCTACAGGCTGCTTATCTTCTGGAAGTTCAATGCTGTCCAGATTGCGGGTGTATTCAACATAGAGCCAGTCAGAGCCGAGACTTGCCGCTATACTCCGCGTCTGGTTCATAAAGTCTTCCCTGGTCATTCCAAATATGAGGAAGGGCGATTCAGGGATGCGTTCTTCTGGCGGTTCGCGTTCAGTCATCTTCTTCAGTTCAGAAACAGTGAAATGCCTTCTTTTGACGGCTTCTCCATAGCGGTACAGGCAGTAGAGAAGCGAGAACTCACTAACCCGTTTCCGCGGTTTCTTGCGCAGTGTAATGACTTTCTTCCCGTCCCGATAGATGGTAGATTTGACCCCATAGCCCAGTGCTGAACCTAACGGTGACTCGTCAAAGGTATTTTGAAGCGACCTCATTGCATTTCTGAAAGTCGTTTCGTGCACCTCAGGCGCCATCAGGTTCTTTAATTGCTCTACACTGTAGGCAATGCTCCAAGGAACATTGGTGACATACAGCCTGACCAATCGCGAGTTGCGCGTGAGGTTTATCCAAATAATATCCCAAACGACATCATATTTGCGCATTTTCCACAAATCAGAAAGTAGGTTTCCTGTTTTCGACACTTCATTGCGTTCCTGTAGTATTTCCGCCTCACGAAGCCATATAGTG
>CAZPBO010000091.1:0-4757 GCA_964584815.1 uncultured Planctomycetota bacterium
GCGTTTCCCGCCAGGATGGGCAGCGCTATGATTTCCGGCACCTCATAAGGGTGAAGTTGGATTACCTTCTCCGCCAACGCCTCAAAACGCTGCCGCGATGTTTTTATAACTAGCAGGAACTCTGTGTCGCGCTCCAGTTTCCCACCCCACTCATAAATGCTTTTATGCGGACCGATGATGTTGACGCAGGCAGCAAGGCGGTTTTGAACAACTGTCTCTGCGAGTTTTGTCGCGGTTTCCTCATCAGGCACGGTGCATAGAACGACAAGCGCTTCCATATCGGTAGCCTCCTTAAAGCCAGATACGGATTGATATGCAGAAACCGCTTAGGTCAACATCTTCTGTCCAGCCGACGAACCTGAAGACGCGGTAGCCCAGCATCACCTCAAAATTGCGCAACGCAAAGCCGAACTCAAAATCGCCTTCAATGATGTAGCAGTCGGTGGCTACAAAATGCTGCCGAAAAAGAACATCAATGACAAGCGGCTTTTGCGGGAATGCCAGAACGCTGAATCCCCAGGTGGGTCCGCCGCGACCGAGCCCCGGCAGATGTGCTCCGCCGAAATCAACTGTCAAATCCATACCGCCGTATCGGAACAAACTCGCCCTCTGCGTGAGACCGTAAAATGAGAGATAATCGGTGCCGCCGCTTGACTCTTCCGCAAAGCAACTGTAGCGGAAGGAGAAGGAAGAGCCGGATGGGATACGCAGTCGCAGACCGCCCAAAAAAGCGTTTGTATCGGGGTCAACGAACTGAAAGCCTGTGCGCACAGTCAACGCAAACAGCCGTTTCGGCTCCTCCTTTGAACCTACTATATAGGCTTTATGCTGGTAAGGGTAGAGCGAGTAGCGGAAATCCAAATCGGAGAACACATAATTGAAATAGCAGAAGAGCAGCCAGTCAAGCAAGTCGGAGTCATCCTCATCGTTGTCGTCGTCAGATGTGCTGCGGGAGGTGCGGCTTGAGGAACGCTTCACTTGCTTTTTGATAGATTTAATCTTATCGCCTGCGGAAGCAAAGTGGAGCAGAACCAGAAACGCCAGCAAGGGCAGAAGCCACCGTCTCATAGCGTTACTCCAACACTGCCGTTATACAGGACGACAGGGAAGCGTTTTTATGCAATCATTCTGCGGACGGCGTTGCGGGCGGCGTCATAAAGCGTTCCAAAACGAGCGCTTCCACAGGGACAACGGCGAAGTCGCCCACCTGCCACTCCTTAAGCGCTTTCATTTCCAGTCCTTCGCGCTGCGGGATTGGGTAGATAGCAAGGCGGGTGCCTGGGCGGTTGGCGGTGCGTTCCACAACAGCCATTCCGATTTGGTGTCCGTCTGGTAGGAGAACGGCGCTTGTGACGGAGCCGATGAGTCGTCCACGGCGAGCGTCCACCACAGGGTCGCCCAGATGCAGCGTCCGCGCGCCTTTTTGAACCACGCGGAACCGCACAATTTCGCGGGTGCGCCTCGCCTCCGCCTCAAGCAGCGGCTTCCTGCCGATGAAATACGGCTTGTGGAACTTGACAAAGCCGCCGTATCCCGCCTCAAGTGGTGTTATGCCAAGTGGTCCTGCCAATTCGTGACCGTAAAGCGGCAGACCTGCTTCGGTGCGGGTTGAATCGCGCGCTCCCAGTCCACACGGCTTCAACCCGAATGGTCTGCCTTCCTCAAGCAGGATGTTCCAAATCCTTGGCGCGTCCGTCCACGGAATGTATATCTCAAACGCCACGCGCTCACCTGTGTAGCCCGTTCTTGCCACCAGACAGCGTGTCTTGCTCAGGGTGAGCCAGATAAATTCTGACCGACGGAGTGAGTGGAGTGCCGCCGCATCTTCTGTGCTGTCCACGAGACGAAGCAGTATGTCCAATGCACGGGGACCCTGCAGTGCCACATTGACCCAGCGCTCATCACCTAATGACGGGTCTTTGAGGTCGCGAAACTCCACATCCCCGCTGAACCCCCGTGCCGGCAACTCCTTATCCGTCAAGAACCTACCCTCAAGCACGCCTTTTATCCATTCTCTGTCTTTGTCTGTGTTGGCGGCGTTCACCACCATCCAAAAATGGTCATCACTCAAACGGTATGTGAAGGTGTCGTCAATGCATGCACCGTCTGCATCCAGCATATAAGCGTAGAACGCCTGTCCAGGGTGGAACCAGTGGACATAGTTGGACAGGAGCATATCAAGGAAATGGGCGGCGTCGCGTCCCTTAAACTCAAACAACCCCATATGGGAGACATCAAACAGACCCGCAGTTGTGCGGACTGCTGTGTGTTCTTCGCTAACGCGGGTATACCAGACAGGCATCTCCCAGCCAGCAAACGGTATGACGAACTTTGTCAGTTTTTTGTGCTCTTCAA
Source organism: uncultured Planctomycetota bacterium (assembly GCA_964584815.1). GTDB lineage: Bacteria > Planctomycetota > SKW154 > SKW154 > SKW154 > CAZPBO01. Next base: position 2,356 of record CAZPBO010000091.1, read on the forward strand.
AAAGTGCGGTGCGTTTGAGCGGCGCATCTTCGGGCTCCTTCCAGCAGAACTCTTCTTTCTCCACCTTGGGAGCAAAGTCAAGCAATGCTTTCTGACCAACGAAGAAGGGTTTGGTGAGGGCGAAATGGTCGGGAAAGCGTTTGAGGAGTTCTGACGCTTTTGCGGGTTGCTCAAAGGTTGGGAGTCCCAACTCGTGGCGGGCGGCGTAATAGGCGTGCCATCCCACCGCTTTCAACCCTTTTTCGCGCAACCTGTGCCATATCTGTTCTGCCACACGGAATGGCGCAAATATCAGGCATTCACACATATCAGCAGACCAGTCCACCCGTGCGACATTTATGGTTGCGCCGTCAATGACCACACGCCGCGCGTATCCGCTTTCAAGCCCTTTCAGTTCGCCGCTTATGCCCGACAGCGCACCCAATATGTCCCGTCCCACAACCCGTATCACCGCAACAGGTGGATGCACCTCCGCCAAATCATATACCAATGCGGGTCCTTCAATCTTCAAGTGAATATCTTCTGGGTCACCGAAGGTGTAGCCGTCAGCGCCCATTCTGATAAGGTTTTTGATGTGTTCCCGCGCCGTCGCAGTTCCCGCTACATAGAACTGCCTGTCCCCACGCTCATCCTCGCTCAACCGCACAACAACCACCTCATCCAGTGCGTTGCCGGCGGTGTCAAGCAGAAATCCGCGCCTTGCCTCAAAGGGATTCACTTTGCGCACATCGCAGGTCAGTATGTCATCCAAGAGAAGATGCGCTCGCGGTCCACGCACAAGCACGCCTAATGCCGCGCAACTATCCAGCACCCCTCCCAAACCTTTCAGCAGCGCTTCCGTCTCCGCAGACTCCTCACCGTAGGACACCACAACGCCTTTTTCAATCTTTGCGCCTTCTGTGTCGTTCACATCCCCAAGCCCACAGGCGAGTTTTGCCGTTCCTATCCCAAAGAAGTGCGGATAATCGTGCGTTCCCCTGACACCTTCAAGTCCTGGAAAATCTTCAAGCAGAGAGTCCACTTCACGCCGCACCTCATCCAGAACGGAGGGGTCAATTTTGCCGCGTCCCACAGGACCTTTTGCCTCAAGATAGAAGAATGGATGGATATTTTTTAAGATGCGTGCGGACAGTTGGGCAATTTTTCGCATCTGCTCAGGACCCATTCCGCGCTGGGTCGCCCAGGTGGTGCCGAAACGAATAGCGCTTGGGTGAGCGGCGTTCTCATCGCCGGGTAGTGTGTTTTTGTTGACGACGATTCCCGCGAACTCCATAATGCGGCTGGCGATTTCGCCTGTCAGCGTCTGTCCGTTTGGCGTCTTAAGTCGGCGCAAATCCACCATAACAAGATGGGTGTCGGTGCCGCCGTAGGCAACCGGTATGTCGTTTTCCGCCAGCGCCTTCGCCAACTCCTTCGCGTTCTCAACCACGCGCCGCATCAGGTCGCAAAACTCCTTACGGGACGCCAGCGCAAAACATACCGCCTTTGCCGCTATCTGGTGAATATGCGGTCCGCCCTGCTCGCCAGGAAATACCGCCGCGTCTATCCGCTCGGCTATCTCGGGGTCTGTGGTCAGGATGCACGCACCGCGGGGTCCGCACAGCGTCTTATGCGTCGTGAAGGTTATCACATCCGCATAACCAGCAGGGTTGGGATGAGCCCCGCCGACAACAAGCCCTGCCGTGTGGGCGATGTCAGCCATAAGATATGCGCCGACCTCATCGGCGATTTCGCGGAATGCCTTCCAGTCAGGCGCCCACGGATAGGCGGAGTATCCTGCTATTATCAGTTTGGGGTTGTGTTTTTTCGCAAGGTCACGCACACGGTCATAGTCAATTTTGCCTGTCGCACGGCTGGGCTCATAAGAGACGACTTTGTAGAAGATACCGCTGCGGTTGGAAGGGGAGCCGTGGGTTAGGTGTCCACCGCCTGTTAGGAGCATACCCATAATGGTGTCGCCGTGCTGCAGGAGCGCGTTGTATACGGCGTTGTTAGCGGCGGCGCCTGAAAGCGGCTGCACATTGGCGTAGATGCGCTCGGGTGGATAGTCAGGTGTGGCGAAAATCTCGCGCACCCGCCTTATCGCCAGCGCCTCAACGAGATTGGCGTAATCCACACCTTTGTAGTAGCGGCGGTCGGCATAACGCCTGTGCGCCGCAACAAAGTAGTCCAAATCCTCAAGACGGGTGTCCTCATACAGCGTCATCCGTGTTGAGGGATATCCTTCAGCGTAGATGTTGTTGAAAGGTGAGGCGAGTGCAGCCAGCACAGCCGGCGGACATATAGATTCGGAGGCAATCATAATAAGGCGGCGCTCCTGCCGTTCCCGCTCAAGTGTTATAAGCCGCTCCACATATGGGTCGGCATCCGTCAGACCGATGCTCAAAAAATCATGCCCCATC
>CAZPBO010000092.1:0-2589 GCA_964584815.1 uncultured Planctomycetota bacterium
GGCGGCGATTCGTTTTGCAATCACCGGTCGCTGACCGATGCCAATTTTTTCAGCCAAAATTCGCTTTTTATTGTCCGCATTAGGGGGTGCATTGGGACAATAATATGCTTTTAAGGAGTGCGCTGATGGAGGTGGTGAGCCCGTTTCTTGAAGGGCTTGAGATGTTGGAGGCGGCAGGCGGGGATGTAGCGCGCCTTTGTTATCAATGTGGCACCTGCACCGCGGTCTGTCCTTGGAACAGGGTGCGTTACTTCTCTCCTCGTTCTGCTATGCACGATGCCAACCTCGGTCTGCTTGAGATTGAGGACGAGAAGACTTGGCTGTGCGTGAGTTGTGGGATGTGCGAGAGCCGCTGTCCGCGCGGGGTGAAAATCATCACTCTCTGGGTGGCGGGACGCAGGCTGCTGGCGGAGATGGGCGCATATCCTGCCGACCTCAAAGCCACAATCGGCTCACTCAAAGCGGAAGGCAACCCTTACGGTCCGAAGGAAAAACGCGCTGAATGGATGCAAAAACACAATCTACCAAAATTTGACGGCACTCAAGACTGGCTGCTCTTCATCTGCTGCGCTTCAATTTATGACGCAAAGACCGAAGGTATGGCAACAGCGGTTGCGAAACTGCTTCAGAAGGCTGAAGTCTCCTTTGGCGTTCTGACCGACACGGATGTCTGCTGTGGTGAATCGGTCAGAAAAACAGGTTCTGAGGAATTGTTTGCAAGTCTTGCGCAGCGCAATATTGAGAACTTCAAAAAGGCAGGTGTTAAGCGCATTGTGACGATAAGTCCGCACTGCTACCACACATTCAAGAACGAATATCCCGATTTGGACGGCGATTTTGAGGTGGTGCACTATACACAGTTGCTTGCGAAGTTGATTGAGGAAGGACGCCTCAGACCGACAAAGAATGTGGGCAAACTGACTTACCACGACCCCTGTTATCTGGGTCGTCACAATGGAATATATGAGGAGCCGCGTCGGATTTTGTCGGCGTGCGGCGAGTTGGTGGAGATGGCAGAGACAGGAGAAGAGGCGCTTTGTTGCGGAGGTGGCGGTGGACGCATCTGGATGGAGACTAAAAAGGAGGAACGGTTCAGCGATTGGCGTGTGAGGCAGGCGGCAGAAACAGGCGCTCAGACATTAGTTGTTGCCTGTCCATATTGTATGATGAATATGAAAGACTCGGTTCTGACGGAGAATCTTGAAGAGAAGTTGCAAGTTATGGATGTAGCGGAGTTGCTTCTTGAGGCGTTATGAGGAGAGTAGTCGTGGGAGAGGAATTGCGCATCGGCGTTTATGTCTGCCATTGCGGCACCAACATTGCGGGTGTTGTAAATATTGAGGAGTTGGTTGAGTTCGCCAAGGGGTTGCCGGGCGTAGTTGTGGCGCGCGACTACAAGTATATGTGCTCCGACACGGGGCAGAAGTTGATAGCGCAGGACGCCAAAGAGTTGGGGGTGAACCGCGTGGTGGTGGCGGCGTGCTCACCACGCCTGCACGAAGAGACCTACAAAAAGGCAATGGTAAACGCGGGGCTCAACCCCTACATGATGGAGATGGCAAACATCAGGGAGCACAACACTTGGGTGCATCCCGAACCCGATGTGGCGACAGAGAAAGCGAAGGCGCTTGTGCGTGCGGCGGTGATGCGCGCAGCGCTCCTTGAACCCCTTGAAAGCAGGTTCAAAGAGGTTCTTAAGAGCGTGCTGATCATAGGCGGTGGGATTGCCGGAATCCAGGCGGCGCTTGATATCGCCGAAGCCGGCTATCAGGTCTACCTTGTGGAACGCGAACCCTCCATCGGCGGACATATGATTCAACTTGATAAAACCTTCCCCACACTTGACTGCGCCGCCTGCATCCAAACCCCCAAGATGTTTGACTGCTCCCGCCATCCAAACATAAAACTCCTCACATATTCCGAAGTGGTAGAGGTAGGCGGCTCACCCGGTGACTTTACCGTCAAGGTGCGCCGCAAACCGCGTTTCGTTGATGAGGACAAATGCATCGGTTGTCTGCAGTGTGTTGAGAAATGCCCGACAAAAGTGCCAGACGACTACAACTACGGTTTAAGCCAGCGCAAGGCGATATACCTGCAGTTTCCGCAAGCCACACCGAAAGTGCCAGTGATAGACGCCGAAAACTGCCGCTACATTAAGGACGGCAAATGCGGCGTCTGCGCCAAAATCTGCCCCGCTGATGCCATCAATTACGACGACAAAGAGCGCATTGAAGAGTTACAGGTCGGCTTCATCATTGTGGCGACAGGTTATGACCTCATTGACTTAAGCCGTCTGCCGCAGTACGGCTGGGGGCGCTACGACAATGTCATCCACTCCCTGCAGTTTGAGCGTCTGCTGAACGCGGCAGGTCCCACAGGCGGCAAAGTCCTGCTTAAGGACGGACGCCAGCCCAAGTCGGTTGCGATACTGCACTGCATCGGCTCCCGCGACCAGAACTTCGCCCCATACTGCTCACGCGTCTGCTGTATGTACGCGCTCAAATTTGCGCATCTTTTCCGTGAGCGCTGCGGCGAAGACGCGCAAGTCTACAACTTCTACATTGACATGCGCTGCTTCGGCAAAGGATA
>CAZPBO010000092.1:2689-4711 GCA_964584815.1 uncultured Planctomycetota bacterium
CATCCGAAGTTGGACCCGCTGGCGACGCTGGCGGAGGGGATATATGTGTGCGGCTGCGCGCAGGGTCCAAAGGACATCCCCGACACAGTGGCGCAGGCATCAGGCGCCGCCGCAAAAGTCATATCCATCCTCAGCGTCGGCAAAATCCGCTTAAGTCCCATCATCGCCCAAGTTGATGAGGACAAATGCACCGGCTGCCGTATATGCAACTCCGTCTGCGTCTTTGACGCCATAAGTTATGACGAGGAGAAGAAGGTGAGTGTTGTGGACGAGGCGCTGTGCAGGGGGTGCGGCACCTGCGTTGCTGCCTGCCCCTTCGGCGCCATAAAGATGCGTCATTTCACCGACGCGCAACTCCGTGCACAACTTGAAGGAGTTATGCTATGAGTTTTGAGCCGAAAATAGTGGGGTTTCTGTGCAACTGGTGCGCATACGCGGGGGCTGACCTTGCCGGCATAAGCCGCATGAAATACCCCGCCAACATAAAGGTGATGCGTGTTATGTGCACAGGGCGTGTTGACCCACAATTCGTTCTTGAGGCGTTCAAGAAGGGTGCGGACGGCGTGCTCGTCGGCGGCTGACACCTCGGTGAATGCCATTACCTGGAAGGTAATTACAACATGTGGCGCAGAATGAGCCTGCTGCGGAAGGCGTTGGAACAGTTGGGGATTGAGCCGGAACGGCTGCGCGTGGTTTGGGTCTCAGCATCAGAGGGCGAAAAATTCGCAAATGAGGTGCGCGACTTCGTGGAGAAATTGAAGAGTCTGGGACCGCTTAAGATGTATGAGCCGAGCCGTTGAGGAGGGTAGCCATGTCAAAACCGAAAGTGGCGATATACTGGGCGGCGTCGTGCGGCGGATGCGACACAAAAATTTTGGACACCGACGAGAAGTTGCTGGACATCGCCGCGGCGGTTGACATCGTCTTCTGGCCCATCGCGATGGACTTCAAATACGCTGACCTGGAGAAGTTCGCCGACCGCGAGATAGACTTAACCATAATAAACGGCGCGGTGCGCAACTCCGAGCAGGAGCATATTGTCAAACTGCTGCGCCAGAAATCAAAGGTTGTTGCGGCGCTGGGCGCCTGTGCCGTCTCCGGCGGCATCCCAGGACTCGCAAACCAATTCACCGCCGAAGAAATGCTTGACTATATTTACCGCAAAACTCTCACCACAGAACCAGACTCCCAGCCTCCCCAAACTGAAACCGAAACTGAAGATGGTGTTCTGACCATCCCCAGATTCTACAACACTGTCTTCTCCCTGCCGCAGGTGATTGATGTGGAATACTTCATACCAGGTTGTCCGCCCCCACCCTCGCTTATCGCCAAAGCGCTTGAACTCTTCATAACAGGTGAGTTACCGCCGCCACCCGCATTCGTCGTAGGTGACAAATCCGTCTGCGACGAATGCCCAAGAGAGAGAACAGGTAAATTTGAGGTGAAGCAGTGGAAGCGTTTGGCGACCCATCAACCAGAGCAGAGCGACAAATGCCTGCTTGAGCAGGGCTTTTTGTGTCTTGGACCTGCAACCCCATCAGGTTGCGGTGCCCTCTGCCCCAAAGCAAATATGCCCTGCGAAGGATGTATGGGCAAATCGCAGGATGTGGTTGACCGCGGCGCAAAGTTCATATCCACCATCGCTTCGCTCTATCCTGCAAAAACCGAAGAAGAAATCAAAAAGATGCTTGATGAGATACCCGACCTTGTGGGGACGCTTTATCGGTTTGACCTGCCTTCAAGCGTCCTGCGCGGCAAAGTGAAAAAGTCCTGAACTGGAGGGAGCACATATGAAACGCATCACGATTGACCCAGTTACGCGACTGGAGGGACACGGCAAGATAGAGATTTTCCTTGACGAGAACGGCGATGTGAAGACGGCGTTCTTTCAGGTTCCAGAGTTACGGGGATTTGAGAAATTCTGTCAGGGCAGACCTGTAGAGGAGTTGGCGCGACTGATGCCGCGCATATGAGGCGTCTGACCCGGCGCCCATCATATGGCCTCGGGCAAGGCCATTGATG
>CAZPBO010000093.1:0-4632 GCA_964584815.1 uncultured Planctomycetota bacterium
CCAGATGTGGTGGCGGCGTATCCGATAACGCCGCAGACGGAGTTGATGCACGATGTGGCGCGGTTCGTGCACGATGGTGAAATCCGCACGGAATTGATAACCGTGGAGAGCGAGCATTCCGCGATGAGCGCCTGCATCGGCTCCGCTGCAGCCGGCGCACGCACACTCACCGCCACCAGTGGGCAGGGACTCGCCCTTATGTGGGAGATGCTTTACATTGCCGCATCTTATCGCCTGCCAATCGTTATGGCAGTGGTCAACCGCGCTTTAAGCGGACCGATAAACATCCATTGCGACCATTCCGACGCGATGGGCGCCCGCGACACAGGCTGGATACAACTGTTCTCTGAGAACTCCCAAGAAATATACGACAACCTGATTCAGGCGGTGCGCATCGCCGAACATCCCGATGTGCAACTGCCCGTTATGGTCTGCTATGATGGCTTCATCACAAGCCATACGATGCAGGATTTGCAGGTTCTGCCGGCATCGGAGGTGAAGCGCTTTATAGGCGAGCGCAAAGCCGTCTACACCGTTCTGGATGTGGACAACCCGATAACGCTGGGTGGGTTGGACTTGCCGCCGCACTATTTTGAGCATAAGCGTCCGCAGGTTGAGGCGATGAAGAATGCGCAAGATGTGATACTGCAGGTCGCTGCCGAATATGAGGAAATTTCAGGACGCAGATACGGCTTCTTTGACACATACCGCACCGACGACGCCGAGATGGTGGTGATAGGGATGGGGTCGTTCTCCGGAACGGCAATTGAAGCGGTGGATATAGCGCGCAAGGAGGGTGTGCCTGTGGGGTTGCTGCGATTGCGCGTTTTCAGACCGCTGCCGAAAGACGCGTTGCTTGATGTGCTCTCGTCTGCGGCGCTTGTCAGTGTGTGGGACCGCGCGGTCAGTTTCGGTCTGGGTGGACCGCTTGCGCACGAGGTGAGAGCGACTTTTCAGGAGCGGCGTATCACAACCCCCGTTGTCAGCAGGATTTATGGACTCGGTGGACGCGACATAACCGAACACGAAATCGCAGCGCAAATCAAAGCGACTTGGGAGACATTCTCGGCAGGCGAGGTCTCACCTGAACCGCTCTTTGTGGGACTGCGGGAATAATTTTTGTAAAGAGAGGTGACTCTTCCTTGACGCGCCCTCACCTTTGCGTTATTGCTTTACTGCAGCGCCCGTAGCTCAATCGGCAGAGCAGCGGATTCTTAATCCGCAGGTTGGAGGTTCGAGTCCTCCCGGGCGCAGTTTCTTTCTATTCGCGTTTAAGGTAAAACCGCGCTGCTATGCTTCCGCCGAATAAGATGAGCCTTCCAGCGCGGCAGCAACCTTTGCGGCAACATCGCACCAACGCCATCTGACCTCCACGGCGGGAAGTCTCCTCCCAAAAACAGCATCTAACGCCACAGAAACCGCATCTTCCTCACAAACCACCGCGTAGTTACGCAGCCAGTCTGCGTCTCCTGCAACAACGGCGGGGATGCCCAGAACCGCCGCGCCGAATATCGCCTGCGGATACTCCCAACCATTGCAATACCAAAAAACCGCCCCCGACGCCGCCACCACATCACCTACCTCACCCTCTTCTACCAAATCAAGCGCCAAAAAACGACGCTCAAGCCCATACTCCTCCACCACCCTTCCCAAAGCCTCACCCGGCTGTTCCACCTCTCCGAAAACCGCAACAACAAGAAAAATGTCATCACGCTTATGAAGAAACGGCGCAAGCAGTGCGACCGTTTTGCTGATGCCGCCCGCATCCAACATAAATGTGGTGACGAAGGAAGTATCAAGAGTCACAATGGAGCGTCCACGCTCTGGGTCGGCGTCTGCGAAAACATCAAGACCGAAAGGTGCTACAACACTTTTTTGCGCCTGTTTTGGGAGGAGACGCTGATGTGGCGCATAAAGTATTTTTGCGGCGCCACTTTTAAGCGCAGGCGCAAGACCTGCAACGGCTATGTCACCTCTGCCTGCCCTACCCCGCCAGCAAAGCGGCGCGTCTACACCAGAACGGCGCAACTGTTGCCTCAACCCCTCAAGCAGCGGATGAGTTATGTTCCTTCCTGCCATGACGCCAGATACTCTTTCTGCTCCGCGGTCAGTTCGTCAATGGAGATGTCCATAGAGCGGAGTTTGAGACGCGCGACCTGCTGGTCAATCTCATACGGGACGGGATGGACGCGAACGGGCAGGCGCGCATTTTTTGAAACAAACTCGGCACAAAGAGCCTGAACAGAAAAAGACATATCCATAACGGAGGCGGGATGTCCTTCAGCAGCGGCGAGATTGACAAGGCGCCCTTCTGCAAGGAGGTAGATAGAGCGCCCGTCGCGCAACACATAGCGGTCCACAAGCGGACGCACCCCTCTCTCCACTTCCTGCGCCATCTTCTCAAGTGCGGGAATATCTATCTCCACATTGAAATGCCCGGAGTTGCAGACAATCGCACCGTCTTTCATCCTTTCAAAATGCTCGCGCCGTATCACATGTTTGTCGCCTGTGAGTGTGCAGAAGATATCACCAAGGGGTGCGGCGTCAATAAGACGCATAACAGAAAATCCGTCCATCGCCGCCTCAAGCGCCCTTATTGGGTCAACCTCTGTCACTATGACCTTGGCGCCCATCCCACGAGCGCGCATCGCAAACCCCCTACCGCACATCCCGTAACCGCACGCCACCACCGTCCTGCCAGCAAGCAAAATGTTTGTCGCCCTTATTATGCCGTCCAATGTGGACTGCCCTGTTCCGTAACGGTTGTCAAAGAGATGCTTTGTGTTGGCATCGTTGACAGCGATAACGGGAATCTTTAAGGCGTTGTCGCGCTCCATAGCGCGCAGACGGATGAGTCCTGTGGTGGTCTCCTCCATTGAAGCACGCACTTTATCGGCATATTGCGGGCGCTTTGCATGTATCGTTGAGACAAGGTCACCGCCATCATCTATTGTTATGGTCGGCTCTGTGTCCAGAACGGCGTTTATGTGGTCATAATAGCGCTGATTGTCCTCACCACGAACGGCAAAGACGGAGACACCAAAATGCTTAACCAGTGCTGCTGCCACATCGTCCTGTGTTGACAGTGGATTGGACGCGCACAGCGCCACCTTTGCGCCACCCGCAAGCAGCGTCCTTATAAGGTTGGCTGTCTCTGTTGTGACATGCAAACAGGCTCCGATACGCTGTCCATCCAGTGGGCGCTCCTTGCTAAAACGCTCTCTTATCAGCGCCAGAACAGGCATAAAGCGGTCAGCCCACATAATGCGTCGCAAACCCGCATCCGCTAACTCCAAATCAGCAATGTCACTCCCTTGCTCTCCCATCAATTTCTCCTCAAAGTGGTTCAGATTTTCGCCTCATTACGAAGGGCATCCACCATATCAAGGCGTTCCCAACTGAAGCGCTCGCCATCGCGCCCGAAGTAGCCGTTTGCCGCCATTTCGCGGTAAATCGGGCGGCGCAGGTTGAGGGTTTCAATCATCCGCGCGGGGCGGAAGTCAAACAACTTGGCGACGATGCGCCGTATCTGGGCATCCGGCAGAACGCCTGTGCCCATTGTGTCAACAAAAATCGCTATGGGTTCTGGAACGCCGATAGCATATGCCACCTGAATCTCGCACTCTCTTGCCAGTCCTGCGGCGACCACATTTTTCGCCGCATATCGCGCCATAAAGGACGCCGACTTATCCACCTTTGTCGGGTCTTTGCCCGAGAAACAGCCCCCGCCGTGTCCTGCTCTGCCGCCGTATGTGTCCACTATCACCTTGCGCCCCGTCAGACCCGTGTCCGCTTTGGGACCGCCTTCCACAAAGCGCCCTGTCGGATTTATGAAAAAGCGCGTCTTGCTATCCAGCAACTCTTCAGGTATTGCCTTGCGTATCACCTCCTCAAGCAATCCTTCACGCACCGTCTCTATCGGCACATCTTTATGCTGGGCAGAAAGTATGACGGTGTCCACGCGCACAGGTTTTCTGCCCTCATACTGGACGGTGACTTGGCATTTGCCGTCTGGGCGGAGGAAGTTGAGGATGTTCTGTTCACGCGCTTCGGCGAGGCGCATCATCAGTTTGCGCGCAAGCATCATCGGAAGCGGCATATATTGGGGGGTCTCGTCAGTGGCGTATCCTATCATTATGCCTTGGTCACCGGCACCGATTTGCCCGTCCTCGCGTATCACGCCCATCGCTATGTCAGGCGACTGCTCGTCTATCGCTGTCAAAACCGCACAGGTCTCCCAGTCAAAACCCACTGCAGGGTCAGTATATCCTATGCCGCGTATTGTCTGTCGCACCACCTTTGGTATGTCGGCATAGCATTCGGTCGTTATCTGCCCTGTGACGAAGACCATCCCCGTCGCAACAAGCGTCTCCACCGCCACCCGTGCAACTGGGTCCTTCTCCAGTATCGCATCCAGTATCGCGTCAGATATCTGATCCGCCACCTTATCGGGATGCCCAACAGCAACCGCTTCTGATGTAAAAAAATGAACCGCGTCCGACATAGAACCTCTCCTTACCTCTGTGGTTGACGCAAGATGATAATCCCCCCCGCACATAAGTCAAGAATAACCTATTTGCAGCGCAATGCTCAACACCGTTTGCGAGCAGGAACCTGTTTTTGCGCGCGTTG
>CAZPBO010000094.1:0-4578 GCA_964584815.1 uncultured Planctomycetota bacterium
CTTTTTGAGCGGCGAAACGCTTTGTTTTTTCTGCGCACTTAAGTCCGCACCAAGCATCGTCTGATGATTTAGTGTCGTCTGACCCGGAAACGGAAGCCCTGTGTTTTAATGCGAGGATATCCAAGTTTCAGTGTGGGAATATTTGCATTTCCCAACAATCGGCATTGCAGATGGCGCTGGTGGGAGCAGCAAAGACAAGATAAGCACCGAACCCACAGGCGGCGATGAGCAACCACCGTTTCCAGCGGCGCATATCAATGTTTCCCCCGCACTGTAAATTCCGTCAGAAGGCTGCTGCATTTATTGTTCCCTCACGCCCAACATGAAGGCGTGGCGCCATAAAATTATTCATCCTCAAGCCACCAGCCGTGCGCTTTTCCTTTTATCCCGGCCGATTTTCTTATAGCCAAGAACAACTTTTTGCTTTCTACGCCGAGGTCCATGGTTTTGAATTCTTTAAGGAACCTTCGGAAAAGCGATTCAAATTCATCACAGAGTTGTGAGAGCGCCTTCCTGCTCCATGGATGTCCCTCCCTTTCGTCGGCAAGAACCGCATCACCCACCAAGTCTGCAAGAACCACTATTTCAAGAGCAACAATCTTTGGCAGTATGAAACCCCAGTGCCCGGCAAGCAAAGTAAACGGCTGTTCCCTGCGACCGATTCTATCCGCCAGATGGGTCATCTGGGTGGGTCTGATGGTGCTGGAGTATGTAAGTCCCAACACCGTCCACGACTCCTTAAGCCGAAACCGCCCAAAATCGAAATGAAACCAGCGCTTTGTGATGAGCCCCGTCGCAACACAAAAAGAGAAACCAACAACCAGAACAACAACAATGAAACAACCTATCTTAAACCTTCTGACCGCATGGTTGATTTCATCCATTTTCGTTCTCTGCGCCATTACACATCTCCCTTACTCACAACGCCTTTTCGCTGACTGTTTCAATCATCCAAACTTTGTGTTGTGGACATCTCAACTTTGAGCCAAACATCTGCGCCTGATACGGCGTCTGTTAAAGCCTGCCTGCAATCTGTGAAAGTATGCGCGCTATTTTCCTCCTGATGAAAAGAGGCATTCTGGCTACATTTTTGCAAGCCCATCGGTAGTAAAGCAGGGGATATATTTTACTCTGGTCTGGCTTCCTGATGCCCAGAACCGCCTGCAGATGCTCTGTTATGTCGTCAGACGGCGCGTCGTCCCACACACAGCCGAACTCTTTTTGGGTTGATAATGTGTGCCGCAGCAGCAGAAGCAACTCAAAATAGGCCACAAGGTTTGGGGAAGTGAATCTGAGCCAAGCAAAAGAGAATCTCTCAATAAGAGACCTGTCGCGCCATTCCAAACCGCATACCCCCGGCTGGCGGAGCAGCGCGGAAGCCTCGCAATACCTGACCACACAATACCTCGCGTACCCGCCCCACACACCCAGCGATGCCACTATTAGCAGAACAATCACCCACATCAACTTACAACGCAACACTTTATGTATGCTGCCCCCGAACTGTGCGGGGTCGCCTTCGTATCCAGCACCTCTCATTCTGAACATCCTACCCCATTGCATTTTATCATCTTTTATTCGGGGAGTCTCAGGCTCTGTTCAAAAGAGGAAAGCAAACGGAGCAGCAGATGCAGCAACACGACACACGCCAGCCCAGCAGAGAGGCAGAAACCAAGCAGCGAATAAACCAGCGGCGCAATATCAAACCGCTCTGTCGGCACCGAAAAACACAGATATATGTTGTAATAAAGGTTCAGGAAAACCACAACGGGGATGATAAAAAGCACAGGTTTGAGAAGCCATCTGAACATCAACCCGGCGCCCCAGAGTATGAGCACCCCCACGATACTCGGAGCACCACTTTTGAAAGCACTCTTGAGGCATGACCAGAAGGCAGGTTCTACAGCAACACTCTGTTCGTCGCAGCCACCGAGCAGCAAAAACATACACGCCACCGTAACAGACTCCTATGGGGCACAAATCACCAACACAATATACCCATCATTTTCGGTTTGAACCGTGAATTCTGCCCATTTGTTCCCAGAGTTTATTGACCTCTTGTCTGGCGCGCTCGAAACCATCATCACAATAAGCAGTGAGCGGGTCATTTTTCTTCCAGCGCTTAAAGAGCAGAACGGCAAGCCCCTCACGCCATCTTTCCGCAAATCTCCTGCGCTTGTTCTCATCCGTGATACACCCCGCAATCCGCAGTCCATCTTTTATCCCAATCTTAAGCATTCCTACCTCGCAGGCGTTCTCAGGCACAATAAAATAGAAAGAGCAAGCGCGTGCTTCATTAAAAGCGTTTCTGCGGGAGTAAATCCGTCCCGCACTGCGTTCATTTGTAGACAGGTTGCACTATCTCATCACGCTCCTTATCACATTATAATGCCCCATTCTGCACGTGGCAAGTTAATGGCTTGCGGTCACTTGTTCGGTTTTCGTGACGGGCCTTTTTTGGGCGCTTTATATCCTTGTGAAGTCGTAAAAGTGTGTTCTTGTCTGGCGGATTGAAGAGTTGGAGGGGTTCAAGTGTAACGGCTTGTGATGAGCATTCGTCTGGGGAACCTGGGGTTGAACCGCCGCTGCGTTGGACGCTGTCGCAGACGCCAGTTAAACGCGGGGTGTTAGCACGGGGTTGGTTTGTTCCCGAGACATCCCAAGCGATGGCGCAGCCACTTTTATAGCATCAAAACCGGGAATACCTCAGTAGGGATGGTGGTTGACGCGGCAAAACGCAACCGTTACAATGCAAACCTTGCTTCACTCTGGAGAGGTGCATTGTGAATCTCCTTCTCGCAGAGAATTTAAGAAAAACTTATCGGGGTGGGGTGGAGGCGTTGCAAGGCGTCTCACTTGAAGTGTCAGAAGGCGAAATATTCGGACTCGTCGGACCCAATGGCGCTGGGAAAACAACATTTGTGAAGGTGCTTCTGGGACTGATACGGGCTACAGGAGGGAGAGCGCAACTGTTGGGAAGTGAGGTTCGGGTCGGGGTCTGCCCACCATCTGTCGGATATCTTCCAGAAAACATAGCACCACCTGGCAGATTCACTGGACGGTTTTTCTTAAGGCTTGTGGCGCTGGCATCGGGTGTGGAGTTCGGGGATTTAAGAAGCGTGGCGGAGGAGGTGGCGGAAGCGGTGGGCGCGGGGCGGTTTGTGGGGCGGAAAATTTCGCATATGTCGCGTGGGATGCTGCAGAGGGTGGGACTTGCGGCGGCGCTTATTGCCAAACCCAAAATTCTGTTTCTGGATGAACCGACGGCAGGGCTTGACCCGGTCGCGCGCAAAAATGTCCGCGACCTACTCCTCAAACTCAAACACAGCGGAGTCACCGTATTCTTAAACAGCCATATCCTTTCTGAACTGGAGAGGGTCTGTGACAGGGTGATGCTTCTGCATCGTGGTAGGGTGTTGGCAGAAGGCAAGGTGGAGGAGTTGACAAGGGGAATGGGCGGAGTTTCTGTGAGAACTGAGCCTGCAGTTTCGGAGGATGACTTTGAGGCGCTGCGCACGGAAGTCGGCGTCTCCTTTGTGAGGAGGGAGGATGCTTTGGTTGCGGATGGTGTTGAGGAGGCGAACCGCCTGATAGATGGGTTGCGCAAGAGGGGGTATCTGATAAAGGAGGTTGTGCGTCGTCGTGAGAGGCTTGAAGATGTGGTGGTGAGGCTGCTTTCGGAGGCGGGCGATGGGCGCCGTTCTGATGACTCTTAATGAGTTGCGATACGGGGTGCTGAAATGGTTTTTGTTGGCGGTGCTTGTGGTGGTCTTTGTTGTGCCGCTTCTTGGATTCAGCAAAGATGAAGGCGGCTACACTATTCTTGGTTTCAGAGAATCACACTTATCGGTGCGCACATCTGATGGTCGTATCTCGGGGTTGAATTTGGGGATGCTTTATCCGGGTGTGTGCGTTAGTCTTGGATGCTCATTTATGGTGCTTGTTTTGGTGTCGTGGGTTTCGGCGCGCGTTTTTGTGACGCTTCTTGCCCCAGGGAGCGCGGAGTTCTTTCTAACAAGAGGAACGGGGAGACTGGCGCTTATGGGGTGGCGTTTCGCTGTTGTTCTTCTGTGCGCGTGTTTTTATGTGTTCCTTATGGGGATGGCTGCGGTTTGCGGCACGGATATTTCGCTCAATGAGGTCTCGTTTGCGTTTCTGAAGTCGGTCTTTTTATGCTTTTTTATCTATCTTTCGGTAATGGGCGCGACGCTGTTGATAGCCGTGATGAGCCGTAGGACGGGGTTGTCGGTGGGACTTGGGGTAGCGCTTATATTGGCTTCCATAATATTTGACGCGGCGTATCAGGCGATGCAATCAGATTTTCTACGAGGGCAGAGGGAGAGTGCGGCTTACAAGGTGGTGGCGGTGGTTTATGCGGTTTTGCCGAATGTTGCGACACTGAACAACGCGGCGATATCGTGCTGTGGCGGTGCACCGCTGCCGTGGTATGAGATAGGAACGACGGCGGCGTTTGGCGTTGCCACCGTCGCCGCCGCATTGGCAATCTTTCGCTTCCGCGATATGTGACCCCTATTTACCCTGTTTCTGTAAGGACTTGTAGGCGTAGGAGAGCGCCTG
>CAZPBO010000095.1:0-4453 GCA_964584815.1 uncultured Planctomycetota bacterium
CTGCTGGGGGTGTTAAAATCTATACAACAGCAACACAATATCGGAAAAACCTGTTTCCGCCGCCTCAAAAACTGCGCTAAACTCGTGGCGGGAGATGAGCGATGATATATCTGGACAACGCGGCGACAACGCATAAAAAACCACCTCAGGTCGCAGACGCCGTCTACAACTACCTTAAGAACATCTCCGCCAGTCCCGGGCGTTCCGCTCATAAACTGGCGATTGAGGCGGGACGCATCGTTGTTGACGCTCGTGAAGCGCTGGCTCAACTGTTCAACATCAAAGACCCCGCCCGCATTGTCTTCACTCACAACGCCACATATGCCATCAACATCGCATTGTTCGGACTTCTACGCCGCGGCGACCACATCGTCACCACCTCCCTTGAGCATAACGCTGTTATGCGTCCGCTCAATCTTTTGAAGAAGAGACTGGATTTGGATGTGACGGTGGTGCAGGCGGATGTGGACGGCACTTTACCGCCGCGGCGTATCCTTGACGCCGTCCGTCAAAACACCCGCCTCGTCGCCGTCAACCACGCCTCCAATGTCGTCGGAACGATAATTGATTTGTCGGAGTTGGGGCAGCAACTGCGCAGTCGTGGTGTTGTGCTACTTGTGGACGCGGCGCAGACCGCAGGCGCCGTTCCTGTTGATGTTGAACGCGACGCTATCGGTCTGCTTGCCTTCACAGGGCACAAAGCGCTGTTTGGTCCTCCCGGAACAGGTGGACTTTATGTCGCGCCGTGGGTGGAGTTGCAACCCGCCATCTGTGGCGGCACAGGCTCACGCTCAGAGCACGAGCAGCAACCCGATTTTCTGCCTGATATGCTGGAGGCGGGAACCCCCAACACCGCAGGAATCGCAGGACTCAATGCCGGCGTGCGTTTCATCCTTAAAGAAGGGCTTGAACGCATCCGCAGTTACGAGGAAGAGTTGACAGGCAGGTTGCTTGAGGGATTGGCACGGATTGACGGCGTTAGGACTTACGGACCACGCGACCCCAGCAGGCAAACCGCTGTTGTGTCGGTCAATGTTGATGGCAAAACACCATCGGAGGTAGGCGCTTTGCTTGATGAGCGCTACGATATCGCTGTTCGTGTGGGGCTTCATTGTGCCCCAAGCGCTCATCGCACTATTGGCACATTCCCAGAAGGCACCGTCAGAATCAGCCTCTCTTATCTGAACGAAAAAGATGATGTGGACGCGGTGGTGGATGCGCTTGCGGAGATTGCAAAGGATGGATAAGGGAGTATACATTCTGTTTGACTCTGTGCATTATGTTCTGCGTGCAGAGAAGATGCTGCAGAAGGCGGGATTTGCGGTGAGGGTGCGTCCTGTGCCGCGGCGTTTGAGCAGCGATTGCGGTGTCTGTCTGCTGCTTGAGAGCGGCGATTTCAACCAAGCGCTTGCCGCATTACCTGACAACACCGTCCCCAACGCCGCATACCGAATCGTCGGCAAAGAGCAATACCAACTTGTCTGGTCACAAGACAGGACAGAATGAATCGTCTCTGTTGCCATACCACCATCAATGCGCCATAATAGGATGCGCTGCAGCAAGGAGCATTTATGCGCGTCTTTGTGGTGGAGAATCCAATAGCAGGAGTGAGGGGTGGCGATTTGGGGGAGGCGTTTGCGACGCGGCTTCGTCGTTGCGGTTTTGATGTGGTCGTTGAACGAACATCTCACAGGGGTGATGCGGCACATCTTGCCCGCGCCACAACCGCAGATGTCGTGGCTGTTGTAGGCGGGGATGGAACATTTAATGAGGTGGTCAACGGCGTATTCGGACAGGATAAAGCGGTGGTTGCTGTGCCTGCAGGTTTGAGCAATGTTACGGCGCGTTGTCTGGGACTGCATACGCCAAAAGATGCGCTGAACGCGCTTATTGCACGCCGCTTCCGCAACATTGATGTCTTCGTGATGGAGACTGGGCAGTGGCGGAGGTTTTTTGTGGCGATGGGAGGGTTTGGATTTGATGGCAGTGTAGTGGAGGCAACCCACACGGCGCGCAAAAAAGGTGTCAGTTTTGCAGGCTATGTTCCGGGCATAATAAAGGCGCTGTTTCGGCGTCACAAACAGATGGATGTCTTTGCAGACGGCGAAGCGGTTGGGCGAGGGCGGTTTGTGGTGGTGGCGAATGTGCCGTATTACGGGGGACCGTTATGGCTTCTGCATAGAGCGCGGTTTGATGACGGATTGTTGGATGTTTTGGTGTCGGATACGGAAGGGCTTGGCGCGCTGGCTCTACACGCAGGCGCTGTTTTCGGGCGCCATCTGCGCCACAGACGAGTGCGAACTTTCCGCTGCAGACATCTTTTCTTGCGCCCCGCAGAATGTGGACACATTGACGGCGAGCCGCTACCCGCCGCACCCGATATCACCATCCGCTTCGCCGGCAAACTCAAGGTCGCTTTTGGGGAGAAGTTGTGGAGAAGAAAAGATTTGTGATAAGACGGGCTCGCAAACCGGTGGACGATTTGCGTAAGAGTTTGAACGATGAGCAGTGGGCGGCGGTGACGGCGCCGTTTTGCCCTGTTCTGATAATCGCAGGCGCAGGCACAGGCAAAACCCACACCCTGACACATCGCCTCGCATATATGCTGCGCAAAGGGATACCAGCGGGGCGTGTGGTTCTGTGCACATTTACGAACCGTGCGGCGCGGGAAATGCTGCAACGCGTTCGCGCGATATGCGGCTCACTGGCGGACGCCGTTCTTGGCGGCACATTTCACCATGTTGCAAACTACATACTACGCCGCTACGCCGCCTTTGTCTCATACCCTGCAAACTACACCATACTTGACTCAGACGACGCCGCAACGATGATAAACCACTGTCGTGCCGACTCTCCTATCGTCAAATCCCTCAAACGCTTCCCCTCAAAATCGGTGCTGCAGGATATCTACTCCAACGCCGCCAACCGGATACTCTCCATTGAGCAGGTGGTGCTGCAGAAATACCCTGACTTTGTGGAGTTTCTGGAGGAGATAGAGCAGATACACCAAAGATACCAGAGGCGGAAGCGCGAGGCGGCTGCGATGGATTATGACGACCTTCTGACAAACTTTTTGAGACTGCTGCGGGATGAGAAGGTGGGCGGTGAGATAAAAGCGCGCTTTGAGGCGGTGCTTGTGGACGAGTATCAGGACACAAACGCGCTGCAGGCGGCGATTGTGGAGGAGTTGGCACGCCCGCACGGCAACATCACCGTGGTGGGCGACGATGCGCAGTCAATATACTCCTTCCGCGGCGCTGAATTCCGCAACATCATAACCTTTCCCGAACGATGGGAAAACTGCCGCGTCTATCGCCTTGTGCGCAACTACCGCTCCACCCCAGAAGTGCTTGCCTTAACTAATGCCTCCATCGCTCACAATGTCCGCCAGTTTCCAAAGGAGTTGGTGGCGACGCGTCCTGCAGGACCGCTGCCTGCGGTGGTGGTCTGCGATGATGTGCAGCAGCAGGCGGAATTTGTGGCGCATCAGGTGCTTGAGTTGCGCGAGCAGGGTATCCCGCTCAACGACATCGCGGTGCTTTATCGTTCGCACTGGAACGCGATGGAGTTGCAGGTGGAGTTGGCGCGACGGGGGATACCGTTTGAGGTGCGCAGTGGTCTGCGTTTCTGGGAGCGTGCGCATATAAAAGATGTTATAGCGTTTTTGCGGTTGGTGGAGAATCCGCGTGACGAGATGGCGTGGACGCGAGCGTTGAAGTTATTCTCTGGGGTTGGAGAGAAGACGGCGCAGAAGATATTTGCGTGGGCGCGGGAGTCAGAGGAGCCGCTTAAGCGGCTGAAGAGTGGTCTTTCGCGGCAGCCGCAGCGTGCAAGGAACGGGTTGAAGGAGTTTTTGCGGGTTGCGGAGGCGGTGTCTGCGGCGCGCACAACAGGTCCCGGAGAGATGATGCGCCAAGCGCTTGCCGCAGGACTGGAAAAGGTCTTTGAGAGCCGCCATCCCGACTGGAAGCAGCGTGTTGAGGATATAAAAAGGCTTGCTGATTATGCGGACACTTTCAAGGATGCGGGCGAGTTTCTGTCCCACATAGCGATAGCGACCAATTTGACGGCGGAGACAGCATTAGCGGCGGGTTTTGGCGAGGAGGAGGTGCTGGTGCTGTCCACGGTGCACCGCGCGAAGGGGCTTGAGTGGCGTGCGGTTTTTGTGATATGGTGCGCAGAAGGCGCTATGCCGCCGCGAACCGCACAGTTTGACGACGAAATAGAAGAAGAAAGGCGGGTCTTCTATGTTGCCTGCACCCGCGCCAAGGAGCAGTTATTCCTGACGCTTCCGCGTATGCGATACGCAAGCCGCAGATGGGGCGTGCAGGATGAGGCGACCCTGCTTGAGGTGAGCCGCTTTATTCGCGAACTGCCTGTTGAGGTTTATGAGCCCTACGATGTTGAGATTGCAGAGGAGTGAGGTTTCAGGTTGATACAGCGGATGCAGCAG
>CAZPBO010000096.1:0-4407 GCA_964584815.1 uncultured Planctomycetota bacterium
TGGAGGCGGGCGGATTCGAACCGCCGACCTGCTGCGTGCAAAGCAGCCGCTCTCCCTCTGAGCTACGCCCCCCTCTCTACAAACTAATCGCTTTCGCCGTTCCTGTCAAGCCGAAATGTCCGCCTCCTCTGAAGTCTGTTATCTAATCTGTCGTTTGCGCATACCTCTGATGAGATTTTCCGCACAGTGGCAACAGGTTTTTGATGCGCGATGATGAGTGCTTCGGAAGAGGTAGGGCAGTTAGTGTGTATAATGGAATGGAAGAAGGAGAGCGGCGATGGGCAGGATGGCTATTATGGTTTTGGTGATGGCTGGGTGGCTTTTCGGGCAGGACAACGGGGATGGTGATAGGATAAGGAAACTTTTTGGACGCTTATCGTCTGATGACTGGCTTATGCGGCGGGAGGCGTTGGAGAAACTTGAGAAACTTGCGGCGAGCCGTAGTAAGGCTGTTATTGAGGCGATTGACCGTGTCTATTCTGCTGCGGATGCGGCGACAAAGGAGTCGCTTGAGCGGCTGTGCCGTCGTGTTGGGCATCTGCCTGAAGGGGTTGCTGACGGGCTGATGAGGCGCGTTTTCGGGGAAGACGCAAAAGATTCGGTGAGGGCTCAGGAAGAGTTGTTTTTCGGATGGCTATGTGCCAAGGAGCGCGGTAAGGTGGCTTGGCGGCAGGGGGTTGTGATTATGCACAACTGGCTCAAATCGCTTAAGTTAAAGAAACCCAAACTTTTGCTGCCGTCCAGGCTGAAACCGGGGCAGAAGAGTGTTAGGGTTACGGTTGTGGCGGATGGGTGGTTTGTGATTCCGCGTTCTGGGGAGGTTTCGGTCAGCAGTGCGAGTTACAGGTTATTTGGGGTTTCTGGGAGAACTGGTGTGTGGGGTTGGGGGTGAGGTGTTGGGGGTGGTGGGGAGGCGCGGTTCGTGCCACCGCCTGTTGTGCTTGCACGCGACAGGGTGGAACTGACGGCGGACCTAATTGAGGTGCCCAAAGCGCCTGGTCTTTTCTCGTATCGTTTCTTCTGGGAAGACGATAGTTTTTATCCGCTTGCGCGGCGTTACGATGCGCCCAAAAATCTGCAAAACGAGTCCATTAAGTTTCCTACCCCATCTGTTGAGGCGGAGTTTCTTGTGTTACCCGAGGATAGCGGTGGAAAGGCGGCTTCTGGGATAGCGGTAAAGGTGCCTAATGTTGTTAAGGCAGGCGAGTCATTTAAGGTAGAGGTGGTGCTGGATGGTGAGGCGGCGCTTTTGGTTCCGCAAGCCGTTCAAACCGAACCTGACAAGAACAAGAAGGGCAAATCCCAAAGACCGACGCGTAGATGCGAAGCAGGTGTGTGGTGTGTTGCCGCCTCTGGGGACAAGTTTGCCGGTCTTGCAGAAGAGACAAATCTTCTTCCTCGCGGCAAGAAGGTAAGGGTTGTGCTTCAGATGCGGCTTGGCAAGCCTGGGGTGTATAGGCTTTTCTGCGGGGTGACGCGGATGGAGCGTTCTGGCTGGAAGCAGAATTTCTCCTTCCGCGTAGCAGGTCCTGTTGAGGTGAAGGTGGTTAGTGGCAGCGCCAAAAAGTAGTGCCGCATCGCGATTCCGTCTGCCTGCTGCGGAAGGAAGGCGTCTTGACCTGTGGTCTGTTTTGCGTATCATTATTACAGGAAGCGTTAGAGGAGAGTTGATTGCGTTACGAGGAGCCCCTTTATCGTCCGCCGTCTGAAGCCAACTCACTCCTTATCCAGTGCACTATAGGTTGTCCGCACAATCGCTGCACCTTTTGTGGGATGTATAAATCCAAGCGTTTCCGTATCCGTTCGGTGGATGAGATATTGGAGGACATCCGTCTTGCGCGCCTGTTTTACGGGGCGGATACTGTGCGCACGGTTTTTTTGCCTGACGGCAACACGATAATAATGCGCACAGAGCAACTGGAGCGCGTGTTGGGTGCGCTGTATGAAGCATTTCCGCGCCTTGAGAGGGTCACAAGTTACGGCGCCAGCAAGATAATAATCCGCAAAAGGATTGAGCATTTTGTCCGCCTGCGTCGGGCGGGACTTAAGCGACTACATGTTGGCATTGAGTCGGGGGACGCACTGACACTTGAGCGGATACGCAAAGGCGCCACACCACAAGAGCATATCAAAGCGGGCAGAATGGTCAAGGAGGCGGGCATTGAGTTGAGCGAGTATGTGATGGTGGGAATTGCCGGAAGGCAACGCAGCGAGATTCACGCAAGGGAGTCCGCGGAAGTCATAAACGCCATTGAGCCGGATTTTGTGCGTATAAGGACGACGGTGCCAGTTCCGAACACGCCGTTGTGGCAGGCGTTCAGAAATGGGGAGTTTCAACTTTTAAGCCCATATGAGGCGCTGAGTGAGTTGCGCATTCTGATTGAGGGGATAACCTGTAGATGCCGCTTCTTGACTGACCATATTTCAAACTATATCTGGCTTGATGGGCGTTTGCCTGATGATAAGGAGAAGATGATTGAGGCGATAGATAAGGCGCTGAAGTTGCCACGGGAGGCGTTTCGTCCTGAGATAATTTTCAACTTGTGAGGGTTTTGTGTATGAAGGAAGCGTTTGAGGTTAGGAAGGAGGGGAAGGAGAGAGCGGTTTTGGTGGCGGTTTTTCCCAAGAAAGAAGGGCGACTGGATGAGAGTATGCTGGATGAGTTGAGGAGTTTGGCGGAGACGGCGGAGAAGGAGGTGGTGGGTGAGTTGGTGCAGAGGAGAGATGTTGTGGATGCGGCGTTTTACATAGGGCGGGGTAAGGTGAAGGAATTGGAGAGGTTGTGTGAGCGTGTTGCTGCGGATGTGGTGATATTCAACAGCGATTTGAGTCCTGCGCAGGGCAGGAATCTGGAGCGGGCGGTGGAGAGGCGGATAATGGACAGGACGGAGTTGATACTGGATATATTTGCGCGGCACGCGAGCAGCAAGCAGGCGCGTTTGCAGGTGGAGTTGGCGCAGTTGGAGTATGAGTTGCCGCGTTTGAGACGGCGTTGGACGCACCTTGAGCGCATAACAGGTGGCATCGGGTTGCGTGGTCCTGGAGAGAAGCAGATAGAGGAGGACCGTCGGGTTATCAAACGGCGCATTTTTGAGTTGCGCAAACAGTTGGAAGCGATAGACCGTCACCGGCGTCGTCTTGTTGAGGCGCGTTCGCACTTCCAAGCCTGTCTTGTCGGATACACGAATGCGGGCAAAACTACCCTCCTTAATCGCCTAACAGGTGATAAGCAACTTGTTTCCTCAAAACTGTTTGCGACGCTGGACACCCGCACGCGGCTGTGGCGCCTGCCCGACGGCAAAGAGGTGCTTCTATCAGACACTGTCGGTTTTATCCGCAGCATACCACATCATCTTGTGGCGTCATTCCACGCGACATTGGAGGAAGCGCTGCACGCCGACCTACTTATACAGGTTGTGGATGCATCTGACCCTGCGGCGGAGGTGATGATTCAGACTGTTGAGGATGTGCTGGATGAGATAGGCGCAGGCGGCATTCGGCGGCTTCTTGTCCTCAACAAAGCCGACAGGATAAAAGACCCGCTGGAGTTGACTTTGCTGACCCGCGGTAGGGATGCGGTAGTTGTGAGTGCCAAAACAGGTGAGGGGATACAGCGGCTTGAGGCGGCGGTTTCGCAGACGATAGAGCGGGACTGGAAGACGGTAAAGGTGGTGGTGCCGTTGAGCAATGGGGTGATAACAACGCTGCACAAGCAAGGGCGGGTGCTTCGGCAGTGGGTGGAGGGAGGCAAACTCTATGTGGTCGCACGCGCTCCGCAACCTCTTATCAGATGGCTTCCGACCCAGAATGCTTCTGTTCAGGAGATAACATTGGAGGAGGAAAGCGGATGAGCGATATAAAATTGCGTGAGGGCGCTGAAGTTATTCCCCTTAAACAGGTTCGTCAACTGTATATGAAAGTGAGGTGGCTCCACTGGATGCGTCCACGGTTGCTCAAATCCGCACTGGAGCGTTCCGACCTTGTGGTGTCGGCTTGGGACGGGAAACGGCTTGTGGGGCTCGCCCGCGTTATATCGGATGGCTGCTTCAACGCCTATGTTCCTGATATTCTGGTGCATCCGGAATATCATCGTCGCGGCATCGGTAGGATGCTGCTACAGCGGGTGATTGAGCGGTTTCCAAATGTTTACAATCTAACGGTGGTGGCGGAGGACGAAGCGGGGAGGAGTTTTTTCCACGCTGTAGGTTTTTCAGATGAGCGCGTTGCACTGCGCATAGTGCGCCCCATACGCTCTGTTGTCAAAGTCCAACTTGAGAGGTGGAGTAATGAGCGAACTTGAAGCGGTTATCGGTCTTGAGGTGCATCTACAACTTAAGACCCGCACCAAACTCTTCTGCCGCTGTCCTGTTGAGTTCGCCGCCCCGCCCAACTCCCGCGTCTGCCCCG
>CAZPBO010000097.1:0-2896 GCA_964584815.1 uncultured Planctomycetota bacterium
CCTCAAATGATGGCGGATTTTTTGCCTAACTTCTCAAAAACTTCAAGGACATAATCAAGTTGCGCGTCTGTATGCGTCGCCATATAAGATGTTCTCACAAGCGTCTGGTCAGGTGGCACAGCAGGACTGATTATCGGCGTTGCGTAGACCCCCTCCTCCAACAACGCCTTGCAAAACCAGAATGTCTTCATCTCGTCCCCAATAAAGACTGGAACAATTGGCGTGACGGTCTCTCGGATGCGGAATCCCATCTGTTTGAAACCTTCACGCATTTTTTGCGCGTTTTTGTGGAGGCGCGTGATGCGTTCGGGCTCATCTTTGATGACATCAAGGGCGGCGATGACGGCGGCGACCGCCGGTGGCGACATAGCCGCCGAGAATATCATCGCACGGCTATGATGCTTTATATAATGTATCACATCCTCTTCGCCTGCAATGAAGCCGCCTATGGACGCAAACGATTTGCTGAATGTGCCCATGATGAGGTCAACATCGTTCTGAACGCCGAAATGGTGTGCGGTGCCGCGTCCCCCTTGTCCCATAACTCCCACCCCGTGAGCATCGTCCACCATGACGCGTGCTTTATGCTGTTTGGCGAGGCGCACGATTTCGGGTAGCGGTGCCAAATCTCCGCTCATACTGAAAACGCCATCCACAACTATCAATTTGCCCGTATCAGGGGAGTCCTGTGCCAGAAGTTCCGCCAAATGTTCTGTATCGTTGTGGCGGAATTTCTTTGTGGTGCCGAAGGAGAGGCGGCATCCTTCTATTATTGAGGCGTGGTTTTCTCTATCGCAGTAGATGACCTCTCCGCGTCCTACAAGCGGCGCTATCGTGCCTTGATTGGTTTGAAAACCTGTGGTGAAGACAAGACACGACTCCTTCCCCAGAAAATCAGCCAACTTTTCCTCCAATTCTATGTGGAGGGAGAGGGTGCCGTTGAGATAGCGGCTGCCTGAGCAGGTGGTTCCGAAACGGCGGATTGCTTCTATCGCCGCCTCCTTGAGTTTTGGATGGTTGGCGAGTCCAAGGTAATTGTTTGAACCTGTCATCACGACCCGCTTGCCATTTATGACGACCTCAGGTCCGAGGTTTTCCTCCACGACGGGGAAGTATGGGTAGTAACCTTCGCGGATGGCGATTTTCGCCCGCTCATAAGCGTAGCATTTAGCGAAAAGCGGCATAATTTGCACTCCTCAACTACGCGCACCATTTTACCGTTGAAAAACGGTGCGTTCAACCGTTACAGGAAAGGACTCACTTTGCTGGCGTTATCTTGCAAGTTATGTTTGCATCCATAACGGAGGTGGTTTCTATCTGCGTATCCATCATGTTCATAGTCATAACCATAGTCATCTGCGTGCTGTTTTTGAGCAACCGTTCTCTCGCATCCCAATGCATTCTGCCGGAGTAAACAGGAACCTTACAGCGCATCTTCATACCTTTTGCGTGGAAATTCATCTTAAATCTTTTAAGTGCGAGGCTCCAGGACGCTGTTTTGTCGGTTGCCGCCTCCAGTGTGACGGCGACCGTCATATTGAAGGCGCCTTCACCTCCCATCATCCTGCCGATGTCAAAGTCAAACTTGCGGGTAAACGACTCTCCAACACGCATAGGTTTTGGGGGAAAAGCCGCCTGCCCCATCTGCCCCCCACCGAATGTCTGCCAGAAGTCGCCTTTCCCTTTAATCTTTGCGGCAAAGAACTTGTCAACTCTCATCTTAAACGGTCCCCTCATCATTTCAGCCAAGAGTTTATTCCGCTCATTCTTCACCAGACGCGGTGAGGACTTTCTCAATTCCTTGAGAAGGTCAATCTTCTGCACCCCACCAGGCGTCGTCATATTCATAGTGTATTTTGTGAAGCGGCATTCAAGTGTGGCAACTCCGTCCTTGTCAACATCCAAAACCTTTCCTTCAAAACAGAACTCCATATCACTGCTCATATTGGCTTTCTTGCCGTTCTTGCCCTTGACGGAAGCGTTTTGTGTCATCTTACCTGTGCAGAGCAACATATCGCCTTTGCGCCACTTGACAGTGAAAAGACGCGCCGGTCCTGTGGGACCACATCCCACAACCAGAGCCGCAACAACAAAACCCAACAAAAAGCGCATAGGAAACCTCCTAACACCAAAGTGTGGGAAAGTATAGCGATTGAGCCGCTGCCGTAAAAGGGAAAAAGCAACGACTTAAAAATGAGCCGTGTCAGTCTATATTGAATGGACGAACAGATGCGCCTTTCCTAATAGATGCCTGCGTTTTACCGCTTCCAACCGTCGCCAAAATGCTCACCGAAACCACACCTGTGTCAGAATCAACACTGAAGGAGAAGTTCGTTATGAACCGTCCCACCTCTTGGTCTGCAGGTCCTGGGAAAAGTTGCTGAATCTGCTGCCACGCACTGTAGTAGGGATGAGGACCTGTAATGATTGCACCGGGGTTGGAACCGTTAGGGATACGAAAACGACGGCGAAGTGTGTGGGTGTTGCTGTCAAGATAGTAACAAACGAAGAAGTCTGCGTAAACGGCTCTTTCTTCTGATGAGTCAAAATCGCGAACTATTCGGAAGGCGAGTTCGCCGTTGTAGTTACGCGGGCGGTAAGGGGAGTTATTGCGGCGTGAGGAGGCGGTGAGCGTGCGGCAAATTTCAGTCAAAGCGCGTTGGCTTTCAAAGTTGGCGATATTTAAGTTGCGCGCAAAATCGGATGCATCCAGAATTTCCGCCAGCGCAAGCCCCACACTCGCCATCAGAACCGTGATTATCGCAAGAACGATTATGACCTCAATCAATGTGAAGCCGCGACGCATCTTAAGTTTCCTCCATCAGCGCACCAGTTGCCAACCGACATACAGCGGCATATTCACCTCCAGATAATGTGGCGGCGGGTTAGTCATCAG
>CAZPBO010000097.1:2996-4199 GCA_964584815.1 uncultured Planctomycetota bacterium
TATCACTGCCGCCGACTCCGGAGGCATAGGCACCGCATATGAGCAGGTCGTCATCACCTGTCGCACTGCCGTATGCGTTGGCGTTTGAAGCGTTGGTCAGATATACATTCTTCTTGGCTATCACACCCAGAGTTGAGTCGCCATCGTAGTTGTCGTTCTCTTCCAGACCGTTTGAGGTGAGGGAGACAGCAGGGTCACCGTCTTGGTCAACATAAACTATGTCGTCAGTGATGAAAACTTCGCCTTTTTCGGAGATGACCGTGACGCGCCCGCCCACATTCCCTTGCAGATACGGTATATCATCTTCGTTGTGCACAACAAAAGCGTTTGAGAATGTGCGGGTGTCCCATTTGCCGGATGTAGGCCAAATCTGGGTGTCGCCTGAGTCGCCAGCATAATATGTGCTGCCGGACTTAAAATCGTTGTCCCCGTCATAAAGCAGTCTGAACTTTATCCTTGCGTTGCCTGATGCATCGTATCCAGCAAACTGGATATACATCAGGATGCGTTTGCTAGTTTGTCTATCAACCGAGATACCCCGTGGACCGATGTAGAGTCTGCCAACAGTAGCAGCGCCTCTCTTGAGGGTATAGGATGTAGCGCCTTGGCGCACCCATTGCGCTTTATCGTGTAAATCTCCTACCCCTGGAAAGTCTATCTCGCCGACATTGGTTTCGGGTTTCTTGTAAAAGATTGCCTGCCGCGCACCACCACTCTCGTGGTAATCCTTGAAACTGTTTTGAGTAGAGTGCGCTGTTGTAACCGTCTCAAAAAACTGCGCTCCGATGAAACTGTACGACCGCGGATTGTAAAGAATGAAATTGGTTCTGCTGCCGTTCAGACGATAATGGGACTGCGATATCGCCATACTGCCAGGCACGTGGTTTCGGAAGCCCAGATAAGAGTTAACATGCACGCGTCCATACCACTTGTTGGGGTCGTCCACCACCACCCAGCCGTTGTCGGCGTATATATTCCAGCGCGAGAAATAGTCACGCATACGAACCCGCAGCACTATCTCGCTTGTCACATCACCGCCGTAACCATATGCGTGCAACTGATACCAAAGTTCGGGATATCCTGACGGCTTTTCTACCCAGACCTCAAATTTACCCGGCTCACGCACAAGAGGAGTGTTGTTCGTATAGGCAGTGAGCAATCGGACATTATTGTTGTTTCCATCGTAGTTGGATGTGTTAACGA
>CAZPBO010000098.1:0-2310 GCA_964584815.1 uncultured Planctomycetota bacterium
GCCCATAAAATATGGCAGCACCGGCTGCCACGCATAGCAGTCCCACAAAGATTGCCAAAAGGACTCCTGCCTCTATCCGCCGCAGCAGACGCGAAACCCCCCACAGAAGGATACCCGGCACAAAGAGCATAATAGCAACAGCCAGCACCCACGAAAGATAAGCAGCCAACTCGCTGCCCATATCGGTTGTTTTCTCCATCAGACGCCTCCCAATGTCCTGTCAAGCGCATTTTCCGCTTCCAACTGAAGTTTTCTTAAGCGTGCCTCAAGGTTGCTCCTTTGCTCTTCCTTCTTAATAAGACGCAGTCTTGAGCGCGTCTTTTCAAGCACCTCCTTTGCCCGCATATAAAAACCGCTGCGCAGGAAGTCCTCTGCCACCTCAAGCAGCCCTTCAGCCATTCCACCAGCATACATCTTACGGTAAATTGTGCGAAGTGTGTCCCTGTCGGAAGAGACTGTCTGCCAGTGGAGATAAAGGGAGCGGATAAAAAAGGTCTCATAACGCAGGAAGGATGCGAGTTCCTCAAAGAGGCGTTCGCACACCCTTATAAGACGGTGAGTTTCTTCCATGTATCGCAGTAGTGCGGCGCGCGAATCGTCCACCGCATCTCTGCCACGCCCTTCCTGCAAAGCAATGCTGTACTCTATAAGAAGGGAAATTCGGTGATATATCACTGAGAGATTTCCCGCCAGAGCGGTGGCTGCTTTGGTTCCAATGCGGGGTGCGGCTTCTCGCAGTCTGGCAGCAGAAGGCGCAACACACTCATCCCGCAGTTTTTGCAGTTCATCAAAACCTATTTCTTTGTAGAGCGAGCGGAGTGTCTCGCTGCGCATCCGCTTCTGGAGTCTTTTCTCCTCGTGGCGGAAGCGCTGGTAGATGGCTCTGAAAATATCGCGCCCACGCCAGAAAAGCGCAAAAGCGTCCCATACCGTCTTGACAATCCGCTGCTCCATAAGAAAAACCCTTATGCAGTTCCCAAACACTATACACTTTCTAACTCTTAAGTCAACAAGCCAACAGAGAAACGGATGGCAGATAACCGATGCTTCAAAGGCTTGACACAACAAGCGGGCAACTTATAATGTTGGGGACAAATGGGGGAGAGTATGTGACACTGCGAGGAGATTTAAGGGACATAAACCTTGCGGACATATTTCAAACGCTTGCTATGAACCAGCAAGAGGGGACTCTCACCATTTGGAGCGGCAGGCGGCGGATGGACATATATTTCAGCAAGGAGGGGGTGCGTCTTCTGGTTTCGGGGGAGAAGAAATATCCGCGTCTTGGAGAGATACTGCTGCGGGAGAAGAAGATAACGCCTGTGGAGTTGGATATGGCGCTCGCGCGGCAGAAGATGACCGGGGAGATGTTGGGACAGGCACTTATTGACATGGGTATTGTGACGGCGGAAGAGATTGAAAAGGCGGTCAGACACCAGATAGAAGAAGAGATTTTTGATGTTTTCAGTTGGAAGGACGCAAAATTTGAGTTTGTTCCTGGTGAGCCTAAAGGCGAGTTTTTTGACCCTGCCAAATTGGGCAGACCGATAACTTTCAATGTGCAGTCAATAATAATGGAGGCAGCGCGGCGCATTGACGAGTGGCAACTGATTCATTCCATAATACCGTCTATGCAGGTTATATTCAGGGTGCGCGACCCCTACGCTGAGCCACCCGATATTGCCGAAAAAGCGGGAACCACAAAAGAGGTGGTGGCGGCGATAGTGGAGTTGGTGGATGGCAAAAGGACGGTGGAGCAGATAGTGGAAAAGAGCGGACTGGGCAAGTTTGAGGTCTGCAAGGTGCTGGCACTTCTGGCGCAGGCGCATTATCTTGAACCGCTCTCCGTAAAGGAGATGGTGGTTGTCGCCGACCAGTTCGCCAACGAAGGTGACCTGCAGACGGCTATAAAGATTTACAAAAGCCTTCTTGCAACCCTGCCACCATCAAGCGTTCTCCATAACCGTCTTGCGGAACTCTATGAGAAGGCGGGCAGCACACAAGAAGCGGCTATGGAGTACGCCGCACTCGCTGACGCTCTCCTTGAAGAAGGAGCCGACGAGGACGCCCTCGCCCTTTACAAAAAGGCGCTTGACCTTGCTCCCCGTAACTTCAGCCTCCATCAGAAACTCTTTGAGTTTTACCTTGCCAAGAAGAATAAGGAGGGCGCGGTTCAGGAAGGACTCTTTGTTGCGCGCGGATTTTGGCGCATGAATCGCCTACAGGAGGCAAAAGATGTTCTTGAAAGGCTTCTCTCTCTGGCTCCCGAAAATCTTGAGATACGCCAGATGCTGATAAACATCTGTCTTG